>NZ_KV828512.1:160670-213062 GCF_001836405.1 Pseudomonas sp. HMSC057H01 | reverse complement strand
CGCGGTCTTGCTACTACGTCCACCGTCTTCGACGTCGTCGGGTCGATGCGCGCCGCGTGGCGCTACGCAGCCAGCTCAACCAGTTGTTCTACCAGAGTCGGGGCTCGGCTGGCAGTCGCAGCATCCTGGGCATGCTGCGCGAAGAGGGCGTGACCATTGGCCGTTTCCGAGTGCGTCGGTTGATGCGTGAGCTGGGCTTGGTCAGCAAGCAACCGGGCTCGCACGCCTATAGACAGGCCATGTTGAGCGGCCGGATATCCCAAATCGGCTGAACCGCGAGTTCGCGACCGAGCATCCCAATCAGGTGTGGAGTGGCGACATCACCTACATCTGGGCGCAAGGCCGCTGGCATTACCTGGCGGCGATGCTGGATCTGCAGACACGGCGGGTGATCGGCTGGGCGTTCTCGATCAAGCCGGATGCCGAGCTGGTGATCAAGGCCCTGGACAATGGCCTACGAACAGCGCGGCAAGCCACAGCAGGTGCTGTTCCATTCGGATCAGGACTGCCCGGATCGAATGCCTCGCCGAGGCGCCAGCCGGCCCCTTCACAACCCCCTCTGCCGCGCCACCCCCATCTCCCGCTGCTCCTCCTCGCCAATCTCCTTCAACGCCACTTCTCCCACTCCCAGCGCGCGTTCCACGCTGAGTTCGCCGCCCTGGGCGGCGAGCAGGGCCTGGAGGCGTTGGAATTCGCCGCACCAGAGGGTTTCGATGTCGCGGTCGCGCTGGCTGTCGCGGTTGGCGTTGAGGGCGACGGCGCGTAGTTGCAGGCGGCCGTTGACGGCCTTGCCGCCGACTTCCAGGCCGTAGCCGGGGGTGGCGGGTTTGCGCAGGACGACCCTGCCGGTCTGCGCCCAGGCGGTGGCCATGCCTTCGCGGACTTCGTAGCCGAGGCTGGCGAGGCCCTGGAGCACGGCCTGGCGGCGGGCGAGGGCGGCCTGTTGCTGGAGGTGGGCGGTGAGGATGGCGTTGCATCGTTCGGTGAGTTCGGCGAGTTGCTGCGGATCGCTGTCGGGCTGGCAGGCGGCGGCGCGCTGGAGCAGTTCGGCGTGTTCGGCGGCGCCCAGGGCGGCGACTTCGCTGGCGAGGTCTTGCAGGTGTTCCAGGCGCTGGCGTTGCTGCTGGTGTTCGCGGGCGGCCTGGGCGAGGTCGAGAACCAGGCTGTCGAGCAGCAGGTTGCGGCGCTCCGGGCGCTGTTCGGCTTCGGCGCGGGCCAGTCGCTCGAGGAACGCTTGGGCGCTGGCCTCGCCTTGCAGCAGTTGCAGTTCGGCGATGTGCCGGTCGATGCGCGCCAGGCGCTGTTCGCGCGGGGCGTCCTGTTGCTGGCGGGCGCGCCACTGTTCCAGGGTGATGGGCGTTTCGTCGGTCTTCAGGCGCTGGGCGAGTTCGTGCTGGGCTGCGCTGAGGCGTTCCTCGGCGGGGGCGCTGGCGAGGGCGGCGAAGCCTTGGGCGAGCAGGGCTTCCGCGTCGTCGCGGAGGGCGCCGTCGGCCAGCGCTTGCAGGGTTTGCCGGAGTGCCGCGCTGGCGGCATCGGGCCTGGCGTCGAGGGCCTGGAGCAGGGCGCTGGCGTTTTCCTGGAGGCGGCGGTGTCGCTGGCGCGTTTCCGCAGCCTGGCGAATGGCGCGCTCTTCGCGTTCGGCGAGGTCGCGCTTGAGGAATTCGCTTTCGATCTTCACCTGCAATTGCACATCCAGCCAGCGTTCCTCTTCGAGCAGGGCGTGCAGGCTGGCGCGGCGGGCGTGGGCGGCGGCGCGCTCGGCGTCGCTGAGCTGGGCGAGCCGGCTGGCCTGGTTTTCCCAGCGCGCGAGGGCCTTGTCCAGGCGTTGCAGGTCGCGCTCGCAGGTGGCGATGGCTTCTTCCCGGGTGACGATTCGTACGACTTTCGGTCCGCTCATTGGGAGGCCTCCGCTGCTGCCGTGGGATGGGTTTCCGCGCTGGGCGCCAGGGCCTTCTCGATGGCGGCGCGCAGCCGTGCGCGTTCGTTGTCGCCGTCGTGGTACCAGCCCTGGGAGGAAACCCGGTGGAGGTACGGGATCGCCCGCCGCAGCACCGAGGGGCGCCAGATTTCCCGGGCGCGGGCGCGTTCCAGCAGCGGGTGGCAGGGGGCGTCGCATTCGATGCCGATGGCGTAAAGGCCGGTGGCCGGGTTCTCGATGGCGAAGTCGAGGCCGAAGGCGTCGCCTTCGCTGGCGGGCGCGGCGGACCAGCCCAGCGAGCGGATATACTCGCCGACGATCTCGCTGAAGCCGTCGTGCCGCTGGTAGTGCTGGCGGCGCTGGTCGCTGCGGTCGGTTTGCAGGCGCTCGAGCAGCTGGCCGGTGCCGGCGAATTCGCCGGCGGACAGTGCGCGGGCGTATTCCAGGTAGCCTTGCAGGTAGTCGCGCGGGCTGCTCGGCGAGCGCTGGGTGCCGAGCATGTCGGAGATGTCGCCGATCGGCATCGAGGTGATCATCACCACCTTGCGCCGCGCGCGGGTCACCGCCACGTTGAGGCGGCGCTCGCCGCCGGTCTGCCCGAGCACGCCGAAGTTGCGCCGGAAGCTGCCCTGGCCGTTGCGGCCGAAGGTGGAGGAGAAGACGATCACGTCGCGCTCGTCGCCCTGCACGTTCTCCACGTTCTTCACGAACACGCCCATGTCCTCGCCGTCTTCGCTGCGCTCGCGCTCCTCGCTGTAGGCGGCGCGGAACGTCTCGTCCTGCTCGGCGCGCAGTTCCAGGCGCTCCTCGATGAGGTCGGCCTGCTTGCGGTTGAAGGTGACCACGCCCACCGACGGCCGCGCCGCGTAGGGTTGGCGCCAGAGTTCGGCGAGGTAGTCGACGACTCGCTCGGCCTCGCGCTCGTTGCTCTGGTTCTGGTACAGGCCGTTCACCTGGATCAGTTCCAGCGGCTTGATGCGCAGGATGTTGGCCTGCGGATGGCGTACCGGCACGCTCAGGCGGTTGCCGTAGAACGAGGCGTTGGAGAAGCCGATCAGCTCGCGGTAGGCCGAGCGGTAGTGGATCTGCAGGGTGGTGCTGGGCAGGGCGTTGCGCGCCAGTTGCAGGAGGTCCGGGCAGTCCTTGATCTCGCGGCGGTTCCAGGTGTCCTCGTAGGCTTCGCGCTGCTCCTCGTCGGCGTCCTCGTCGGGCGCTTCGCCGTCGAAAAGTTCGGCCTCGTCGCTTTCCACGCGGCTGGAGAAGAACGCGGTCGGCGGCATCTGCTTCTCGTCGCCGCTGACCACCGTGACCCGCCCGCGATAGAGGGTCGGCAGGGCGAACTCCACCGGCATCTGCGAGGCTTCGTCGTAGATCACCATGTCGAACAGCCCGGCCTTGAGCGGCAGCACGCGGCTGGCCAGGTCGGGGTTCATCAGCCAGACCGGGCGCAGGCTCATCAGGCCGAGTTCGGCGCCCAGCTCGATGAACTCGCGCAGGCGCCGCGAGCGCTTGCCGGTCAGGCGGGTGACGTCTTCCCATTGCTTGCGGCTGCCCAGGCGCGCGGCGTCGATGCCCTTGCCGAGCAGTTCGCGGTTCAGCGCGCGCATCTGCACATCGGCTTCGGCGAGGCTGGCGACCCTGGCCCTGGCTTCGTCCTGGCTGAACAGCAGTTCCGGATTGTCTTGTTCCAGGCGCTGCTTCCAGCCCAGCCGCGCTTCGCGATTGAGCATGCGGCGCACCGTGGCTTCGAGTGCTTCGGCGGGAATCGCGTCGAGTCGTTCCTGGCGCTGGCGCAGCAGGGCCAGGAATTCCAGCTCGGCGGCTTCGAGCTGGCCGGCGCGGCCACGGAAGCGCTGGTAGGCGACCAGTTGCGGTAGCGCCTCGCGCAGGCGGCCGAGGGCCGGCAGGTTGCTCTGGTTGCCGGCGATGGCGCGGTGCAGCTGTTCCAGCAGTTCGTCGCCGAGCCAGTCGGCGAGCACCTTCAGTTTGTCCAGGCTGAGCTGGCGTGCGGCCTGGCGGATCAGCGCGGCGTCGAGGTCGCCGAGCAGTGCTTCGAAGCGCTGTTTCTCGCCGGTGAGGATCACCGCGTCGAGCTGCTCGGCGCGCGGCGCTTGGGCCAGGCCACGAGCCAGGGTCTGGATCTCGCGCAGCTGCTGGCTGGCGTGGCCGGCCAGGCCGGTCAGTTCCGGACCGGCATCGGTGGCGACTGTCGCCAGCCCCAGGCTCTGTTGCAGCGCCGCCAGTTGCCGGCGCAGCGGCCGCCACTGGCGCTCCAGGTCGCAGGCGCCGAGGAGGGCGGCCAGGCGGCTGTCGTCGTCGGCCTCGCCGTGCTCGCGCAGGAAGCGCCGCAGGCGGCCGCGCCGCAGCAGGCGCAGCGGGTTGAGCCGAGCCAGCCAGGTGCGTGCCTCGAGCACCTGGCGGGCGTGGGCCTGGAAGCGTTCGAGGTTGTTCTCTTCGAGCATGGCGAGGGCCGGCGACAGCAGCGGCGCATGCCGTTCGAGGTCGAGCTGGCGCAGTTGCCGTTCGATCTGCTCGGCCTCCGCCAACAGGCCGTCGCCACGGCTCGGCTGCCCTGGCGTGGCGTCGCGGAACAGCGGCAGCCAGTGGGCCAGGCGCTGGCGCTGCTCCTCGCGCAAATTCAGCAGGGTACCGACCTGGCTTGCCAGCCAGGCGCGGTAGGGCGTCGGGTCGTCGACCTCGAAGCTCGCCGGGTGTTCGTCGAGGGCTTTCTGCCGGGCGTTCTCCGCTTCGCCGAAGGCGCGCAGGCTGTCGGCGAAGGCTTGCAGGGTGGCCTGATCGGTGGCGAAGGCGCGCAGTTGCGCCAGCGGGCTGCCTTCGTAGCGGGCCGGTAGCCAGAGGCGGACCAGCGGCGCGCAGTTTTCCTCCAGGCGCGCCAGGCTGCCGATGTCCAGCGCCGCCAGGCGCTGGCGCAGGGCCGGGAAGTCCAGCGGCGGCGAGCCTTTCTCCAGCTCGATCAGTTCGCCGAGCAGGCGCCGGTAGCTCAGCCCGGTGGCCTCGTCCACGCGGTGCAGGCTCTGGTGGTAGCGGTCCAGTTCGCCTTCCAGCGCCTCGATACGCGCCGCCAGGCGCTCGCGCTGGCGCTCCCAGCCCTGGGCGCCGCCGGCGTCGGCGAACAGCGCTTCGAGCTGCTCGCGGATGTTGCGGATCACCGGTTCGCGGTCGCGGTTGACGTCGTTGAGCATGACGATGCGCTGGCCCAGGCCCTCGGCCACCAGGCGCTTGTGCACCACTTCCAGGGCGGCGTGCTTCTGGCAGACGATCAGCAGGCTGCGCTGGCGGCCGATGGCGTCGGCGACCATGTTGACGATGGTCTGGCTCTTGCCGGTGCCGGGCGGGCCCTCCACCAGCAGCCCCGGGCTCTGCCGGGCCTGCAGCACGGCGGCCTCCTGGGACGGGTCGCTGGCCACGGTGAAGTAGCGCTGCAACTCCGGCGGGCTCTCGCGGGCTTCCGGCTCGTCGTTCTCGCGCAGGCGCAGCGCGGTCTCCAGGCCGGTGCCGGAGGGCGGCAGGCTCTTCAGCTGGCGCAGGTCCTCGCCGATCGCCTGGCCCATGAAGGTGACGTGGAACAGCACCGCGGCGCAGGCCAGTTGGTCCTGGTAGGGCGTGACCTCGGTGGAACTCGGCGGCAATCCTTCCAGCACCCGCGCACGCGGGGTGGCGAGCAGGCCGAAGGCATCCATCACGTCGGCGGCGCGCAGCGCGGAGCGGCCGAGCAATTCGTCGGCGACCTTGCGCCAGCGCTTGCACGGCTCGGGGCCGAGCAGGCTTTCCAGGGCCGGGTTGAGGCGCACTTCCTCGCGTTCGCCGTCGAAGGCCAGCGCCACCTGGCCGCGGCTGCCGACTTCCAGTTGCAGCTTCAGCGGCCACAGTAGCAGCGGCACGATGCGCGTGCGGGTGGTGCCGCGCGGGTCGCGGTTGAGCAGGAAGGGGAAGCCCAGGTAGAGGCCGTCGATGCCGGTGTCGCGCTTGTACAGCGAGCTTTGCCGGGACAGCGCGTTGAGCCGCACTTCCAGTTGCGGGTTGGCGAGGAAGCTGTCCGGGTCGAGGCTCACCGCGCGGGCGTTGCGTTGCAGCAGGTGGTCGAGCAGAGCGGCGGCGGGGCGTCGCGCGCTATCCAGTTCGTTGAGGTCGATGCGTGGAGTGCTCTTGCCGATGCTCATGCGCACCAGCGGCCCGCGCATCACTGCGGCGACCACTTTCTTCTCGAAGAAATCGAGGATCTGCGACACGTACTGCTGCTTCTGCGGTTCCAGCCACTGTTCCGGCGGGATCGCCAGCAGCACCAGGACCCTCGCCAACGGCATGCGCCGCTCCAGGCGGAACTGCTCGGCCCATTCGTCGACCCTGGGCACGCCGCTGCGGGCGAAGCCGCTGATGCGTTCGTCGACGCGGCGGTACAACTCCTGCCGCGAGTGCTGCAACAGGCCGCGCGCGGTCTCCGCGTCGAACAGGTGCACATCGGCGTCGCGGGCCAGGCCGGTGGCTTCCTCGACGATCGCCTCGGCGGCACGGAACTGGCCGATGTTGGCGCTGAGCAGGACGATCAGGTCTTCCTCGGCGATCACCCGGCGCTCGGCCAGGGCCAGCAGGCCGGGGTGCTCGGTGTCCGGCAGGAGGCGCTGGCGCTCCTGCCACTGCGCGGCGAGGCGCGCCCGCGAGGTCGACAGCAGGTAGATGCGCAACTGTTCTTCTGCGAGTTCGATGTGCTGGTGCAGGGCACGCTGGCGGACGTTCTCGGCGCGGGTCTTGAGCCGCGACAGCCAGCTTTCGGTGTGCAACTGTTCGAGCAGGTCGGGCACCGAGCCGCTGATCAGCCGGTGGCCCTCCAGCGGATGCTCCAGCAGCCAGCCGGGGGTGACGATCTCGCCGCGCTGGATCAGCGGGATTTCCGGGTTCAGCAGCTTGAGCGCCAGCATCAGCCGGAAGTCGTCCTCCAGCCCCTCGTGCTGGGCCACCTGGCGCAGGCCGGCGAGCAGCCTGGGCGACAGGCCGATGTGCTCGGCCCAGGTGACGATCGCCCCGCGCAGCAGGTGGTCGAGGGCCTCCGCCCAGTGCTCGGCCTGGGCCGCGGCCAGGGCGAAGACCGTCGGCTTGCGGAAGCGCCGGGCGCCGAGGGCGATGCTGGCGCCTTCGGCGTCGTCCTTTTCGCTGTCCGCCGAGGCCGGCGCGTCCACCGCCTCGCCGTTCAGCCAGGCCTGTACCTGCGGCCACTGCCAGCGCTGGTGGCGGTCGCGTGCAAGCAGGCCGCGCAGCAGCAGGTGCAACTGCGGGTCGAGGTCGTCGGGCAGCGCCACGCCGTTGGCCAGTACGTGGATCAGGAAGGCGTTGGCGTTGACCCCTTCGAAGCAGGCGCCGCGGGTCAACTGCTCCAGCAGGATCATGCCCAGGCTCCACCAGTCGGAAGCCGCCGCCACGCCGCCGGCGATCGCCTCGGGGGCCATGTAGCGGCTGGTCTCCAGCGGCGAGACGATATCCAGGTCGAACTCCGACAGGCGGGCCGAGCCGAAGCCGCTGATCACCAGGTCCAGTGGCTCGTGGCTGCGCACCAGCAGGCTGGCCGGGCGCAGGTCGCGGTGGCGCAGGCCGGCTTCGTTGAACACGTGCAGGGCGTGGCCCAGCTCGCGGACCACGTGGCGCACCGCCTCGCGGTCCTCCAGCACGGTGCCGAGCTCGGCGAGGCTGCCGCCGGTGAGTTCCTCGACCACTTCGTAGGCGCGCTCGTCCCAGCGGCCGCTGGCGAGGATTTCCGGCACGTGTTCGCGCGGCAGGCGGCGGATCACGTCGTAGATCGCCGGGTCCGGCTCGGCGCCCGGGCGATACAGGGTGAGCACCGCCTGACGGGCCCTTTCCGCATGTTCGGCCAGGTAGCGCTCGCGCACGCCGTCGCTGCTGACGATCTGCCGCAGCAGGCGCCAGCCGTCGATCAGGGTTTCCGTGACGGCGGGCTGCGGCGTGGCCTCGGCCTGCATCGGCAGCGGGCCTTCGGCCGGCGCGGCGCCGCACTCCAGGCACATCAGGTCGCCGGGTTGCAGCGGGTGGCCGTTGGCGCAGAGCGGGGCGGACGCCGCTGGCGGCTCGCTGGCGGGTGGCGCGATGGCTTCCTGGGTCAGCACCGGTTGCGGTCGCCAGCCGGCGGGATGGATGGCTTCGGCGGAAAGGTCCCAGCCGCAGGGCTGGCCCTGGATCGAGCCTTCGCAGAAAATTTCCGAAAGCGAGCGTTCGCTCTGGCAGTTGGGGCAGAAACGTATCATCGGTATCGATCCATTCAGCGCGGCCGATGGGCGCTGACGCTAAGTTGGTGGCCCTGGTCGCGCAGCAGGTCCTGTAGCCGCAGCAGGTCGTCGCGGCGCGGGATGCCGGCCATCCACACGCTGCCGTCGTGGTCGAACATCAGGTCGAGGGCCTTGTCGTCTTCGCGCAGTGGCCGCTGGTAGCCGCCGAGGCGCGCGCGGCCGAGTTCGGTGAGCAGGCTCAGGCGCTGGTTGTCGCTGCCGCGCAGGGCCAGGCTCTGTTCGGCGTGCTGTTGGTAGGGGTCGCTGATCAGCGCGTCGATCAGCCCGGCGGCCTGTTCCAGTTGCACGTGCAGATGCTCCAGCGGGTAGCCGCTGTAGACCAGGATGTCGGCGCGGCTGCGCTGGCGCAGTTCGCCGAGCAGGGCGAGGAGGGCAGCGAACTGCTCGAAGGGTTCGCCGCCGGAGACGGTGATGCCCTCGGCCTGCTCCAGCCATGGCTGGATGTCGGCGAGCAGGCGTGCCAGGGCGATGCGCTGCCGTCCCGGCCCCCAGGTATCGGCGGAGATGCAGCCGGGGCAGCGGATGCTACAGCCCTGGAACCAGATGCCCAGGCGCCGTCCCGGGCCCAGGGTGGTCACCGGGAAATGCACCCGCGACAGGCTCAGTTCCATCTCAGCGGCGTTCCAGGGTCAGGCCGTCGGCGTCCAGGGCGCTGATCAGGAAGCGCTCGCCCGGCTGCGCGTCCTGGTCGAACAGTGCTCGCGACAACGGGTTGAGCAGGCGCGCTTCGAGCTGGTTGCGGATGCCGCGGCCGCCGTTGGACAGGTCGCCCAGGCAGAGGTCGTGCAGCGCCTGGCGCGGCGCTTCGGCCAGCTCGATGACGAGGCGCTGCTCGCGGAGGTCAGCGAAGGTGCCGTCGACCATCTGGGTGAAGATCTGCTCGGCGACGTCGGCGCGGATGAAGTCGAAGACGATGATGTTCTCGCCGATCCGGTTGAGGATTTCCGGGCGGTTGAGAACCAGCTTGAAGTAGCGCTCGATCTCGCCGTGGACCTTGCCCTGCACCGCCTCGAAGGATTCGCCGGGGAGCACGTTGGCGACCCGTTCGCCGTTCTCCCCCTGGCGGTAGATGCCCAGGTTCGAGGTGAACACGATCAGCGCCTCGGAGAAGTACACGCGATCGCCGCGCCCGGAGGTGAGCACGCCGTCGTCGAGGATCTGCAGGAACTTGTCGAGGATCCGGGGGTGGGCTTTCTCGATCTCGTCGAAGAGCACCACGCTGAAGGGTTTTTCGCGGATCGCGTTGGTCAGTTCGCCGCCGACGTCGTAGCCGACGTAGCCGGGCGGCGCGCCGATCAGGCGCTGGTCGGCATGCTCGGCGCTGAACTCGGACATGTCGAAGCGGATGTAGGCGCTCTCGTCGCCGAACAGCAGGCTGGTGACGGTCTTCGCCAGCTCGGTCTTGCCGACCCCGGTGGGCCCGGCGAGGAAGGCCACGCCGCGCGGGCGGTTGCCCTTGCGGCTGGCGCCGACCCCGGTCATCGCGCGCTTGACGATGTCCAGCATGTGGGTCACCGCGTGCTGCTGGCCCTTGACCCGGCGGCGGACGATCTCGTCGGCCTGGCGGATGCGCTGGCGGTCGATCTTCAGCCAGGGGTCTTCGGTGACGCCGACCTTGTAGCGGCGCACGGCGTCGGCGATGCGTTCCATGGCCAGGCCTTCCACGCGCGCCAGTTGGACGATGGCGTTGAGATCGAGGAGCAGCAGGCCTTCGGTGTTCTCGACGAAGGTTGCGGCGGCCTGTTGCAGGGCCTCCTCGGCGACGCCCGCGCCGCCGAGCCCGCGGAGCAGCGCCGGGGCCAGGGCCCGGCGCGCCGGCTGGTCGGGCTTCGACACCGGGATATGGCGCAGGCGCGGGTTGTCCACCAGCAGCCAGTCGGGCAGGTCGCCTTCCTTTTCCACCACCCACAGCACGCTGTTGAAGAACGGTTTGCGCTGTTCCCCGGCGGGACGGCTGCGGGCCTGGTGGGAGAGCACCAGGGCCTGGGTGAACAACTGATGCTCGGCGGCGCTCAGGGCGTCGTTGCGCACCGCCAGGCGCGAGGCGAAGTCGACGATCAGGGCGATCGGCTCGCCGCTACGGTTGACCAGGCGTTGCAGGGTTGCGCCGAGCAGGTCGGTGCCGGCCGGCGCGGCGCCGTCCACCGGGGTTAGGCCGAGGTCGAGAAGCACCTGCGGAGTGGCGCCCGCCTCGCTGCCCGGCCGGCCGAGCACGCGGAACCCGGCCAGCGGATCCCAGGCCAGCACCTGGGTGTAGCCGGCGTCCAGCAGGGCGTCGCAGAGGGTCTGGTTGAAGCTCTGCGCGGTGACCGTACCCGGCACCACTTCACAGGCTTGCAGGTCGCGGATGTTCCCGGAGAGGACGAATTGACTCTTGAGGGGCAGGAAGCGCAGGAGGTCGCGCAACCAGCGTGGCTTTTCGAACAGTGCAGTCCCTGGCATCGATAGTCGCTCACAGCGTGTGTCGTGGCCACAGCATATTGCCCCGAGGGCCATGTCTCCAACCCTGACCTCGCCGGAGGCGACGAAAACCGCTACGAGTTCCGGGTGCCAGGCTTGGCGGAGCGCCTGCTCAACCGTCGTAGCTCCGGCAGCCCCAGCGGAACGCCTGCGCCGCCGCCTCGATCCCGCGCCCGATCACCAGGCGCGGCGGGCTTTCGTCGAGGCCGGGACGCGGCGACAGCGGCCGGCTGTAGAGCACCTCCAGCTCGCCGAAACCATCCAGCGCGGCGCGTTCCGCCGGGTGCGGCGTCGCGCCCTGGCGCCGGGCGAAGTCTTCGAGGTCGCCCTCGGCGTAGGCCATCACCAGCACGCCGCTGTCGCCGCGTACCCGCACCGCGTTCACCAGGCTGCCGTCGATGCGCAGCGGGGTGGCGAAGCGGTAGAGCAGGTCGAGGGTCTCGCCGGGCGCGCGATCCAGCACTTCGACGCCCTCGGCGCGCAGGCGCTCGGCGGTTGCGCGGGCGCGGGCGTCGGGGAAGTCGCCGCGGCAGTGCAGGGCGTCGGCGAACAGCTCGGTCAGGTTCGGTGCTGGCGGGGCAGGGGACGTGCAGGCGGCCGGCAGGAGCAGCGCCAGGCCGGCGGCGAGACGGAGCAGGTAGGGGTGGGCGTTCATGTAGCCTTCCGTTGGCGGACAGTGCGGTGGGAGGAATTGCCAGCAGATGCTTCCGCGATACTGGCGGCCTGCGCTCAGAGCAGTACGGGCAGCGCGTCTTCGCCCAGCCCCGCTTCTCTCAGTCGCGCCCTGGCCCTGGCGGTCGCGCGCACGGCGTCGAGGTCGCAGCCGCGAGGAATATAGACCGGATCGAAGCCTTCGAGCACCAGGTAGGTGGAGGCCTGGCCGCGGGCATTCAGGTAGGCGTTGAAAGCCCGGTCGGCCGGGCGCAGAAAGACATCGCACCAGTACGGCAAGCGCTGGGCGAACAGCGCCTTGGCGATCTCCAGGTGCTCTTCGAACAGTTCGTCCATGCTGCCTCCCTTCTCCTGGCGGAATAACGTCACTCTTCGCTACGGCCGTCGCCTTCGCGATCCCTTTCATAGTGCCGTGCCAGCGGAAACGCCGGCAACCAGCCCTCGCGGCGGATGGTCCAGAGTTCGTAGGTGGGCTGGAACTGGTCGGGAGCGTCGAGGGCGCCGAGGCTGACCTCGATCTCGTCGGCGCTGCGCGAGAACACCGACGAGCCGCACTGCGGACAGAAGAAACGCCCGGCGTAGTCGCGGGTCTCGCCCTCGATGCTCACCGCCTCCTCGGGGAAGATCGCCGAAGCGTGGAACAACGCGCCGTGGTGCTTGCGGCAGTCGAGGCAGTGGCAGAGGCCGACCCGATAGGGCTGGCCGCTCGCCACCAGGCGGACCTTGCCGCAGAGGCAGCCGCCGGTGAATCGATCCATTTCGGTACTCCTCTGCAAGGCGTTGGGGCGCTCAGCCCTTGAAGGCCTTCTCTATGGTGGCGATATCGATCCTGCCCATCGTCATCATCGCCTCGAAGGCGCGCCTGGCCGCCGCGCGGTCGGGGCTGGCGATGGCTTCGCTGAGAACGCGCGGGGTGATCTGCCAGGAGATGCCCCATTTGTCGCGGCACCAGCCGCAGGCGCTTTCCTCGCCGCCATTGTCGACGATGGCGTTCCACAGGCGGTCGGTCTCGGCCTGGTCGTCGGTGGCGACCTGGAAGGAGAACGCTTCGCTGTGGCGGAAGGCCGGGCCGCCGTTGAGGCCGAGGCAGGGAATGCCCATCACCCGGAACTCCACCGTCAGCACGTCACCCTCCTTGCCGGAAGGGTAGTCGCCGGGCGCACGATGGACAGCCAGCACGGCGCTGTCAGGAAATGTCTCGGCGTAGAAGGTCGCGGCCTCCAGGGCGGCACTGTCGTACCAGAGGCAGATGGTGTTCTTGCTGATCATGGCTGGGTCTCCATGGGCGGGGGCGACCGTGGAAGTCTAGACCTGCGGGCGTTTCGAGCCGTGCTGGGCGCCGAACGGTGGCGCTGCCGGGCGATCGCATGCGCAGTTGCAGTTCCGCTTCGGGCGTAAATAGAATGAGACTCATTATCATAAGTGTCGTGAACTGCCATGCTCCCTCCCGCCAGCCCCCATCCACCGCAAGAAGAACGGCCAGCGTGCCCGACGGCCTCGATAGGCAAACCCCGCGTCGAGCATGGAAGCCGGCTCCGGCAATGGCTTCGCCTGTGCCTGGGCAATGCCCAGGATGCCGCCGATTTCGCCCACGGCACCTTCGTGCGCGTGTTCGCCTCGCGTAGCGCCGAGGCCCTCCGCGAACCGCGCTGCTATCTGAGCGCGAGCGTCCGGGCGCTGATGAGCGACAGCTTCCGCCGCTGCGCCACCGAGCAGGCCTATCTGGACAGCCTGGCCGCGCGGCCGGAGCCGCTGGACATTCCAGCGCAAACGCGACTGTCGATCCTGGAGACCCTGACTGCCATCGACCTCGCCCTCGACGGCATGGGCGAGCGTACCCGCCAGGTGTTCCTCGCGGTACAGCTCGAAGGGCTTACCTACAGGTCGGCCGGCGAGCGCCTGGGCGTCTCGATGACCACCGTGGAGAACCACATGGTTCGCGCCATGACCCGCTGCCTGTTGCTCTGCAAGGACTGACCATGGAACTGGAGATCGAGGTGCTGGAGGCCGCCGCCACCTGGTACGTGCGCTTCGGCGCGGAACCGCCGAACGATGGCGAGCGCCAGGCCTGGCGCGAATGGCTGGAGGCCGACCCGCGACACCGTCGGGCCTGGGAGCGTATCGAGCGCTTGCAGGGCCAATGGGCGGCGCTGCCGGCGGAGACCTCCTTGCACACGCTGGCAGGCGTGCGTGCGCGGCGCCGAGCGCTGCTCAAGACGCTCGCCCTGCTGGCCTGCGCCGCGGGTAGCGGCTGGCTGGCGAGCGGCGGCCTGCCTTACCGTGCGCTCCTCGCCGGGGAGCGCACGGGCGTCGGCGAACGCCGCCAACTGCGCCTGGCGGACGGTACCCGGGTCGACCTGAGCAGCGCCACCGCGCTGGACCTGGCCTACGACGAAAGCCTGCGCCAGGCGTACCTGTGGCGGGGCGAGATCCTCGTGGAAAGCGCGCAGAGCGCTCGCCCGTTCCTCGTGCACACCGCACAAGGCAGCGTGCGCGCGCTGGGAACCCGTTTCAGCGTGCGTTGCGAGGGGCCGCGCACGCGCGTTTGCGTCCTCAGCCATGCAGTGGAGCTACGCCCGTTGCAAACGCCGACCCGGCCGATGCGCCTGCCAGCCGGCCAGCAGGCTCTCTTCGACGAGCGACGCGGCTACTCGTCGACGCCCTTGCGCGAAGGCGAAGGCAGTTGGACGCAGGGCGTGCTGACGGTGGTGGACTGGCCGCTGGGCGAGTTCATCGCCGAGCTGTCCCGCTATCGCACCGGGGTGTTGCGCTGCGCCGCCGAGGTGGCGGAGCTGCGCCTTTCCGGCGCCTACCGCCTGGACCGGATCGACGCGGTCCTGCAGAACCTGGGCAAGTCGCTGCCGGTGCGCGTGCGCTACCTGACGCGTTACTGGGTCACCGTCGAGTCGGTCTGAAGGACAGACGCAGAACAACGTCGCGGGCTTGCCGATGGTCATTCTTGTTCGGCCAACACATGAAGCAGCCGCGGACGTTGCCAAACAGAAAAATCTGATGTCGCATTCCCTTCCGGGTTCCTGCGCACTACGTCCGGCTCATCGTTACCGATGCGTTTCCCTGCCTATGCGCCCGAGTTCTCGGCCAGGGCCTGGGAGGGTGCTTCGGCCCGACCTGTCCCACGCCTGCGCCAGACCAGCCAGGTGGACGAGGCCCCGCTCGCAGCAGCGACGGCAGGAGGGCTCTTGGCTGTCGCTGCGCCAGCGTGGCGAAGCTGGCGGCGCCGAGGGTTCCGATCTGCGCTACCCTATGCCGCGTTTCGCCCGGCCTCGCCGGCCTCGCCGGGCAGCGCCTCGGCGGCGCGCCCTCGACCATGCAAGGACAACCCATGGAAGCGGTCTCCGTCTCGCAGCATCTGGCTGCTCTGTTCGAATCCCACCGGATCGACTGCGTCGTGCACGGCGAATGGGTGGCGCCAGCCGGGCGGCTACCGGCGATCCGCGCCACCTGGTATGCGGGGGAGAAGACCGGGCGGCTGGATGTCGACGTGCTGCTGGAGGACGAGCGCCAGTTGCAGGAAGCCTTCGCCGGCATCGGCAGCGGCGAGGACGGCTTGCAGGACGCGTTGCGTAACTTCGCCTCCAACTCTTTCCACGTGCTGCTTTCCGCGCTCTGGGGCCAGGCCGAGGAGGACCAGGTGATGGTGGAGACCTGGGAGATCGGCGAGCGGCGTTTCGAGGTGCATATCGGCAACCTCGGCCTGCGCGGCGCCGAAGGCAAGGCGCCGCCGCTGCCGGCCGGGCTGTTCCCGAGCATCGAGCGAGCGATCCGCACCGAGCCGCTGGACGCGCGCCTGCACTGGTTCCGGCATTTCTTCTGTGCCTTCGGCAACCAGCGCACGGTGGAGGCGCTGTTCGACAACCAGCCGTGGGAGGCCGGCATGCAGAACCTGGCTGCTCTCGACTGGCAGGATTCGCAGGGTTACTACAGCGTGCGCAACTTCCTCATGCTCAAGCCGCTGGCGTAGGCCGCCGCGTCGCCCTTCGACGAGTTCGACCCCTACCACACGACCAGCACTGCGACGATCCTGCGGCCCCTGGCCGACGGGACGATGCAGAATCGTTCTTCATCGGCAAGCGGCGCCATGACTTCCAGATGAGGCGCGCGCAGGACTGACACGCCGCGTTCAGCCGAGCAGGGCGGCCACCTGCTCGGCCGTGGCCTTGGCCGACTGCGGGTTCTGCCCGGTGACCAGGCGGTCGTCGACCACCACCTTGCTGGTGAACGGCAGCAGGCTTCTTTCGTAGAGCGCACCGCGTCGTTTCATTTCTTCCTCGACGTTGTACGGCACCTTGCGGGCGACCCCGGCGAGCACTTCCTCGATCCAGGAGTAGCCGGTGAGGCGGCGCCCGGCGACCAGCAGGCGGCCATCGTCCAGGCGTGTGTTGAGCAGGCCGCAATAGCCGTGGCAGACCGACGAGACGATGCCGCCGCGCTGGTAGATCTCGCGGGTCAGGCGCTGCAGCCCGGCGTCGTCGGGGAAGTCCCACATCACGCCGTGGCCGCCGGTGAAATAGATGGCGTCGAACGCCTCCGCGTCGACCTGCTCGGGAGCGGCAGTGTCGGCCAGCAGCGCCAGGCGTGCCTCGTCGGCCAGCCAGGCCTTGGCGCTGGCGTCGGCGTGGGGCCAGCCGAGGGCGCGCGGCTCCAGCGGCGACTCGCCGCCGCGGGGGCTGACCAGGCGTTGCTGGTAGCCCCGGGCGGCGAAGATCTCGTAGGCATGGGTCAACTCCGACAGCCACAGCCCGGTGGGCTGGGTCGGATCGGCATAGTGGGCGACGTTGGTGACGACGTGCAGGATGCGCTTGGTCATTGCGTTGACCTTCCTCGGTGAGTGATCCCGTCGGCAGCCGGTTTCGGCAGGCTGTCCGGGTGGGTTGGCGTCACTCTAAGATTCAAGTCGACTTCAAGGTCAAGCGTCGGAAAGCCGCTGCTCCGCCGGCGTGGGAGAGGACCCCCGCGAGCGGGTTTGCCGTGGACGCCCGACCGTCTGGGGAGGGCCTTCCTCGCGCAGGCGCTCCAGCACGCGCTGGGTGTTTTCCGTGCACTGCAGGCCGTCCGGCTTGTTCTCGATGCTTTCGATGGCCACCAGCAATTGTGCCTTGTTCTGTTCCAGGCGTCGTTGCAGGGCCTCGATCTCGGCCACCTTGCGGCGCAAGCCTTCGAGCAGCTCGCCGTGCTGCCAGGCGCCGTCGCCGCTCGGCAGCAGGCGAGCGATCTCCTCCAGGGAGAAGCCGGCGCCCTGGGCGCCGGTGACCAGCTCCAGGATCCACACGGTGTCTGCCGCATAGTCGCGGTAGCCGTTGGCCTTGCGCTGCGAGCGGATCAGGCCGCTGGCCTCGTAGAAGCGGATGCGCGATGTCGCCAGGCCGGTGAGCTTGGCCAGTTCGCCGATTTTCATGTCGCACCTCGAAACGCGTTGACCTTCAAGCCTACTTCAAGCCTAGGGTGGTTTCACGGCCGGGCGACGAACTCGCCTCCATCGACGGGTTCGCCAGGCCGCATGGGCGCTACCGCCGGTCGCGTTTTCCTCGTCCAGGCGGCGCAACGCAGGCGGCTTTCTACTCTACACAGGGGACGGCGGCCGCAGGGTGGCGCCGTTGCCTGCATCCACACCGATCGGGAGAAGCGACATGGGTTACGTGACAACGAAGGATGGCGTCGAACTCTTCTACAAGGACTGGGGGCCGCGCGACGCCCAGGTGATCTACTTCCATCATGGCTGGCCACTGAGTTCCGACGACTGGGATGCGCAGATGCTGTTCTTCCTCGCCGAGGGCTTTCGCGTAGTGGCCCACGACCGCCGTGGCCACGGTCGTTCCAGCCAGGTCTGGGACGGCCATGACATGGACCACTACGCCGACGACGTGGCGGCGGTGGTCGAGCGCCTCGGGGTGCGCGGGGCGATCCATGTCGGCCATTCCACCGGCGGCGGCGAGGTCGTCCACTACATCGCCCGCTATCCCGACGACCCGGTGCCGAAGGCGGCGATCATCAGCGCGGTACCGCCGCTGATGGTGAAGACCGAGGGCAATCCGGGCGGCCTGCCGAAGAGCGTCTTCGACGATCTCCAGGCGCAGCTCGCGGCCAATCGCGCGCAGTTCTACCAGGACATTCCCGCCGGCCCGTTCTATGGCTACAACCGTCCCGGGGCGCAGCCCTCGGAAGGGATCGTCCGCAACTGGTGGCGGCAGGGCATGATGGGCGGCGCCAAGGCCCACTACGATGGGATCGTGGCCTTTTCCCAGACCGACTTCAGCGATGACCTGAAGCGCATCGACATCCCGGTGCTGGTGATGCATGGCGACGACGACCAGATCGTGCCCTACGAGAATTCCGGCGTACTCTCGGCGAAGCTGTTGCGCAACGGCACGCTGAAGATCTATCCGGGGTTCCCGCACGGCATGCCGACCACCCAGGCCGAGGTGATCAACGCCGACCTGCTGGCCTTCATCCGCGGCTGAGCGCGCCGGGTGCCGGGGCGCGCTCCCGGCACCCGGTCGGGGCTCAGGCGGCGCGGAAAAAAAAGCGTTGACCTTGAAGTCGACTTCAATCTTATCGTCGGGCCACTGTCCTCATGAGGTAGGCCCATGAACCTGTTCGACACGCTGACGCTTCCCAACGGCTCGACCATTCCCAATCGCCTCGCCAAGGCCGCCATGGAGGAGAACATGGCCGATGCCGCGCAGGCCCCCTCCGAACGCCTGATGCGCCTCTACCAGGCCTGGGCCGACGGCGGCGCCGGGCTGCTGATCAGCGGTAACGTGATGGTCGACAGCCGTGCCATGACCGGCCCCGGCGGGGTGGTCCTGGAAGACGACGCGCAACTGGAGAAGTTCCGCCACTGGGCGCGCATCGGGCGTTCCGCCGGCGCGCAGTTCTGGTTGCAGATCAACCATCCCGGCCGGCAGATGCAGGCCAATCTCGGCCAGCAGGCCTGGGCGCCCTCGGCGGTGCCGCTGGAACTGGGCGGGATGTCCAGGCACTTCGCTACGCCGAAGGCGATGGACGAGGCGATGATCGCCGAGGTGATCCAGCGGTTCGCCCGCAGCGCCGTCCTGGCCGAGCGGGCCGGCTTCAGCGGGGTGGAGATCCATGCCGCCCACGGTTACCTGCTCAGCCAGTTCCTCTCGCCGCTGAGCAACCGCCGCAGCGACGCCTGGGGCGGCTCCCTGGAGAATCGCGCGCGCCTGCTGCTGGAGATCGTCCGGGCGGTGCGCGCCGAGGTTGCCCCTGGCTTCGCGGTGGCGGTGAAGCTGAATTCCGCCGATTTCCAGCGCGGCGGCTTCAGCGCCGACGATGCCCGCGAGGTGGTACGGATGCTCGATGGCCTGGGCATCGACCTGGTCGAGCTGTCGGGCGGCAGCTACGAGGCGCCGGCCATGCAGGGCGAAGCGCGCGACGGGCGGACCCTGGCCCGCGAGGCCTACTTCGTCGAGTTCGCCCGCGACATCCGCGCGGCGGCGCGGATGCCGGTAATGGTCACGGGCGGCATCCGCCGGCGGCCGGTGGCCGAGCAGGTGCTGGCCAGCGGGGTGGACATGGTCGGCATCGGCACGGCGCTGGCGATCGAGCCGAACCTGCCGCGCGACTGGCGCGCCGGCAAGGACTCGGCGCCGCAGTTGCGGCCGATAACTTGGAGGAACAAACCCCTGGCCTCGCTGGCGAACATGGCCGCGGTGAAGTTCCAGTTGCGCAAGCTGAGCCGGGGCAGGGCGACCAACCCACGGGTGTCGCCGCTGTGCGCGTTGCTCGCGCAGCAGGCCGGCGCGCTCCTGCAGACCCGCCGTTACCGGCGGCTCATGCGTTCGCGCGCCGAAGCCTGAGCACCGTCAGCGCCTCAGGCGCCGTTGCGGTCGAGTTCGGCCAGCTTGCCCGGCAGGCCGAACCAGGCGTCGTGGTCGTCGGGCGCCGGCTTCTTGCGGGTGATCTGCGTCCAGTTGGGATGCGCGGCGAGTTCGCCATTGAGGGCGATGAACTGCCGTTGCCCGAGCGGCACCTCGTCCTCGGCGCGAATCGCGGCGACCGGGCATTCCGGCTCGCAGAGCGCGCAGTCGATGCATTCATCGGGGTGGATGACGAGGAAGTTGGGGCCTTCGTAGAAGCAGTCCACGGGACAGACTTCCACGCAGTCGGTGTGTTTGCAGCGGATGCATTCTTCCAGCACGACGAAGGTCATGATCGTCCTCCCTGGCTCAGGCGTTCGTAGCGGCGGGCGTCGCCAGCCGTTCCAGGCGCGCCGGCACGTACTTGTGCCAGGGCGTGCCGGCGAGGAAGTCGCGCTGGGTGCAGTCGGTCACCTCGTTGGGCGCCACGCCCCGGCGCACCACCTCGCCCTCGGCGTTGCGGTAGTCCAGGCCCTGGCCGTTGGGCAGGGAGATATTGCCCGGCTGCATCATGTCGCTGATCTCCACTTCCGCCTCGACGTCGCCGCGGCGGGTCACCACGCGCAGCACCTCGCCGTCGGCGCAGCCCAGCGCCTCGGCGTCCTGCGGACTGATGCGCAGGGTGCCGTAGCGCCCGCGGCGGTGCCAGCCGGTGTCGCGTACGGCGGTATTGCTGGTGTCGCTGCGTCGCTCGCCGGCGGCGAGGATGAACGGGTAGGCCGGATCGTGGGGTGGCGCGCTGTGGGCGAGCTTGGCCAGTTCCGGCAACAGTTCGGGGATGTGCAGGTTGATCCGCTGTTCGGGACGGGCGACGGCCTGCCAGCTTTCGGCGTGGGTGGTTTCGGCGAAGACCACCCCGGACGGGTTGTCGAGCATGGCCTGGAACAGGCGGTCGGCGGCCAGCGGCGGCAAGCCGTCGAAGCCGGCGCGGGCAGCGGTCTTGCGGTTGTTCAGCACGTGCAGTTGGCAGATGCCCCAGATCGCCGCGGCCGCTTCCATGCCGGCGGGCAGGGTCGGGCCGAGGGTACGGTAGAGCAGGACCGGCGCGTATTTCATGACCTTGGGGCGGGTCGCCGCGGCGGCGAGGAAGGCCGCCGAGAACGCCTTGCGCCCGAGCTTGAGGGCCAGGCGCAGCGGCCGGTAGTCTTTCTCGCCGAGCACGCCCATGGCTTCTAGCAGGCGGGCGTGGATCTCCGCTTCCGGCAGGGTGCCGGGGCGCGCCGGGAACAGCGGCGCGCGCAGATGGAAGGCGTTGCGCGGGAATTCCAGGTTGAAGAAGGTCGCCTCGGCCTTTTCGAACTGGCTCGCCGCCGGCAGCACGTAGTCGGCGTGGCGCGCGGTCTCGGTCATGGCCACGTCGATCACCACCGACAGCTCCAGGGCGCGCATGGCTTCGCGCATGCGCTGGCTATCGGCCAGCGAATGCAGCGGGTTGCCGGTCTCCACCAGCATGGCGCGATAGCGCTTGGGATGGTCGGTGAGGATTTCCTCTGGAATCACGTTGCAGGGAATCAGGCCGATGATGATCTTGGCGTTGGCCACCGGGCTGCGCTTCTCGACGCGTGGCGCGCCCTTCTTGCCCATCGAGGTATCGCCCTTGCTGGCCTTGGACAGCGAGAGGAAGGGCACGAAGGCGTTGCTGGTGCCGGGGCGCCCGTAATGGCCGGTGAGCAACCAGACCAGGCGTTGCAGGTAGCTGCCGAGGGTCGAGTGCAGGTTCATCTGCATGCCCAGGTCTTCCAGCGCCGATACGCTGCTGGCGCTGGCGATCCGCCGGGCGGCGGCGCGCAGCTTGTCTTCCGCCACCCCGCAGGTCTCGGCGCAGTAGGCCACTGGGATGGCGTTCAGTTCGTCGACGATGTGCTCGTAGCCGCTGGTGTGCTCGGCCAGCCAGTCGCGCGCCAGCAGCCCGTCCTGGACGATGATCCCGACCAGCGCCGCCAGGCACCAGGCGTCGGTGCCCGGACGGATCTGCAGGTGGAAGTCGGCCAGGGCGGCGGTTTCGCTCAGGCGCGGGTCGATCACGATGATCGAGCGCGCGGGATCCTTGGCCATGGCGTTGAGCAGCACGCGGGCGCGGGCGAAACCATGGGATTGCCAGGGATTCTTGCCGATCAGGATGGCCACCTCGCAATGCTCGAAGTCGCCGTGCACGCCGGTACCGAACATCTTGCCCTGGACCCAGAACTCGCCGGTCTTTTCCTGGGCCAGGGCGTTGGAGCGGTACTTCACCCCGAGGGCCTTCAGCGTGCTGTCGCCGTAGGCGCCGCCGAGGTGGTTGCCCTGCGCGCCGCCGCCGTAGTAGAGGATGCTTTCGCCGCCATGCCTGCGCTTGATGGCGAGGAACTTCTCCGCCACCTCGCGGATCGCCGTGTCCCAGTCGATGGCTTCGTAGCTGCCATCGGGGCGCCGGCGCATCGGCGTGTCCAGGCGGTCGGCGCCGTTCTGGTAGTAGTCCATGCGCTGCGATTTCTCGCAGACGTAGCCCTGCGAGGCGGGGTGGTCGTCATCGCCGCGGATCTTGCTGATGCGGCCATTCTCGGTCTGCACTTCCAGCCCGCAGTTGAGGCTGCAGAGGATACAGGCGGTCTTCTTCCATTGCGGGGACGGCGTAGTCACGGTGTGTTCCTCGTTGTTGTCGTTGCCGGCGCAACCTGGGGCACACCCCAGCCGTGCGGGCTTCGTTCTTTCGGGACTGCCTGACGCTGTGCTGCAAGGACGACGCGCGGGCGGCACACGGCGCCCCGTCGTATCGGCCTTTCCCTCTCATGCTCGACGCTTCTACAGTTCCGAATCGGAACTTACTATGCGGGCGCTGATATGGGACCCGTCCGTAGTGCTGGTTTGTCCGATCCTGGCAGGAGCGCGCCGGGTCCATGACCTTTTCGGCCGGATACTAAGTTCCAATTTGGAACTGGTCAAGCTCCGAAGCGGCCCCCTAGAATGGACGGAGGTTTTTCCGGGAGAACCCCATGAAATGGCAAGAAGTCGGCGAAACGCCCTGTTCGATGGCGCGCAGCCTGGCGATCCTCGGCGACCGCTGGACGCTGCTGATCCTGCGCAACTGCTTTCTCGGCATGCGCCGCTTCGATGAGTTCCAGGCCAGCCTCGGGGTCACCCGTCAGGTACTGGCCGACCGCCTGAGCCGGCTGGTGGAGGCGGGCGCGCTGAAGAAGGTGCCTTACCAGGAGCGACCGCCGCGCTACGAGTACCGCCTCACCGAGATGGGCCACGACCTGCATCCGGTGCTGCTGGCCCTGGCCAACTGGGGCGACCGCTGGCTCGACGAGGGCCGCGGCGCTCCGGTGGAGTATGTGCACAAGGCCTGTGGCCACAAGTTCCGGCCGACCATGGTTTGCCCGGAGTGCGGCGAGCCGGTGGGGTCGCGCGATGTGACGGCGGTGCCGGGGCCGGGGTTCGCGGCGATGGCTGGCAAGCTCGCGCAGAACTGAATCCGCGCGCGCTCTGCCATGGGCGGGCCGCGACCCGCTCGGTTCGCTCAGCCGGCCTTGCGGAAGACGAACATCAGCCCCACCACGATCAGCCCCATGCCCAGCAGGCTGAGCCAGCCGAGGCGGTTGCCGAAGACCATGAAGTCCATGATCGCGGTCACCGCCGGCACCAGGTAGAACAGGCTGGTGACGTTGACCAGGTTGCCCTGGGCGATCAGCCGGTAGAGCAGCAGGGTCGCGCCCACCGAGACCACGACGCCCATCCATAGCGCGGGGACCAGGAAGCCGGCGTTCCATTCGAACTCGAACGGCTGGAAGGGCACGAACGCCAGGCACAGGCCGAGGCCGGCGAGGTACTGCAGGGGCAGGGTGCCCAGCGGGTTCTCGCGGATGCCCTTCTGCATGATCGAGCCGCCGGTGACGCCGGCCAGCGCCAGCAGTGCGCAGAGGATGCCGGCCGTGGACATCCCGGCCAGACCGATGCCCTGGTAGACCACCAGCACCAGGCCGGCCAGGCCCAGCAGCAGGCCGAACAGGCGCGCCGGCGACTGCCGGCGTTCGAGGATGACGGCGGTGAGGATCGGTTGCACGCCGAGGATGGTCGCCATCATGCCGGGAGTGACCTGCAGCTTCAGCGAGAAGATATAGAAGATCGGATAGACCCCCAGCATCACCAGGCCGGTGAGCAGGGCCTTGCCGCGCTCACGCGCGCTGCGCGGCGCGCGCAGCCTGAGCAGCGGGGCGAGCGGCAGCAGGCAGGCCAGGGCGATGCCGAAGCGGAACACCAGGAAGGCGAACGGCGAGGAGTGCGCCAGGCCCCATTTCGAGGCGATGGCCCCGCTGCTCCAGAGCAGGACGAAGAGGCTGGTGCTGGCCAGGCCGGCCAGTGCGGATTTGTTCAGTGCAAACATGGATCTGCCACCTTGTAGTCGGGCATGCCGCGGGCTCGGGCCGGCGGCGGACGGCACGCCTCGGCAGCGGATGGCGCTGCTTGCGGCGGGCTGTGGAAGAGAGTTGGGGCGCTACCGCGCTCGTCAGGGACTGACGCCCGGCGGCGGGCAGGCGGCCGAACCGGGAGGGGGAGGCGGAGGCGAGGCGACTACAGGAGGGGAAACGCAGCCCAGGCTGGCGCACGGCTGGCGCGCGCCGACCTCGCCGGTGGCTACCGGAAGGGCGGGGAGCGAGCTGTGCGAGCGCTGGTTCATGGAGGCTATCCGGTCGATGAAGACAACGAGAGGGACTATAGCGGGCCGTCCGGGATTTGACGAGCCTGTGGGCGAGCCTTGCGCTAAAACGCCAGCCCGGCGACAAACCGGGCCGGCGCTGGGCTTCACTTGCCGGTCTTCACCGTGTTCCAGGTGCGCGTGCGCACGCGGTCGATCTTCTGCGGCATGGATTCCAGGGCGAACAGCTTGGCCATCTTCTCCTGCGGCGGGTAGATCGCCGGGTCGGCCTTGATCTCGGCGTCCACCAGCGGGTCGGCGGCCAGGTTGCCGTTGGCGTAGTGCACATGGTTGCTGATCGCCGCCATCACCTCGGGACGCAGCAGGTAGTTCATGAAGGCGTAGCCGGCCTTCTCGTCGGGCGCGTCGACCGGCATCGAGACCATGTCGAACCACAGCGGCGAGCCTTCCTTCGGCGTCGAGTAGCGCACTTCCACGCCGTTGTTGGCCTCCTTGGCGCGGGTCGCGGCCTGCAGGATGTCGCCGGAGAAACCGACCACCATGCAGATCTCGCCGTTGGCCAGGTCGCTGACGTACTTCGAGGAGTGGAAGTAGCGGATGTACGGGCGCACCTTCAGCAGCGCCGCCTGGGCCTGCTTGTAGTCGTCGGCCTTCTGGCTGTGGTGTGGCAGGCCGAGGTAGTTGAGGGTGATGGGCAGCAGCTCGGGGCCGTTGTCCAGCACCGCCACCCCGCACTTGCTCAGTTTCTGCATGTATTCGGGCTTGAAGAAGATATCCCAGGAGTCCAGCGGCGCGTCGTCGCCGAGCACCGCCTTGATCTTCGCCGGGTTGTAGCCGATGCCGGTGGTGCCCCAGAGGTAGGGGAAGCCGTACTGGTTGCCCGGATCGTTGACCTCCAGGGCCTTGAGCAGCACCGGGTTGAGGTTCTTCCAGTTGGGCAACTGGGACTTGTCCAGCTTCTTCAGGGCGCCGGCCTGGATCTGCTTGGCCATGAAGTGGTTCGACGGGAATACCACGTCGTAGCCGGATTGGCCGGTCATCAGCTTGCCGTCGAGGGTCTCGTTGCTGTCGTAGACGTCGTAGGTGGCCTGGATGCCGGTTTCCTTGGCGAAGTTCGCCACGGTTTCGGGAGCGATGTATTCGGACCAGTTGTAGATCTTCAGGTTGTCCGCGGCGAGGGTTGCGCCGCTGCCGCAAGCGAGGGCGAGGAGGGTGAGGGAAGCGATGCGGGTCTTCATTGTTGTAGGTGTCCTGTCGGCTGACGACAGCGTCGGCGACGGACTGGTTCGCCGCCGGCGCTCAGGGGGCGCCGGCAACGCTGGCCGGCACCCGGGTTTTATCCCGCGTTGCCGGAAGCGAGGAAAGGGGCGGCTTTTACCTGCGGGCCCGCAGACAGGAGGCGGCACCGCAGCGGGGCGTCGCTCCGCCCGCCTGCCTCAACTCAGGGCGACCTTGACCCCGAGGGCGATCAGCAGGCCGCCGAGCAGCTTGTCCACCACCCCCTGGGCCCTGGCCAGGCCACGGCGCACCACCGCGCTCTGGATCAGCACCACCAGCAGCGGCCACCAGAGTGCGGCGAGGCCGACGATGATGCCGGCGTACCAGAGCTTCTCGGCGAAGCTGGAGTCCAGGCTCAGCACCTGGGTGAACACGGCGAGGAAGAACAGCGTGGCCTTGGGGTTGAGCAGGTTGCACAGGTAGCCCTGGAGGAACGCGCTCCAGTGGCCGACGCGCTGCACGCCGCCGACCGCCAAGTCGAGCGTGCCGCCGCCGCGCGAGCGCAGGGCCTGGATGCCGATCCAGATCAGGTAGACCGCGCCGGTGTACTTCAGCGCGTTGAACAGCCACGGCGTGGTGGTGATCAGCACCGCCAGGCCGGCGACGCAGTAGGCCATGTGGGTGGCCACGCCGAGGATCACCCCCAGCGAGGTCATCATCGCCGCCGAGCGCTGGTAGCGCGCCGCGTTGCGGATGATCAGGAAGAAGTCCGGGCCGGGCGAGAGCATGCCCAGGGTGGCGAGGGTGGCTACGAAGAGCGAGGTTTCCAGCATGATTCGATACGCCTGGCGCAAGGCGGCGCCGGTTCGCTGCGGCGCCGCGGGTCGGTGGTTACTGGGTCAGTTCCTGTTCGCTGAACAGGCCGTCGAAGAGCATGCTCGAAAGATAGCGCTCGCCGGAATCGGGGAGGATCACCACGATGGTCTTGCCCTGCATGTTCGGCTCCTCGGCCAGGCGCACCGCGGCGGCCATCGCCGCGCCGGAGGAGATGCCGCAGAGGATGCCTTCTTCCTGCATCAGGCGCAGCGCCATGTTCTTCGCTTCGTCGTCGCCGATCTTCTCGACCCGGTCGACCAACGACAGGTCGAGGTTCTTCGGCACGAAGCCGGCGCCGATGCCCTGGATCTTGTGCGGGGCGGGCTTGACCTCCTCGCCGGCGAGGGTCTGGCTGATCACCGGCGAGGTCACCGGCTCCACCGCCACGGCGAGGATCGGCTTGCCCCGGGTGTTCTTGATGTAGCGCGAGACGCCGGTGAGGGTGCCGCCGGTGCCGACCCCGGAGACCAGCACGTCCACCGCGCCCTCGGTATCGTTCCAGATCTCCGGGCCGGTGGTCTTCTCATGGATCGCCGGGTTGGCCGGGTTGTCGAACTGCTGCGGCATGAAGTACTTCCCGGGATCCCCCGCGACCAGTTCCTCGGCCTTCTGGATCGCACCCTTCATGCCCTTCGCCGGTTCGGTCAGGACCAGCTCCGCTCCCAGCGCCTTGAGCACCTTGCGTCGCTCCAGGCTCATCGACGCCGGCATGGTCAGGATCAGTTTGTAGCCGCGTGCGGCGGCGACGAAGGCGAGGCCGATGCCGGTGTTGCCGGAGGTCGGCTCGACCAGGGTCATGCCGGACTTCAGTCTGCCGCTGGCTTCGGCATCCCAGATCATGTTCGCGCCGATCCGGCACTTCACCGAATAGCCGGGGTTGCGCCCTTCGATCTTGGCCAGGATGGTGACGCCGCGCGGGGCGATGCGGTTGATCTGGACCAGCGGCGTGTTGCCGATGGACTGCGCGTTGTCTGCGAAGATGCGGCTCATGATGGTGTCCTTGTCGCATGGAGAAAGATCAATCAGCCTATTCCGCCCCCGCCCGCGCGTCCAGACGCGTTCGAACCAGCGGCGCGGCGCGCGTGTCCACTGTCCAGGAGGGCCGTACCGATGAAGAAACGCTATGCCATTCCCCTGGGCAGCCTGGCGGCGCTGCTTCTGTTGTTGCTGGCGCTGCACCTGGCGCTGCCGTACCTGGTGCGCGACTACCTGAACGGCAAGCTGGCCGACATGGGCGACTACCGTGGGCACATCGCCGACGTCGACCTGGCGCTCTGGCGCGGCGCGTATCGGATCGACGGGCTGAGCATCGTCAAGGACAACGGCAAGGTGCCGGTGCCGTTCCTCGACGCGCCGAGCATCGACCTGTCGGTGAGCTGGCAGGCGCTCTGGGATGATCACGCAGTAGTGGCGCGGGTGGTCTTCGAGCGTCCGCAGCTCAACTTCGTCGATGCCGGCGGCGACCGCGACGCCTCGCAGACCGGTGCCGGCACCGACTGGCGCGAGCAACTGGACAAGCTGCTGCCGATCACCCTCAACGAGGTGCGGGTGGTGGACGGCACCCTGCGTTTCCGCAACTTCACTTCGAAGCCGCCGGTGAACCTCCACGCCTCGGCGCTCAACGCCAGCATCTATAACCTGACCAACGTGGCCGACGCCCGGGGCGAGCGGCCGGCGCGTCTCGAAGGCACGGCGCGGATACTCGGCCAGGCGCCGCTGGAAGTGGCGGCGCATTTCGACCCGCTGAGCGACTTCGAGGACTTCGACCTGCGCCTGCGGGTCACCCGGGTCGAGCTGAAGCGGCTCAACGACTTCGCCAGCGCCTATGGCAAGTTCGACTTCAATGCCGGCACCGGCGACCTGGTGCTGGAGGCCCAGGCTAAACGCGGCCAGCTGGACGGCTACATCAAGCCGCTGCTGCGCGACGTGGACGTGTTCAACTGGCGGCAGGACGTGGAGGATGGCGACAAGAACCTGTTCCGCTCGGTGTGGGAGGCGCTGGTCGGCGGGGGCGAGACGGTGCTGAAGAACCAGCGCAAAGACCAGTTCGCAACCCGTGTGAGCCTGAGCGGTAATATCCACCAGCGGGACGTCAGCGCGTTCCAGGCGTTCCTCGGGATTCTCCGCAACGCGTTCGTCGAGGCGTTCAACGCCCGTTTCGAGCGTTCCCCGGCGACGCGCGACGACGACGGCTGAAGACGCGGGCGGAACGGCGGGTCGCGAGGTGGCCGGGCATTCAGTGACTGAATGACCCGTCTGCGTTCACAGTGCGCTTGTCCCCGCGTTATAGTCGGGTTTTCAAACAATACTGAACTGCCCGGTTTTCCAGCCAGGGCGTTACCGTTCGAGGATTTCCTGATGAAGTTCGAAGGCACCCAGTCCTACGTCGCCACCGACGACCTCAAGCTCGCGGTCAACGCCGCCATCACCCTGCAGCGGCCGCTGCTGGTGAAGGGCGAACCGGGCACCGGCAAGACCATGCTCGCCGAGCAGCTGGCCGAGTCCTTCGGCGCCAAGCTGATCACCTGGCACATCAAGTCCACCACCAAGGCCCACCAGGGCCTCTACGAGTACGATGCGGTAAGCCGCCTGCGCGATTCGCAGCTGGGCGTGGACAAGGTCCACGACGTGCGCAACTACATCAAGAAGGGCAAGCTCTGGGAGGCCTTCGAGGCCGAGGAGCGGGTGATCCTGCTGATCGACGAGATCGACAAGGCCGACATCGAGTTCCCCAACGACCTGTTGCAGGAACTCGACAAGATGGAGTTCTACGTCTACGAGACCAACGAAACCATCAAGGCGAAGCAGCGCCCGATCATCATCATCACCTCGAACAACGAGAAGGAACTGCCCGACGCCTTCCTGCGCCGCTGTTTCTTCCACTACATCGCCTTCCCCGACCGCGAGACGTTGCAGAAGATCGTCGATGTGCACTACCCGAACATCAAGCAGTCGCTGGTCAGCGAGGCGCTGGACATCTTCTTCGACGTGCGCAAGGTGCCCGGCCTGAAAAAGAAACCTTCGACTTCCGAGTTGGTCGACTGGCTGAAGCTGCTGATGGCCGACGAGATCGGCGAAGCGGTGCTGCGCGAACGCGATCCGACCAAGGCGATCCCGCCGCTGGCCGGCGCCCTGGTGAAGAACGAGCAGGACGTGCAGCTTCTCGAGCGCCTGGCGTTCATGAGCCGCCGCGCCAGCCGCTGAGTGCGTCGGCCCTTTCCGGGGAAAGGGCTGCGGGGCGGCACGCCAGACAGCGGAGGAATATCCCATGCTCAGCGGAAGTTGCCTGTGCGGCGCGGTACGTTACGAGATCGACGCGCCCATCGAATCGGCCAGCCATTGTCATTGCAGCCAGTGCCGCAAGGCCCACGGCGCGGCGTTCGCCACCTACGGCAAGGTGCGCCGCGAGGCGTTCCGCTATGTCGCCGGGGCGGACGCGGTGGCCGAATACCACTCGTCGCCAGGCGTCACCCGTACCTTCTGCCGCCACTGCGGATCGAACCTGCAGTGGCTTGGCGGCAACGAGGACCCGACGTACACCTCTATCGCCCTCGGCACCCTCGACTCGCCGCTGCCATCGGTAGCGCAGCGGCACATCTACGTGGGTTCGAAAGCCGACTGGTACGTCATCGCCGACGACCTGCCGCAGGAACACCAATACTGACCGGCGCTCGCGCGCCGGGATCAACGGACAACAGACGAGGTCGCAGCCATGCTGCTCAACCTGTTCAACGAAATGCGCGCAGCCAAGGTGCCGGTGTCGGTGCGCGAGTTGCTCGACCTGATCGACGCCCTGAAGCACCGCGTGGTGTTCGCCGACATGGACGAGTTCTACTACCTGGCGCGCACCATCATGGTCAAGGACGAGCGCCACTTCGACAAGTTCGACCGGGCCTTCGGCGCCTACTTCAAGGGCCTGGAGAAGCTCGACGACCACCTCAAGGCGCTGATCCCCGAGGAATGGCTGCGCAAGGAATTCGAGCGCCTGCTGACCGACGAGGAAAAGGCGCAGATCCAGTCCCTCGGCGGCCTGGACAAGCTGATCGAGGAGTTCAAGAAACGCCTCGAGGAACAGAAGGAGCGCCATGCCGGCGGTAACAAGTGGATCGGTACCGGCGGTACCAGTCCGTTTGGCTCCGGCGGCTTCAACCCGGAGGGCGTCCGCGTCGGCGACGCCGGCAAGCGCCAGGGCAAGGCGGCCAAGGTCTGGGACCAGCGCGAATACAAGAACCTCGACGACCAGGTCGAACTGGGTACGCGCAACATCAAGATCGCCCTGCGGCGCCTGCGCAAGTTCGCCCGTGAGGGCGCGGCGGAGGAGCTGGACATCGACGGCACCATCGACCACACCGCGAAGGACGCCGGGCTGCTCAACATCCAGATGCGCCCGGAGCGGCGCAACACGGTGAAGCTGTTGCTGCTGCTGGACATCGGCGGCTCGATGGACGCCCACGTCAAGGTCTGCGAGGAGCTGTTCTCGGCCTGCAAGACCGAGTTCAAGCACCTGGAGTATTTCTACTTCCACAACTTCATCTACGAGTCGGTGTGGAAGAACAACCTGCGCCGCAGCAGCGAACGCACCGCCACCTTCGACCTGCTGCACAAGTACGGTCCGGACTACAAGGTGGTGTTCGTCGGCGACGCGGCGATGGCGCCCTACGAAATCACCCAGGCCGGCGGCAGCGTCGAGCACTGGAACGAGGAAGCCGGTTACGTCTGGATGCAGCGCTTCATGGAGAAGTACAAGAAGCTCATCTGGATCAACCCCTATCCGAAGGACACCTGGAACTACACGGCGTCCACCGGCCTGGTCCGCGAACTGGTCAAGGAACAGATGTATCCGTTGACCCTGAGCGGCCTGGAGGAGGGTATGCGCTTCCTCTCGCGCGGTTGAGCCAACTGCCTGCGGGACCGGCGACAGGCGCGGCGGCACGCAACTTGCCTACCCTGTGTATCCCGTCCGCGCGGTAACAGCGCGGCGCGGCCACCGGTAACGATGGGCACGCCATGATCGATTCGACCTTCTCCCGCGCCACCTGGCTCAACTCGCTGCACATGTCGACCCTCACTCTCTCGCTGCTGGAGAAGGAAGGGTTCGCCCGCGAGCAACTGCTCGAAGGCAGTGGCATCACCCCCGCCGACCTGCTCGACCTGCGGCGCCTGATCAGCCCCTGGCAGGAGCAGCAGGTGTTCGCCAACGCCTGCCGGCTCAGCGACGAGCCGGCCCTCGGCCTGCGCCTGGGGCTGCGCACGCGGATTTCCGCCTACGGCCTGCTCGGCTACGCGCTGCTCTCCGCGCCGACCCTCGGCGAGGCGCTGCGCATCGGCCTCAGCTATCCGGTCTTGCTCGGCACCTACTTCCACCTGTCGCTGGAAGTCGCCGACGGCCGCGCCTGGCTGGTGGCCACCGGCTACGGCGAGGACGAGGCGCTGCGGCCATTCAACACCGAGCTTTGCCTGGGCTCGCTGAAGGTCACCTGCGCCGACCTGCTCGGCCAGCCGCTGCCCTTGCTGGAAGCGGCCTTCGACTATGCCGGCGACGAGGCGATGGTGCGGGCCTACGCCGAGGGTTTCGCCTGCGAGTTGCACTTCGAACGCGAGCGCAGCGCCATCGGCTTCGCCGCCGAATGGCTGGAGCGCCCGTTGCCGCTGGCCGACCCGGTGACCCACCGGGAGATGCTGGAACAGTGCCGGCGGCAGAACATCGACCTGGCCGCGCGTCGTGCCTGGCTGGACAAGGTCCGGGCGATCCTCGCCGAGCGCTTGCAGGACCCGCCCGGCCTGGAGGAACTGGCCAGGCGCCTGAACTGTTCGTCGCGCAGCCTGCGCCGGCACCTTCAGCAGCAGCGCACCAGCTATCAGCAATTGCTCGACGAGTTGCGCTTCGCCCGCGCCAAGGAGTTGTTGCAGAGCGGCGACATGCCGATCTACCGGATCGCCGAGGAACTCGGCTTCAGCGAGACCGCCAGCCTGCGCCATGCCTTCCAGCGCTGGAGCGGCCAGCCGCCGAGCCATTTCCGCGCCTGAGCGCTCGCTCAGGCGGAGGGGCTGGCGCCGCCGCCGTTCGTCCGCCACCTCACCCAGGGATTTTGCCGCGCCGTCGCCAATCCAGGCCATGAAGGCACGATCGAAGCGGAAGTCGGCGCCGCGCAGCCCGACGCGGAAGCGCCGTACGTCCTGGGCGTTGCGCTAGTCGCGGCACACTGCGGTGTCGCGGGTGATGGTGTCGCCGTGCCAGCCGAAGACCATCTGTCGTTTCTCTGCGCGCGCTGGAGCGGGCGGGCCAACGACGGCCCGCCCACGGGCCGTCAGGACACCGGGTCTTCGATCAGCCGGTCATAGGGCGGCAGGCCGCTGTATTGGCCCAGGGCTTGCTCGTAGGCGTTCTTCAGGTCGTCGGCGGCGAGGTCGTAGCCGACCAGCAACTGTTCGAGTTCAGCGGCGTTCTGCGGGTCGTCGTTCTGCAACTGCGCGTCGAGTTCGCGGGTGCGCGCGGCGACGCACTGGATCGCCACCATCAGGGTCTGGGGTTTCAGGTTCATGGTTCACTCCTAGAGCCCGCGGGCTTTTTCCCATTGGCGGCGGATGGCGTTGCGCACGAAGTTGTCCAGTTGGCCCATGAGGACCTCCCGGTACATCGGCTTGGCCGGCATGATGGTGTAGTGGGTGGCTTGCAGGCGCTTGTTGTAGCTGTCCTGTTTCACCTTAAGGTCCGGCGGGATGTCGGTGCCGTCGGGTATCACGAAGTCGCCGTCGGCGCGGCGCAGCACGCCGGCGCGGTCGAACACCGAGGTGCCGCCGGTGTCCGGGGCGTAGAGGCCGTCGCGGCCGGCGACGATGTCCGGCGCGCGGGCGGGGACGCCAGGGGTGTTGGGGCTGTCGAAGGTCGGATGCAGCAGCGGGGCGACTTCCGCAGCCTCGGCGAGTTCCTGGTCGGGGCGCAGGTAGCGACCGACGTCGCCGTCGTAGTTGGCCTTGAATACCGCCCGGTAGAGGGTGAGGCTGGTTTTCTCGTAGTCGTAGGACATGCGTGGACTTCCCTGTGGGTTGCGTTCGCGGCGCCGCGGGTGCGCGGCATCGCTACCGACCACCGTCCTTGTGGCGCCATCGGCGAGCAGGATAACAGCCGTGGGCGGATCCGCCAGGGGCAGGCGACGACCGTCGCCCGGGAGGCTCAAGGCCTGGCCGCGCCGTGCAGGTAATGGCGGATGCGCACCTCCACGCCGGCGCTCTGGAAGCGCCGGGCGGCGGCCTCGACCCGCAACTCGCCGCGGGTCACCCGCTGGTGGTGGCGCAGGTGCTCCAGCCAGGATTCGTCGATGAAGAACTCCAGCCACAGGCGACGGTTGCCGCTGTCCTGGACCAGCCCCCAGGACACCGCGCCGTTGCGCCGACGCATGGCGCGCACCTCGACCATCGCCGCCTGGAATGCCGCGGCGTCCTGCGGGTCGATGTCGTATTCGAGGGTGACCATCACCGGGCCGCGTTCCTGGTCCACCTCTTCGTCGACCAGTGGTGCCGGCCAGTGCAGCGACGGCGCGAGGTCCTCGGCCTCGGTGACCGGCAGCCGGCAGCGCAGCGACGCGAACAGGCCGAACAGCAGCGCGGCGCTGGCGCAGAGCAGGGCGAAGGTGATCGACAGGTGGCTGGCGAGCAGACCCCACAGGGCGCCGCCGGCGGCCATGCTGCCGAAGAACACCAGGATGTAGACCGCCAGCGCGCGGGCGCGGACCCAGGCCGGCACGGAGGTCTGCGCGGCGACCTGCAGGCTGGAGAGCACGGCGATCCATGCCGCGCCGCTGAGCAGCATCACCGGCACCAGCAAATAGAGGTTGCGCAGCAGCGCCAGGGCCACCAGCACCAGTGCGTAGAGCACGCTGGAGAGCAGCACCAGGCGGTCGCTGCCGAGGCGTTCGCGCAGGCGCGGCAGGAACGCGGCGCCGAGCACCGCGCCGACGCCGACGCTGCCCAGCAGCAGGCCGAAGTCCATGGCGTTGCCATGCAGTTCGCCGCGCACGATCAGGGGCAGCAGCGACATGCCGGCGCTGGCGCCGAGGAAGAACGCCACCGCGCGCACCAACACCGATTGCAGCGGCCTCGAGCTGCGGCTGTAGCGCCAGCCGGCGCGCAGGGCGCCGAACAGGCGTTCCGCCGGCAGCACCGAGGGCACGGCCTCGCGTTTCCAGGCCAGCAGCACGGCGATCACCGCGAAGAAGGAGAGGGCGTTGAGGGCGAAGGTCAGCCAGGGGCCGACCAGGCTCACCAGCACCCCGGCGATGGCCGGTCCGACCGCCCGCGCCAGGTTGACCCCGACACTGGACAGCGCCACCGCCGCCGGCAGTTCGTCCTTGCCCACCAGTTCCGGAGTGGTGGCGCTCCAGGCCGGCATCATCAGCGCGGTGCCGATGCCCATGCACAGGGTCAGGCCGAGCAGCAGCCAGACGCTGGTCAACTGGAGCAGGGTGAGGCTGGCCAGCAGGGTGGCCACCAAGGCCATCCACAATTGCACGCCGAGCAGGTAGCGGCGCTTGTCGACGATATCGGCGAGGGCGCCGGCCGGCAGGGCCAGGAAGAACATCGGCAGCGATCCGGCGACCTGCACCAGGGCCACGTTCAGCGGGCTGGCGGAGAGCGAGGTCATCAGCCAGCCGGCGCCCACCTCGTGCATCCAGGTGCCGATGTTCGAGGCGATGCTGGCCAGCCATAGCCAGCGGAAGGTGGCTTGGCGCAGGGGACTCCAGGGTGAGGCGGCGGGTGCGGTCATGGTCAGAGCGAGCCTTTGAGTGGGTATTCGACGATCAGGTAGAGGCGGTCGATGTCGTCGCCGGCCTGGGCCGCGTTGGCCCGATGGCTGAGGTGCGAGACGTTCAGCGAGAGGTCCTTGAGCGGGCCCGAGGCGAACACGTAGCGCAGGTCGAGGTCGCGCTCCCAGTGCTTGCCGCCGCTGCCCTGCAAGGGCCGGTAGCGGCCATCGGCGCCCAGCGGGTTGTAGGCGCCGCCGGCCGGCGCATGGCTGCCGTCGATGGCGCGGCCGCTGACGTAACGCGCCATGAAGCTCAGTCCCGGCAGGCCGAACGGGGCCAGGTCGAGGTCGTAGCGGGCCTGCCAGGAGCGTTCGCCGGGACCGTTGAAATCGGCGTACTTGATCGAGTTGGCGAGGTAGATGGAGTCACCTCCGACGAAGTCGAACGGCGTATCCCCATGGACACGCTGGTAGGCCAGGGAGAAACCCTGTGCGCCGACGCGGTACTTCAGTTGCAGGCTGTAGGCCAGGGTGTCGATCGCGCCGGCCCGGCTGCGGCCCTGGTCGCGCGTGCGATAGAGGTTGCCATCCAGGCTGAACGCGGCACGTTGCAGGTTCATGTTGAGATAGACCTGGCGCCAGACGTTGTCCAGTTGCGCGGCGAACAGCGAGCCGCTCAGGTTGTCGCTGGCCGCCAGGCTGGCGCCGGCGAAGCCGATGGCGCTGCCGGCGGTGCTCGCGCCGTAGCCGTCGAAGTCGCCATGGCCGGAGCTGGAGGCCTGTTCCTTGAAGGCGGTGAAGCGCCCGGCCTGGATCCGCACGCGGTCGAGGTCGTCGCTCTGCAGGAAGAAGCCCCTGGCGTACTGGGGTTGCAGGCGCTTGTCGCTGGTATCGAAGACCGGGGTCTCGACGGTCATCTCGCCGACCTTGAGCAGGCTCTCGCCGAGCCGCAGCTTGAGTGCGGCGCCGGCGTCGGAATACTCGCTGGCGTTATCGCCGGATGAGTCCAGCGGCAACAGGCCGGTGCCGGCATGGCCACGTCCGCCGTCGAGCTTGAAGCCGGCGAAGCCGTGGAGATCGAGGCCGAAACCGACGCGGCCGGGGGTATAGGCCGACTCCAGGTCGGCGATCAGGCCGTGTGCCCATTCCTTGCGGTAGCCGCGCCTGGCGTCCGCGCGGCGATAGTCGTTGTAGAGGAAGTAGTTGCGGTTGAGCAGGCGCCACTCCAGGTAGTCGGGTGCCTTGGCTTCCTCTGTCGCGGCGTGGCATGGCGAGGTGCCGCCCAGCGCCAGGAAAAGGGCCAGGCGGCCGACCGGTCGAACGCGGATCATCGGGAAAACTCCGGGCGAGGCGGGCCGCGAAGGGCCCGCCCGGGTACGTCAGAAAGCGAAGCAGGAACAGCCGAATGCGCCCCAGAAACCCTGGAAGTCGCTCACCGGTACGTTGGAGTGGCGCGCGCGGTTGTGCTCGTGGGCGTGTACCGCGCAGGCACCGACGCACTGGTGGACCTGGGCGGTCAGCGGCGCGCCTTGCCGCCAGTGGCCGGGTACCTTGGCCACCGGCGACCAGTCCGGCAGCACCGGCGGCGCCGGCGGACCGAGCTTGTCGAACTCGGCGGCGGCATAGACGATCTTGCCGTCGACCACCGTGAGCACCGACTCGATCCACTTGATGGCCTCTTCCTCGACGCTGAAGAAGTCCGCCGACAGCGCCGCCAGGTCGGCGAGCTGTCCAACCTTGATCTGTCCTTTCTTGCCCTGCTCGCTGGAGAACCAGGCGCTGCCGTGGGTGAACAGCTGCAACGCGGTTTCCCGCGGCAGGCCCTGCGGATACAGGGCCATGCCGCCGACGGTGCGGCCGCTGACCAGCCAGTACAGCGAGGTCCAGGGGTTGTAGCTGGAGACCCGGGTGGCGTCGGTGCCGGCACCCACCGGCACGCCCTCGGCGAGCATGCGCTGGATCGGCGGCGTGGCCTCGGCGGCCTTGGCACCGTAGCGGTCGACGAAGTACTCGCCCTGGAAGGCCATGCGGTCCTGGATCGCGATGCCGCCGCCGAGTGCCCGCACCCGCTCGATGTTGCGCGGGGTGATGGTCTCGGCGTGGTCGAAGAACCAGGGCAGGCCGTTGAACGGAATGTCGCGGTCGACCTTCTCGAACACGTCGAGCATCCGCGAGATCGATTCGTCGTAGGTGGCGTGCAGGCGGAACGGCCAGCGCTGCTCCACCAGGTGGCGGACCACCGGCTCCAGCTCCTGCTCCATGGTCTGCGGCAGGTCCGGGCGCGGTTCGAGGAAGTCCTCGAAGTCGGCGGCGGAGAACACTAGCATCTCGCCGGCGCCGTTGTGGCGGAAGAAATCGCTGCCCTGGCCGTACTTGACGCTGCCGGTCCAGTTCTTGAAGTCGGCGAGTTCTTCCTTCGGTTTCTGGGTGAACAGGTTGTAGGCGATGCGTACGGTGAGCTGGCCCTGGTCGGCCAGTTCGCGAATCACCTGGTAGTCGTCCGGGTAGTTCTGGAAGCCGCCGCCGGCGTCGATCGCGCTAGTCAGGCCGAGGCGGTTGAGTTCGCGCATGAACTGGCGGGTGGAGTTGACCTGGTACTCCAGCGGCAGCTTCGGTCCCTTGGCCAGGGTGGCGTAGAGAATCATCGCGTTGGGCCGGGCGATCAGCATGCCGGTGGGTTCGCCGCTGCTGTCGCGGACGATCTCGCCGCCGGGCGGGTTGGGCGTGTCCTTGGTGTAGCCGACCACGCGCAGGGCGGCGCGGTTGAGCAGGGCGCGATCGTACAGGTGGAGGACGAACACCGGGGTGTCCGGCGCGGCCTTGTTCAATTCCTCCAGGGTCGGCATGCGCTTCTCGGCGAACTGGAACTCGTTCCAGCCGCCGACCACCCGCACCCACTGGGGGCTGGGCGTGCGTTCGGCCTGGTTCTTGAGCATGCGCAAGGCGTCGGCCAGGGAGGGCACGCCTTCCCAGCGCAGCTCCAGGTTGTAGTTGAGGCCACCGCGGATCAGGTGCAGGTGCGAGTCGTTGAGACCGGGGATCACGGTGCGCTTCTGCAGGTCGATCACCTGGGTGGCGCTGCCGCGATGGAGCATCGCCTCGGCGTCGTTGCCGACGGCAAGGAACTTGCCGTCCTTGATCGCCACGGCGGTGGCGGTGGGGTTGTCGCGGTCCACGGTGTGGAAGCGGCCGTTGTGCAGGATCAGGTCGGCGGTCATGGAACCTCCTGGGTTGCTTGCGGGAGAAAGGCTGGCGGCGTTGGCGAAGGGCAGGGCGGACCACAGGACCCCGGCGGCGCCCAGCACCGAACTGGTAGTGAGGAAATGGCGGCGGTCCTTGCTCGGCGGATCGTGGCTCATGGCGTGCTCCTGGCAGCAGGGCGGAATCGGTCAGCGAGGGCGGCGGCGAGAGAGGCCACCGGACAGGATAGGTGCGGCGGGAAACGTACGGGACGAAAGAGCGGTTTTCCCGAATGACGCATCCTCCTGCAAGCGCAACTTGCTGGTGGTCGATAGCAAGTAAGGCGCGAGACATGTCCTGAACTTCATGGGGGCTTTTTCTTATAGGGCGGACTGTCGATTCTGCTAGCTGGTAATCCTTCTTTTATTGTCTCTGTGTGCGCTTTTTGTATGGATGTGTCGAATATTTTGAATATCGCCGTTCAACTTTATCCAGGGCCGCAGTTCAGTGATTTATTTTCTCGAAAAGTTTGTTTTTTCCAATATTCATGCTTCATAGTCTGGCCGGCCACGGGAAATTATCTGTTGGCCCGCGTGCTGTTGTGCGCAACAGCTGGAATTCATCGTTCGTTGTCAGGAAACAATCATGAGCCACTATCTCGAAGTTCTAACTCCGCAGAACAGCCAGATCATCTTCATCGACCAGCAGCCACAGATGGCATTTGGTGTACAGTCCATCGATCGCCAGACGCTGAAGAACAACGTAGTGGGCCTGGCCAAGGCGGCGAAGGTATTCGACATCCCGGTCACCATCACCACGGTGGAAACCGACAGCTTCTCCGGCCCGACCTATCCGGAGCTGCTGGCGGTGTTCCCCGAGCAGAAGATTCTCGAACGCACCTCGATGAACTCCTGGGACGACCAGAACGTGCGCGACTCGCTGGCCGCCGCGGGCCGCAAGAAGGTCGTGGTCGCCGGGCTGTGGACCGAGGTCTGCAACACCACCTTCGCCCTCTGCGCCATGCTCGAGGGCGGCTACGAGATCTACATGGTGGCCGATGCCTCGGGCGGCACCTCCAGCGACGCCCACAAGTACGCCATGGACCGCATGGTCCAGGCCGGCGTGGTACCGGTGACCTGGCAGCAGGTCCTGCTGGAGTGGCAGCGCGACTGGGCCCGCCGGGATACCTACGACGCCGTGATGGCCATCGCCAAGGAGCATTCCGGGGCCTACGGCATGGGCGTGGACTACGCCTACACCATGGTGCACAAGGCGCCCGAGCGGGTGACCCACGGCGAACGCATCGGCCCGAATCCGGCCAAGTGAATGCCGGCCGTGCCGCTCCGGCCCGCCGGGCGGCACGGCCGCGAAGGAGAACGAAGATGAAGCTCTACGTATTGTCGCTGGGCGCCGGACTGTTGGTGGGGATCGTCTACAGCCTGCTGCAGGTGCGTTCGCCGGCTCCGCCGCTGGTGGCGCTGGTGGGGTTGCTCGGCATCCTGCTCGGCGAGCAGGTCATCCCGGTCGGCAAGCAATTGCTCGGCGGTTGCGCGTTCGCCTCGGCCTGCGACAAGGCGGGTTCGGTCGGCCATGTGCTGGGGCAACTACCGGGTCGGCATCGCCTCGACCAGGCCGCTGGCCCGTCGGAACAGGAAAAGGGTTGAGCGCTATATCATCGAGTAACAGCGCAGTAATCTGGTAGTTATCTTCGTCGGTTAGATTTCCCCGGAACGGCTCCCTCGGATTAATCTCTGGGGGAGCTTTCGTGCGTCGTTTTTCGCGTCGAGAGAAAAGTGTCACGAGATCATCAGGCGCATGGAATCAGGGGGAGTCATGACTGTTGCCATAGACAGAACAAAGGGCGACCAATCCACGCCAGGGAACATCATAAGGGGAGAAGGGTACGCCTTGATTCGCAATAGTGAGGCGACTCCCGATCCGGACAAGGTGATCCATATTCCTTGTGCCGATTCGTTTTCCGTCATCGTGCAGTTGCGCGATTTCAATTCCCATCGTCTCTGGAATGGAAACAAACTGGTTTTCGATGGCGGACATCCACGGAAAAGTATCTCCATCGCCTATCTTGGCGATGAAATAAAGTGCCAGCACCGGACAACTTACGACAATGTCCGCTTCATGTTGCCGCGCGCTTCGATAAAGGAGTTTCTCTACGAAGAAGGGCAACGCGCGTCCGCCGAGCCGGAGCGGATCATCGGTGTCGACGATCCGGTGGTCTATCACCTGGCGCTGGCGCTGCTGCCCAGCTTCGCCAGGGCGGGCGAGCGCAACGAACTGTTCATCGAACAGGTCATGCTGGCGCTGTTGACCCACGTTCAGGATCGCTTCGCTTCGACCCAGGTCCCGGTCTGCACCGGCAAGGGCCTGGCGCCCTGGCAATTGCGCAGGGCCAAGGAGCTGATCGCCGGGCATCTGGCCGAGGGCGTATCGGTGGCGCGCCTGGCCGAGGAGTGCGGGCTCTCGCGCAGCTATTTCACCAAGGCCTTCAAGTGCAGCACCGGTGTTTCGCCCCACGAATGGCTGATGCGCATGCGCGTCGACCGGGCCAAGGAGCTGATGCTGGGCAGCGACGAACCGCTTTCGCAGATCGGCGTCGCCTGCGGCTTTTCCGACCAGCCGCATTTCTCGCGGATCTTTCTCCGGCTGGCCGGCGCCTCGCCCTCGACCTGGCGTCGGGTCAAGCGGCAGCGCACCGACGCAGCGCTCTGAACCGCGACCGTGCGTGACGGACGGTACGGAAGCCGCCGGATGCTCGGCTAGAATGCCCTGGCTTCGGCGGTCGCCACCGGCCGCCCACTTCGCAACGGAACAGGGAATCGCAGATGAAAGCAGTACGCCAGGGTCGCGGCGTAACGGGGTTGCTCATGCTCCTGGCGCTGGCCGGGTGCAGTTCGCGGTCGGCGGAGCCGCCGCCGCCCAACCCCGACGAAGTACGGGCGAAGATCGTCCGCCTGATGCCGGCCACGGTGCGCGATCGCCAAGGGTGGGCCAGCGATATCTACGCGGCCTTTTCCGCCCAGCAGATCTACCCCAGCGACGAGAATCTTTGTGCGGTGCTGGCGGTGACCGAGCAGGAGTCCACCTACCAGGTCGACCCGCCGGTGGCCGGCCTGGGCAGGATCGCCACCCGCGAGGTCGAGCGTCGTGCCGGCAAGCTGCACGTGCCGGCGTTCCTGGTCAGCTCGGCGCTGAATATCAAGTCGCCCGATGGCCGCACCTACAGCCAGCGCCTGGCCGCGGCGCGCACGGAGAAGGAACTGAGCGAGACATTCGACGATTTCATCGCCATCGTGCCCATGGGCGGCAAGCTGTTCGGCGGCTTCAACCCGGTACACACCGGCGGGCCGATGCAGGTCAGCATCGCTTTCGCCGAGCAGCACGCGGACGGCTATCCCTATCCGCTGGACGGCAGCATCCGCCGCGAGGTGTTCAGCCGACGCGGCGGCATGTATTTCGGCATCGCCCACCTGCTTGGCTATCCGGCGGACTACCCGGCGCCGCTGTACCGCTTCGCCGACTTCAACGCCGGCTGGTATGCCAGTCGCAACGCCGCGTTCCAGAGCGCGGTGAGTCGCGTCTCGGGGATTCCGCTGGCGCTGGATGGCGATCTGATCCGCTACGGCACGCGCACGCCGGGCTCCACCGAACTGGCCGTGCGCAGCCTCGGCAAGCGCCTGGACATGAGCGACGCGGCGATCCGCCGGGCGCTGGAGCAGGGCGACAGCCCGGAGTTCGCCGACAGCGCGCTGTACCGCAAGGTCTTCGCCCTGGCTGAAAGCGCCACCGGCAAGACGCTGCCCCGCGCCGTGCTGCCGGGGATCGCCCTGGAGAGCCCGAAGATCACCCGCAAGCTGACCACCGCCTGGTTCGCTAAGCGCGTCGACGAACGCTACCAGCGCTGCATGGCGCGCGTGCGGAAACGCTGAGTCCATCGTCGCGCGGGTCGAACCTGGCGCCGCCGCGGGAGTCTGCCGTCCTGTCAGCCAAGTTCATGGAGAAGCAGCGTATGAAGACCCGATACAGCGCCGAGGCACCGGCGCGCGACGAACTGGACCGGCTCGCCGGTCCGACGCTGGTGGAGTTCGGTACCGACTGGTGCGGCCATTGCCAGGCCGCCCAGCCGCTGCTGGCGGAAGTATTCGGCGACTATCCGGAGGTCGGCCACCTGAAGGTCGAGGACGGTCCCGGGCGCCGCCTGGGGCGCTCGTTCCAGGTCAAGCTGTGGCCGACCTTCGTCTTTCTTCGCGACGGCCGGGAGGTAGCGCGGGTGGTTCGCCCCGGCAGCGCCAGCGTGCTGGAAGAGGCGTTCGAAAGCCTGGTCGGCGAGGGCTGAGAACCCGGCCCGCGGGCCGGGCGGTGTTCAGGCCGGCATCGCGTGATCCACCTGTTCGCGGATCTCCTGGTAGCGCAGTTCCATCAGCTTGCGCTGCTCGCGCCGGGCCAGGGCCTGGGCGTAGCGGCGTTTCTCGATCGCGGTCTCCGGTTCCAGTGGACGCACCGCCACCGGCCGGCGCTGGTCGTCCATCGCCACCATGGTGAAGAAGCAACTGTTGGTATGGCGCACGGTGCGCTCGTGGATGTTCTCGGTCATCACCTTCACCCCGACCTCCATCGAAGTGCGCCCGGTGTAGTTCACCGAGGCGAGGAAGGTCACCAGTTCGCCGACATGGATCGGCTCGCGGAAGATCACCTGATCCACCGACAGGGTCACCACGTAGCGTCCGGCGTAGCGCTTGGCGCAGGCGAAGGCCACTTCGTCGAGGAGCTTGAGCAGCGCGCCGCCGTGGACGTTGCCGGAGAAGTTCGCCTTGTCGGGGGTCATGAGCACGCTCATGGTCAGTTGGTAGCTGCCAGGTTCCATCGTTCACCTATCACGCAAGTTGGTCACGGGCCATTGCAGTGGGCCGGCGGCCGCTCTGCGGCGGCCTCTGGCGATAGGGTAGGGAGAAACGCCGGCGCGATTAGCACCGCAGTCGACAATGGTGTTTTCCGCGAAACGGGCTTGCGGCGCCGCTCCGTATGCGCCAGGGCTAGTCGCGGGAGCCGCCGCGTCCTTCCCGGCTGGCATCCATCCAGCGCAGCACTTCTTCGCCGAACTCCGGCGGCGCGATACGCCCCACCCGGCGTACCAGGTCGAGGATGGTCTGCTGGGCCAGCGCTTCTTCCATGCGCTTCTGCGCGGTGAGCATCACCGCGTGGATCGAGCAGGTGTTGCGGGTCGCCCAGGAAGGCGGGTTGCCTTCGAAGATCGCGCAGCGCTCGCGGACCTCGCGGCATTCGAAGATCGATTTGTCGCCGTCGATGGCGCGGACCACGTCGAGCACGCTGATTTCGTTGGCCGGCCGCGCCAGGCGGAAGCCGCCGCGCACGCCTTCGGTGGCAGCCACCAGGCCGGCCTTGGCCAGGCGGGTGAAGACCTTGGCCAGCAGTTCCGGCGGCACGCCCTGCAACTCGGCGAGGGTGCGCACGCTGGACTCGCGGCTGTCGCCTTTCTCGTCGGCGAGGAACAACAGGCAGTGGATGCCGTATTCGACGCCGGCGCTATAGAGAGCCATCACTAACTCCGATAGAAATATTCGCAATATTCTGCGCGGTTTTCAGGTCGCTCACAAGGACAGGTCGTCCGCTGTCTTCCGCCTTGAAGCGCTCTATCTCGGCTTATTTCCGTATGTTTTCGCCGTCTTTCCCTCTCTTTCACGGCGAGGGGCGGTTGCCTGTCGGAGCGCTTTTCGGGGATTGATCTCCGTAACTACGACAAATATAGTCGTAGTTACGGAGAGGCCTTTCTCCGGACATCCCGTCCTTTCCCTCCAGGAGCCCCCAATGAAACAACGTATCCTGATCGTCGGTGCCGGATTCGCCGGCATGTGGAGCGCGCTGAGCGCAGTCCGCCAGCTCGACCGCCAGGGCCGCGACGACGTCGAGGTCGCGGTGCTCGCGCCGCAGCCTGAGCTGCGCATCCGCCCGCGTTTCTACGAGCCTGACGTGCAGCGCATGGCGGCGCCGCTGGGCGAATTGTTCGCCGCGGTCGGCGTGCGTTTCGTGCAGGGCAGCGCGCAGCGCATCGACGTGGCCGGCAAGCGGGTGGAGTACCGCGATGCCGAGGGCACGCCGGCGCAGCTGGACTACGACCGCCTGGTACTGGCGGCCGGCAGCGGCGTGTGGCGTCCGGCGAGTGTCGTCGGCATCGACGCGGCCTTCGATGTCGACCAGTTGGAAGACGCCCTGCGCCTGGAGGCACACCTGCATGCCCTGCGCGACTTGCCGGATTCGCCGGCACGCAACACCGTGGTGGTCGCCGGCGGCGGCTTCACCGGCATCGAGACCGCCACCGAGATGCCGGCGCGCCTGCGGGCGATCCTCGGCGAGAAAGCGGCGCTGCGAGTGATCGTGGTCGACCGCGGCGCCGCCATCGGCGCATCGATGGGCGCGGACCTGAGCGGCTTGATCGCCGAGGCCTCGGCGGAACTGGGCGTGGAGTGGTGCCTGGGGCGTTCGGTGGCGGCGGTGGATGCCGAGGGCGTGACGCTCGACGACGGCCAGCGGATCGAGGCGAAGACCGTGGTCTGGACCGTGGGCGTGCGGGCCAGCACGCTGACCGGACAGATTCCGGGCGAGCGCGATGCCCAGGGTCGCCTGCATGTCGACCGCAACCTCAAGGTGCTCGGCCTCGACGATGTCTACGCCACCGGCGACGTGGCCCGCGCGGCTACCGACGACCTCGGCAACCATGCCCTGATGACCTGCCAGCACGCCATCGCCCTGGGTCGCTCGGCCGGCAACAACGTGGCCGCCGACCTGCTCGGCGTCGAGCCGATTCCCTACAGCCAGGTGAAGTACGTGACCTGTCTCGACCTCGGCGGCTGGGGCGCGGTGTTCACTGAGGGCTGGGACCGCCAGGTACGGTTCGTGCGCGAGGAGGGCAAGAAGATCAAGACCGAGATCAATGGCGTGTGGATCTACCCGCCGGCGGCGGACCGCGCCGTGGCGCTGGCGGCGGCCGACCCACTGATTCCGGTGGTGGCCTGAATCCTGACCGGAAGGGGCTGGAGGAGGCGCTCGCCTACTGGGCTGGCGCCGTCTCCGCAGCCATGAGCTTGAGGCTTTGCTCCAGCACCTTGGCGAACGTGTCCGGCGGGACATCCGCGCGACCCAGTTGTTCAAGGAATGCAGCGGTCGCGGTGGAAACGTCCTGCGCCGAGGCTTGCTCATGGTCTTCGCGGGCAACCCGTACCAGCAACCAGGAGCCGCCTCGATAGAGTTGCCCGGTCTTCGCTTCGACCAGCAGGGGATTGTGGGACCCGGTGGGCACTGTCAACTGCCCGAAGGCCGGCAGGCGGTCACGCTGCTCCATTCTCACGAAGGCGTAGTACCCCTCGCGCAAGGGAGCCCGGCTGCTGATGCTGGTCCCGTTGCGTGGCTGCGTATCCGTTTTCCGCGTGCGTCCCTGGTACGGCGGATCGAACTCCATCTGGTAGCGAAGTTCGACGTCGTCGCCGTTGGCGCTGAGCAGCGCGTCGCCGAGGCTGTTCAGCAGATTGAGAACCGGCGTGCCGGGGGCGTAGGAGGCGCTGCCGACCTTGGCCAGCTCCTGCAGGAGCTTGCGGCTCTGTTTGTTCTCGTTCTCGTCCAGTTCGAGTATCGCCAGGTCGACGAAGAAGGTCCCGCCGTCGTAGGTCTTCGGACCGTAGATCGGGATGTTGAGCGCGTTGATCAATTGGCCGCTCTCGCGGATGTCCTCGTTGTAATAGACAACCCGGCCGTTGCGCTTGATGTCGGCGGGATTGAAGCTGAGGCCGTTGGAGGTCGCACCGCGTTCGCCGGCACTGGCGGTGATGGCGATCTCGCCCTGAGTGCTGCGCGCATTGTCGAACAGGCTGCCGTCGCCACCGGTGCAGAGGCTGGATTCCTTGTTGCCGCTCGCCAGAAGGTCGCCATTGCCTTTCTCCTCGCGAAAATCGCAGAGGTAGGCCGCGATCAGCTTGATCGACAGGGCTTCGCCCTTTTCGATGGCGGTCGTCGAGTTGCGTCCGGACGGTAGGAAGATGCTGCTCATCGCACGGTTGTCCGGGCTGTGCGCTACCTGTGTCGCCCCCTCGTTATGTTGCAGGCTGCTGGAGCAACCGCCGACCAGCAGCAGGCTGATGGCGTAGAGAGTATTGCCGCGTCCTTTGCCGTTCATGTCGTCCTTCCTGATTCGATGCCTCTTCTGTTTGCAACGCTAGATCAGATTCGAGTGATGGCAAGTTGGCATTGCTGGCAGGATTTCTGCGCTGCTCATGTGAGCGGGGCTTGAGGGGGAGGAGCCGGGGATCGCGGGGACAAAAGACTTCGGGATAGCTCCTCTTCCCATCGCCGCAGAGGGTTGCAGTGGAGGCGTTTCCGGGGTCGGTGTCCGGAGGACGCAGCTCTTTCGGTAGGACGAAGAGCCGCCAGGCGGTTGTCCTTCAATCCGACCTTCTCTCGCGGGCGGAAGAAAAGGGCGGCGTAAAGGGCTCCTGGGAGCGTGCGCCTTCAGCGCTGGCGTTCCACCGCCGGACGGGCGAGCAGAAGGCGCAACGAGGCCCCCAGCGTTTCGCCATGACCCAGGCCGTCGAGCGGCTGGAAGTCCAGCGTCAGCCCGGCAACCCGGCGCAGGTCATCTACCAGCCGCGCCATCGCCTGGCCCGGCTCGGCTTTCAGCGAGCCGCGCGGGCTGGCCGGTTCGGCGCTGCCGCGCCAGAGCAGGAGTTCCGCGCGCTTTCCGCGCAGGCGCTGTTCGAGCCCCGCTCGCTCGCCGAGGATCGCCCCGTCGCGCCACCACAGCGACGGGCTGGCCGCGGCGTAGCGGGCGAACTCGCCGGGACGGGTGAACAGTGCGTGGAGCACCAGCAAGCCGCCGTAGGAGTGTCCCCAGAGGGTTTGTCGCGCAGTGTCCAGGGGCGCCTGCGCCGCCACGGCCGGGCGCATGCCGTCGCGCAGCAGGTCGAGGAAGGCGTCGGCGCCACCGCTGGGCAGGCCGTTGAGCGGGTCGCGCTGATCGGCCTGGCCGGGACTCGCGGGGGTGTAGTCGAAGGTACGCCCGGCGCGGTCGATGCGCAGCGGCGTGCGGTAGCCGATGGCGACCAGCAGCGGTGCGTCGCCGTCGGCCAGGCGTCTCAGGGTGGACGCGTCGAGGGCGCCGACGGCGGCGTTGCCGTCGAGCATCCAGACCACCGGGTAGCCGGCGGCGGGCGGTGCCTGCAGCGGTCGGCCGAGCCACAGCCGGTAATGCCGCTGGCCATCGACGGAGTCCAGGTCCACGGCGCTGAAGCGGTAGGGCAGGTCCTGGCGTTGCAGCAGGCTGCGGTCCATGGTCGCCTCGGGGTCCGGTTGCGCCAGAGGCGCGCCGCCGGGCAGGGCCGCCGCCAGGGCGAGGCCCAGGGCGGCGACGAGCAGGGAAGTTCTCATCAGGCTTTCTCGTTATGGCTCAGAACGACGCGGTCAGGCTGGTATAGAAGGTCCGTCCGGGCTCGTTGTAGGTCGCCGCGCCGGCCCCGTCGATGCCGACCACGCCCTGGGCATTGCCGGCGCGGAACAGGCGCTTGTCGAACAGGTTGTCGACGCCGGCGCCGAGGCTCAGGTTCTTGCTCAACCGATAGGTGCCGCCGAGGCCGGCGATGGCGTAGGGCGAGAGCTGGTCGTTGGCGCTGCCGGTGACACGGTCGCCGTGATAGTCGTATTTCTTCGGCTTCTGCTTGCCGTACCAGGTGACCGTGGCTTGCAGTGAGAGGTCGTCGGTGGCCTGCCAGTCGAGCATCGAGTTGAGGGTGTAGCGCGGCGTCACCGAGAGCACGTCGCCGGTTTCCTTGTTCTTCGATTGCAGCATGTAGGTGAAGTTGTTGCTCCACTTCAGGCCGTCGGCCAGGGGCAGGGTCAGGGTGCCTTCGAGGCCCTCGACCACCGCCTTGGGCACGTTCTCCCACTGGTAGATCGCCGCGTTGGCGTAGTCGCCCTTGCCGCCGCTGGCGTGGTCGACCGGCGACAGGCCGGATTCGATCTTGTTCTTGTAGTCGTTGCGGAAGTAGGTCAGCCCCGCTACCAGGCCGTCGTGGCTGTACTCGATGCCCAGTTCCTTGTTCACGCTGGTCTCGGCCTTGAGGCCGTCGTTGCCGCGCAGGTAGCAACTGGTGCTTTGCCCGTAGCAACCCTGGCCACGGCTGTAGAGCAGGTAGTCGGGGTTCAACTGGTACAGGTTGGGGGCCTTGTAGGCGCGGGCGATACCGGCCTTCAGGGTGACCCGCTCGGTGAGCGCGTGGGACAGGTTCAGCGATGGACTCCAGTTGTCGCCGACGATGTCGTGGTGGTCCCAGCGCAGGCCTGGGGTGAGCATGGTGCCGGGCATCAGCTCGATGTTGTCCTCGGCGAACAGCGAGAAGATCCGCGCCGAGGAACTGCTGCTGCGGTTCTTTCCGGCGAGACCGGGGATCGAGCCGCCTTCCTCGGTGTTCTGGGTGTTGGAGCTGGGGTCGTCGAGCTTCTGCTCGGTCCACTCGCTGCCGAGGGTCAGGGTCTGCTCGTAGCCCAGGTGCAGCGGCAGGTTGACCTCGCCGTGGGCGGTCAGGTCGCGCAGGGTGGCGGTGTAGAAGCCGGCGTTGTTGGGGTCGAAGATACCTTCGGTGCCGCCGGCCAGGCCTTCGTTGATCCGGCTGTTGCGGGTCTTCTCGTACTGCAGGTAGGCCAGCGAGCTGCCGAAGTCCCATTCGCCGCGATGGGTGACCGAGTAGGTCTCGCGGTACATGCGGTTGGTCTCGTGGCCGAGCATCTGCTTCACGTAGTTGTTGCTGTTGGTGTTCTGCGTGTCGCCGGTGTAGATGTTGCCCTGGCGGCTGAAGCCGGCCTCGAACTCGAGGGTCTGCTCGGGCGTCAGGCGCCAGCTGAGCAGCCCGTCGATGTCCTTGTTGCGCACGCCTTCGCGACCGGCGGGGAGGGTGCCGGCCTGCTTGCCGGTGCGGTTGGATTCGTGGCCGGCGTTGATGTCCCAGTCGTCCGAGTCGGTCTTGGCGATGTTGCCGTAGACGCGGTAGCTGAGGTTTTCCGTGAGCGGCCCGTTGAGACCGAAGCTCATCCGTTCGCTGGCGCCTTCGGCCTTGTGTTGCGGGAAATTGCTGTAGACGCTGAGATTACCGTGGGTTTCCGCGCCGGCCTGCTTGGTGATGATGTTCACCACGCCGCCCGCCGCGCCGTTGCCGTAGCGCGCCGCCGCCGGGCCGCGGATCACTTCGATGCGCTCGACCTGGTCGGCCGGCACCCAGTTGGTGTCGCCGCGGCTGTCGCGCTCGCCGCGCCAGCCGTAGCGCACCGAGTTGCGCGAGCTGACCGGCTTGCCATCGACCAGGATCAGGGTGTTCTCCGGCCCCATGCCGCGGATGTCGATCTGCCGGTTGTTGCCACGCTGGCCGCTGGAGCTGTTGCCGGTCAGGTTGACCCCCGGCATGGTCCGGATGATCTGCGACAGGTCGTTGCTCGGCGGTCGCTTGGCGATGTCCTCGGCGGTGATGATGGAAACCCCCGGTGCCTGCTTGGTTTCCTCCTGGGCGGTGGCGACCACGGTCTGCTCGCCCAGCTCGATGACGGAGCCGTCGCCCTGGCCTGCGGCGTGTACGGCGTTGGTGAGCAGGCAACTGGACAGCAGCAGGAAGGGAACGGCGGGAAGGGCGCGTGAGGACATCGGTGATCTCCGGGCAATGCAGCGAAATGCAAGAGATCACGAATGATATTGATTGCTATTTGAGAGTAAAGCGCATTAACTTTCTAAACACTTCGCCCTCAGGCGGCTGCCGGCAGCCACAGGTGCAGGCACAATCCGGGCTTGCCGTTGCTGGCCCAGAGCCGGCCGCCCTGTAGCTCGATGGCGCGCCGGGCGATCGCCAGGCCGAGGCCGAAACCTTCGCCGGCGCTATCGTCCAGGCGCTGGTAGGGGAGGAAGATGCGTTCCAACTGGTCTTCCGCCACGCCAGGGCCCTGGTCCTGCAGGCGCAGGTGCCAGAAGTCGCCCTCGCGCTCGCCGTCGAGGCTGACCGTGCCGTCCTCGGGCGAGTGACGGATGGCGTTGCGCAGGAGGTTTTCCATGGCCTGGGCCAGGCTGTCCAGGTGGACCTCGACGCGACAGTCGACGCCCAAGCGGCAGGGTAGCCGCGCCGGGTCCCAGCCGCTTTCGAAACAGGCGTCCTCGCGCAGCGCTTCCCACACCGACAGCGCCAGCACCGGCTCGGTGGGCAGTTGCGGGCGCTCGGTGTCCATCCAGGCGAGGTCGAGGGTGTCTTCCAGCAGTCGTTGCATGTCGCCGATTTCGCGATCCAGGCGCTGGCGCAACTGTTCCGGCGGTAGCTCGCTGTCGTGGGCGATGCGCAAGCGCGCCAGCGGCGTGCGCAGTTCGTGGGACAGGGTGCGCAGCAGCAGGCGCTGCTGGGCGAGACTCAGGCTCAGGCGCTCGGCCATGTGCTCCAGGGCCTGGGCCAGCTCGCCGAGTTCGTCGCGGCGGGCCGCCAGCGGTGCGGCGAGGGGAGTGCTTTCCAGTTCGTCGGCGCGCAGGGCGTCGGCGCGATCGCGCAAGCGGTTCAGCGGCACCACCAGGTGGCGGTAGAGCAGCAGGCCGAGCAGGGCGGCCAGCAGGGTCGGGACTATGCCGTGGGTGACCAGGTGGGTCCAGGGGGTCAGTCCGCCGGGCAGCAGGCGCTCCGGTAACTGGATTACCAGCCGGCCCTGCTCGGGATGTCCGGGGAACTCGATGCTGACGTACGGCAGTTCGTCCTGCAGGCGCCGGCTCATCGGCCAGTCGAGCTTGCGCATGAAGGTCAGGTGGCTCGACTCTTCGGCGCTCAGCGGCATGCTGCCGAGGCTTTCCAGGTGCGGTCCGACCAGCGCCACCCAGGTATCTTCCTTCGCCGACAGTTCCTTGCGGAAGCGTTCGGCGCCCGCGGCGCCCTCGCTGCGCCAGGCATCCTCCGCCTGCCGCGCGTAGTCCGCCAGGTAGCTGCGGTCGGCCGGGGCGAGGAAGTAGGTGCTGCGCTCCACCGACAGGCCCCAGGTGTAGATCAGCCAGGTCAGCAGCAGGCAGAAGCCGACCTGCAGCAGCGCCAGTTTCCATAACAGCGGGTGCCTGCGCATCAGGGGTGTTCCGTCTCCACCAGCAGGTAGCCCTGGCCGCGCACCGCCTGGATCTGCAGGTGACGGACGGCGACCGCGGCGAGCTTGCGCCGCAGGTTGCAGACGTGCACGTCGAGACCGCGGTCGAGGCGCGTGTAGCTGCGGTGCAGCACGCTCCGGTAGAGGAACGGCTTGCTCAGCGCCTCGCCGGCATGTTCGCGGAGCGTCGCCAGGAGGCGGTATTCGGATGGCGTCAGCCCCGCCGGAAGGCCCTGCTGGAGCACATCCTGGGCCTGGTCGTCGAACACCAGCCGGGTATCCCGCCGCTGCGGCGACGGCAGGCGGTCCAGTCGTACGCGGCGCAGCAGGGCGTCGGTGCGGGCATCCAGCTCGGCCAGGCTGAACGGCTTCGGCAGGTAGTCGTCGGCGCCGCGGGTGAAGCCGCTGATGCGATCCTGCTCGGCGCCCAGGGCCGACATCAGCATCACCGGCGTGGCCTGCTCGCGGCGCAGCGACTCCAGCAGGGCCAGACCGTCGAGGCCGGGCAGCATGATGTCCAGCAGCACCAGGTCGAACGCTTCGCGCCCGGCGGCTTCCAGCCCGTGCGAGCCATCGCCGCAGACGGTTACGCGGAAGCCGCGCCGGCGGAAATGCGCGTCGAGATCCTCGCGTAGGCGCGGGTCGTCTTCGACCAGCAGCAGGCGGGGAGATGGGATTGAAATATGAGAATGATTCACGTTCGTGAATATCTCATTTTTGCCGGGTATCGGGCAATGGGCCAATGCGCCGCAGCGTGCTCGGAGCGGAAATACTTTTCGACAAAGCCGTCGTTGCTTCGGTTTTTTTTCTGGCTTAGGGTCCGCAGGAGGCGGGCAGGGGTGTCGTGGCTATTGGCTAGCCTTTCGCGACGGCACGGGGTTGTACGATCATCTTGCGCGCTGCTGGCGCGTTGTTCGGGCCGCCCGCCGCAGGTGACTATCAAGGAAGATTGCCCATGCTGTTCTCCCAACATACCCGTCTGGTGCACGTGGACTCCCCGCTGGGGCCCGAGGTCCTGCAACTGCAACGGCTGGAAGGCCGCGAGGAGCTGGGCCGGCTGTTCAGCCACGAGCTCGAACTGGTCTCGAGCAATCCCGCCTTGCCTCTGGATGCCCTGTTGGGCAAGCCGATGAGCCTCGCGCTGGAACTCCCCGGCGGTAGCCGGCGGCACTTCCACGGCATCGTCGCGCGCTGCAGCCAGGGCGCCGGCGCCGGCCAGTTCGCCAGCTACCAGGTCACCCTGCGGCCCTGGCTGTGGCTGCTGACGCGCACTTCGGACTGCCGCATCTTCCAGAACCAGAAGGTCCCGG
>NZ_KV828512.1:151687-160570 GCF_001836405.1 Pseudomonas sp. HMSC057H01 | reverse complement strand
CAATGCGGGCCTAATGTTCGGCCCAGACGGCTGCAAGGCTAGAACGGTGCAACACCCCCTTCCTAGACCTACGCAACTCGCCCCGTAGAAAATGGTGGGTCGTGTAGGATTCGAACCTACGACCAATTGGTTAAAAGCCAACTGCTCTACCGACTGAGCTAACGACCCAACGCGAGGCGTATAATACTGATTTCTAACGTAAAAACAACACCTCTCGCGAATTTTTTTCAGAAATATGGCGTCGGGTCGGAAATACCAGCCGCCGCGAAGCCATCCGCACGCAGCCGGCAGCTATCGCATTTGCCGCACGCACGCCCCTGCTCATCGGCTTGATAACAGGACACCGTCAGGCCGTAATCCACCCCACGCGCCACGCCCGCCTGGATGATCTGCGCCTTGGACAGATACTGCAGCGGCGCCTGGATGCGGAAGCCATTGCCTTCCACGCCCGCCTTGGTTGCCAGGTTCGCCATGCGCTCGAAAGCCTCGACGAACTCAGGGCGACAATCCGGATAACCAGAGTAATCCACCGCATTCACACCGATGAAGATGTCACGGGCATCCAGGACCTCGGCCCAGCCCAGGGCGAGCGAGAGAAACACCGTATTGCGCGCGGGCACGTAAGTCACCGGTATACCTTCGCTAGGCGACTCGGGCACCGCGATGCTCTCGTCGGTCAATGCCGAGCCGCCCATGCCATTGAGGTCGAGCCCTATCACCTTGTGCTCGATCACGCCCAACTGCCGGGCCACGCGCTCGGCGGCCTGCAGCTCGGCGCGATGGCGCTGGCCGTAGTCGAAACTCATGGTGTAGCAGGCGTAGCCGTCGGCCTTGGCCATGGCGACAACGGTGGCGGAGTCGAGGCCGCCGGAGAGCAGGATGACCGCTTTCTTCTGGTTCATGATGGATTCCTCGTCTCAATGGCCCGGTTCGTCGTTCCAGAGAATCTTGTGCAGTTGCAATTGCAGGCGGACCGGCAGGTTGTCGGCCACGATCCAATCGGCCAGTTCTCGCGCGCTGACCTGATGGTGGCTCGGCGAGAACAGGACTTCACCGGCACGCTGGTCGAGGCGGTACTCGATCAGCTTGGATACCGCCCAGTCGTAGTCCTCTCGCGAACAGACGACAAACTTCACCTGATCGTTGTCGGTCAGCAACGGGATATTTTCGTATCGGTTGCGTCCGACCTCGCCAGATCCCGGCGTCTTGAGGTCGAGAACCTTGCTTACGCGCGGGTCGACCCGTGACACATCGAGGGCCCCGCTGGTTTCCAGGGAAACCTCGTAGCCGGCGTCGCAAAGCCGCTCCAGCAGAGAAATGCAATTCGGCTGGGCCAGCGGCTCCCCGCCGGTCACGCAGATGTAGCGAGGCTTGTAGGTGGCAACCCGCTCGAGAATAGCGTCCAGGCTAACGACGTCGCCGCCGCTGAAGGCATAGGCGGTATCGCAATAGTGACAGCGCAGGGGGCAGCCGGTCAGGCGCACGAAGACCGTCGGCAAGCCGGCGGTACGTGTTTCCCCCTGCAACGAGTAGAAAATCTCGGTGATGCGCAGGGTCTGTTGCATATTCAGCCACGGGCGTGACGACTGAACAGGTCGTCCGCCTCCGTTGCGGTAAATGAAGGGGCGCCACGGAACGTATCCTGTCGTGGCACTCGAAATCCCGGAAGGTCTCGCGAGGAGAGGCACGAAGATCAGCCGAGCTGAAACCATGCAGCTTCACGGGGGCGCCGATTCTAACGAAAAAACCCGCGACAGGCGCGGGTTTGTTCATCGGGAACGGGGTCAGCGAAGGTTCTTCAGGTCGCGCTGCGCCAGTTGGGCGGCCGAAGTGCCCGGGTACTGGGAAATGACCTGCTGGAGGATGCCCTTGGCCTTGTCGTTGTTACCCAGGCGACGCTCGACGTCCGCCAGCTTGTACAGCGAGTCGGGCACCTTCTGGCTGCTGGGGTAGCTCTGGCTGACCCGCGCGAAAGCCTGGCCGGCACCTTGCAGGTCGCCCTTGGCCAGGTTCACCTCGCCGAGCCAGTACTGGGCGTTGCCGGAGTACTGGCTGTTCGGGTACTTGCGCAAGAAGGCATTGAACGCCTGGCTCGCCTTGTCGAAATCCTTGCTCTTTATCAGGTCGAAGGCCGCGTCGTAGTAGAGCTTCTCCTTCGCCGGGTCGCCCGGCTCGCTACTCGGCGCCGGTGCGTTGTTGCCTGCGGGAGCCGCAGGCGCCCCATTGGCGTTGATGGCGCCAGCGGGTGCGGAATTCTGTGCAGCGGGAGCGCCACCACCGGAAATCCGACGGTCGAGGTCCTGGTAACGTTCCAGGCTTTCCTGCTTGAGCTGCTGGATCTGGTTCTGCTGTTCCTCGAGCGTGCCACGCAGGCGAGCCAACTCGTCCTGCATCTGCTGGAGCTGCATGAACAGTTCGCCCTGCACGGAGGTAGGGGTTGTCACCCCACCTCCGGCAAAGGCGCCGCCGGCACCTGCCGTGCCATACCCGGAAGGAGGAACGTTGCCGCCATTGTTGGCGGCAACGCCGTCATACACAGGAACTTCCGCCCAGGCCGCGAATGGCAGGCTGAGCGCGAGGAACGTCAGGACACGCAGGTGCTTGGGCATAACGACTTCTTACTTCTTCAGCTCGACGCGACGGTTCTGAGCCCAGGACTGCTCGTCGTGGCCGGTGGCGACCGGACGCTCTTTACCGTAGGAAACCAGTTCCAGCTGGGCCGGCGAAACGCCCTGCAGCACCAGGTAGCGCTGAACGGCCTTGGCACGACGCTCGCCCAGAGCCATGTTGTACTCGCGGGTGCCACGTTCGTCGGTGTGGCCTTCCAGCACTACGCGCTGACCGCTGCCTTTCAGGTCTTTCGCGTGTACGTCCAGAGCGCGCATGGCTTCCGGCTTCAGGTCGGAGCTGTCGTACTCGAAGTAGAAGGTGGTGATCGCACGCAGAGCGGCTTCGTCGCTCAGGCTGCCGTCAACGGCACCGCTGTTGGCGCCATAGCCTGCGTTCGGGTCGACGCCGCCATTGGCACCTTCACCGGAAGCATCGCCGCCCTTGGAGGAGCAACCCACAGCCACAGCCATGGCCAGAGCCAGCGCAGCAAATTTGCCGAATTTCAGCATTTCCATCATGTAACTCCTAATGAACCCCAGTGTATAAGTTTGTAACCGTTGGCGACCGTCAGTTCAGGTAAGGGGACCAGGAAGGCTCGCGCACATCGCCCTGAGCGGTAGGGAGAGGTATCCGTACGCGTCCGTTGATGGATACGAGCATCAGCACGCCCCGGTCCTGCTGGCGGGTGGCGTAGATTAGCATGGTGCCATTGGGCGCAACAGTGGGCGAATCGTCCAGAGTGGTGTTCGACAGCACCCGCAGATTGCCGCGCTGGAGGTCCTGGGCGGCGATCTGGAAGTTGGTGTAGCCCTGCTGGCGGTGAACCATTACCAGGGTCTTCTCGTCGGCCGAGAGTTTCGGGTTGGCGTTGTAGTTGCCGATGAAGGTTACCCGGTCCACGGCACCGCTGTTCACGTTCATCTTGTAGATCTGCGGCTTGCCGCCACGGTCCGAGGTGAAGTACAGGGTAGAGCCGTCCTTGCCCCAGAAGGGTTCGGTATCGATCGCCAGGTTGTTGGTCAGGCGGCGCAGGGCGCGGCTACCAAGGTCCATGACGTAGATTTCCGGGTTGCCGTCGCGCGACAGGACGAAGGCCAGGCGGTTGCCGTCAGGGGAGAATGCCGGAGCGCCATTCAGGCCCTCGAAATTGGTGATCTGCTCACGACGGCCAGTATCGACGTACTGGATGAAGATACGCGGGCGCTTCTGTTCGAAGGAGACATAGGCGATACGGCGGCCATCGGGCGAGAAGCGCGGCGACACGATGGGCTCGCGCGACTGCAGCAGGGTCACCGGGCGGGCGCCGTCGTAGTCGGAGCGCTGCAAGGTGTAGCGGGTGTTGTCGACCGAGAAACGCTCGGCGGTGACATAGAGCATCTTGGTGGAGAACGCGCCCTTGATACCGGTGAGCTTCTCGAACGACTGGTCGGCGATGTAGTGCGACATGTCGCGGAGCTGATCGGTGCTGCCGGTCACGCTGCCGGTCAGGACCTGCTGCTCGGTGCCGACATCGAACAATGCGTACTGCACCTGCAGGCGTCCGCCGGCAGGCACGATGTTGCCGACCATCACGTAGTTGACGCCAACTGCCTTCCAGTCACGGAAGATCACTTCGCTGGCCTGCGCCGGCTGGCTGATCATGTTCTGCCGGGGCAGCGGCTCGAAGTAGCCGGAGTTGCGCAGGTCGTTGCCGATGATATTGGACATGTCTTCCGGCAACACGTTGCCCCCCTGGAAGCCGAACGGCACCACGGCGATGGGAATGGCACGGTCGTTACCGCTGGAGATCACCAGCGGGTCGGCAGCCTGCGCAGCACCTGCCACCAGGGCCAGGGCGAACAGCGCAATGCGAATCAGGGTACTCACAGACTCAAATCCTCCGGTTTAAAGATGATGCGGCGCTGACGATACAGGCTGTCGAAGGTAGCCCGCGGCAATTGCTGCATCTCGGGAATACGGCCGACGTTGCGCACCGCCGCCACCGCCGAACTGTCGAAAGGCTTGTCGCCACTCGAACGGCTGACGCTGGCATTGGTGATGGTACCGTCCGGCAGCATTTCGATTAGTACTTCTACGCTCATTCCATTACGCGCCGATGGAGGACGCCGCCACTGCTGGCTCACCAGGTTGACGATCAGGTCGTCGAGACTGCCGGTGACCTCGCTGCCCACCTCGTCGGCCAGGGCCTGCTGGCGCTCGGTCGTATCCGAAAGCAACTCGGCCAACGCCTGCGCCTTCTTGTCCTCGGCAGCCTTGCGGGCTGCCGCGGCAGCGGCGGCGGCCTTTTTCTTGGCGGCCTCGACGGCGGCTTTCTTCTTCGCCGCTTCCGCAGCAGCCTTCTTCTTGGCCTCCTCGGCCGCTTTCTTCTTCGCGTCCTCGGCTGCCTTTTTCTTGGCGTCGTCAGCGGCCTTTTTCTTGGCCTCGTCCTCGGCGCGCTTCTTGGCTATGTCAGCCTGCTTCTTCTGTTCGGCGGCCTTGGCCTCGGCAGCTTTCTTGGCTTCATCGGCCTTCTTCGCCTCGGCGGCTTTCTGGGCCTCGGCCTTTCGAGCCTCGTCAGCCTTCTTTTGTTCCGCCGCTTTCGCAGCAGCGACCTGCTGCTGTTCCAGCTTTTGTTGCTCGAGTTTCTGCTGCTCGAGCTTCTTCTGTTCGAGCTGCTCGACTTCGTATTGCTTGGAGGCGGTCTTCTTCGCCTCGCCAGCGATCTTCTGGTTGGTCTGGGTCGTCGCCTGGCTCTTCGACTTGAGCTGGTAGAGCGTGGCCTGCACGATCGGCTTGGAGGGAGGAAGCTCCGGAGCAAACGCCCAGCTGACGAACAGCATGGCGAAGATCAGAACGTGCAGGACCACCGCCAGGACGACGGGCCAGAAATAACTCTCGGAAGGCGAGCGCTCGAACTGTTGCTTCAAGATCAGGGGGCCTCGGTAATCAACCCGACGTTGGGCACACCGGCCTGCTGCAAGGCACCCATGGCGCCAACCACCGCACCATAGTTCACCGCCTTGTCGCCGCGGATGAATACCTGGGTGTCCGGACGGGCACTCATGATCTTGGTGACTGCATCGGTCATCTGCTCCAACGACACGGCACTATCGGTCTGTTTTTCAGTATCCACTTCGCTGCCGACGTTCCAGTAATAGGAACCGTCGGCTTTCACCGAAAGGGTCAGGACCTGCTTGTTGTTGTCCTGAGGCAACGCCTCGCTGGACACCTTCGGCAGGTCGACCTTGACCCCCTGGTTGAGCATCGGTGCGGTCACCATGAAAATCACCAGCAGTACCAGCATCACGTCGATGTAAGGCACCACGTTCATTTCCGCGACCGGCTTGCGCTTGTGACGAACCCTTGCCATATCGGCTTACCTCTCAGTCGTCTTAGTCGTCGCTGGTGTGCACCTTGCGGTGCAGGATGGCCTGGAACTCGTCGGCGAAGGTGTAGTAACGACCGATCAGCATCTCAGAACGTGCGGAGAAGCGGTTGTAGGCGATGACCGCGGGGATCGCGGCGAACAGGCCGATGGCGGTGGCGATCAGCGCTTCGGCGATACCCGGGGCGACGGTGGCCAGGGTAGCCTGCTGCACGGTGGCCAGGCCACGGAAGGAATTCATGATACCCCAGACGGTACCGAACAGGCCGACGTACGGGCTGGTGGAGCCGACGGTTGCCAGGAACGGCAGGCTGGCCTCGAGTTTCTCCTCCTCACGGGAGATGGCCACACGCATGGCGCGCGCCACGCCCTCCATCACTGCATCGGGATCGACGCCGGGCTGCTGGCGCAGACGGGAAAACTCCTTGAAGCCGGCACGGAAGATCTGCTCGACGCCGGAGTCCGGGTCCGGATTGCTACCGGCCTGGCGATACAGCTTGGACAGGTCGATGCCCGACCAGAAGCGTTCTTCGAAGGCATCCAGTGCCTTCTTGGCAGCGCGCATGGCGTTGCCGCGCTGGAAAATCATGATCCAGGATGTGACCGAGGCGGCCACGAGGGTCAGCATGACCAGCTGCACCACGATACTGGCGTTGCTGATCAGGCTCCACATGGAGGTATGGTCGACGACGTTCGGTTCCACTTTAATCTCCTGCTGAAAAAGAATCCGGGCTTCCGGCAAAAGCCGCACGCAACGTTTCGGGGATAGCACGTGGCTTCAGGGTGTCCGCTCGCACGCACGCCACCAGGAACCGCCCCTCGCAGAGCAGGACGGAGTCCGACGCTCGACGAACCTGTTGACGAAACTTCAGGCTCGCCCGGTTCAACTCCTCGACCTCGGCGCTGACAAGCAGTTCATCGTCGAGCTTGGCCGGGGCGTGGTAACGCGCCTCGGCGGAGTGCACGACGAACAGCAGATTGTCGCCGACCAGTTGCGATTGGGCGAACCCCAAAGCTCGCAGCCGCTCGGTCCGAGCCCGTTCCATGAACTTGAGATAGTTGACGTAATAGACGATGCCGCCGGCATCCGTGTCCTCGTAATAGACCCGGAAACGCTGCTGGAACGGCTTTCCCCCGTGTTGCGCGCGCATACTCTAGAACCAAGTCCCGGCTTTGCCAATCGGCAATCGCCCACAAATGCAATTAATTACCATCTTCAGACGTGAATAGATCCGTCGTCACCCCCGGCCCCAACCTTTTCGGAATATTCAGGCCAAAGTGCAGGTACGCATGGCGTGTTACCACGCGTCCCCGCGGTGTCCGCATGATGTAGCCCTGCTGGATCAGATAGGGCTCCAGTACATCTTCGATCGTGTGCCGCTCCTCGCTCAACGCCGCAGCCAAGTTGTCGATTCCTACAGGCCCGCCATCGAACTTGTCGATCATGGTCAGCAACAGACGACGGTCGAGGTGGTCGAAGCCACGCTCGTCGACATCGAGCAGGTTCAATGCCTTGTCGGCGATCACCCGGGTAATGTCGCCCTGCCCCCGGACCTCGGCGAAGTCGCGTACCCGGCGCAGCAGGCGATTGGCGATTCGCGGCGTACCGCGGGCGCGCTTGGCGATTTCCGCCGCGCCCTGCGGCTCGATCTCCAGGCCGAGAATGCCGGCCGACCGACTGACGATGGTCGCCAGGTCCTCGACGTTGTAGAACTCCAGGCGCTGGACGATACCGAAGCGATCGCGCAGTGGATTGGTCAGCATGCCGGCACGGGTGGTCGCGCCGACCAGCGTGAACGGCGGCAGGTCCAGCTTGATGGAGCGGGCCGCGGGCCCTTCGCCGATCATGATGTCCAGTTGGAAATCTTCCATGGCCGGATACAACACTTCTTCGACGATGGGCGAAAGACGGTGGATCTCGTCGACGAACAGGACGTCGCCGGCCTCCAGGTTGGTCAGCAACGCGGCGAGATCGCCGGGACGCTCGAGCACCGGCCCGGAAGTACTCTTGATGGAAACGCCCATTTCCTGGGCGATGATATTCGCCAGGGTCGTCTTGCCCAGCCCCGGCGGACCGAAGATCAGCGTATGGTCGAGCGCCTCCTGGCGGCCGCGCGCGGCATGGATGAACAGCTCCATCTGCTCGCGCACGCTGGGCTGGCCGATGTAGTCGGCCAGCTTCAGCGGGCGAATGGCGCGGTCCAGTTGCTCATCGCGTTCGCGACCGGAAACGGCGGATATGAGGCGATCAGGCTCGATCATCGGGCGCCACCTAGACCATGCCCTTCAGGGCCTGGCGGATCATTTCTTCGCTGGACAAATCCTCTCCCGGTACGGCTGCGACGGCACGACTGGCTTCCTGTGGCTTGAAGCCGAGGGCGATCAGCGCGCTGACTGCATCGGCCTCGGCGCTTGAGACTGTAGCGCTGGCACGGGGTTCCATCACCAACGGTGCAATCGTGGGCATGTTTTCCCAAGCCTTGAAGCGGTCCTTCAACTCCACCAGCAGGCGCTCGGCGGTCTTCTTGCCAACACCGGGGATCTTCACCAGGGTTGAGGTGTCCTGTGCCTGGACGCAACGCACCAGTTCGTCCACTTCCAGGCCCGACATCAGCGCCAGAGCCAGTTTCGGACCCACGCCGTTGAGTCGGATCAGCTCACGGAACAGCTCTCGCTCGCGCTTTTCGGCGAAGCCATAGAGCAAGTGCGCATCCTCACGCACAACCAGATGGGTATGCAAGGTCACCGGCTCGCCTACCGAAGGCAACCGATAGAGGGTCGTCATCGGCACTTCCACTTCATAGCCGACGCCATTCACATCGAGGATCAGGTGCGGCGGCTGTTTCTCCGCCAGGGTGCCACGCAAGCGTCCGATCACGAAGAGCTTTCCTTATTCAAAGACGCAGGGG
>NZ_KV828512.1:134977-151587 GCF_001836405.1 Pseudomonas sp. HMSC057H01 | reverse complement strand
AAGAGCTTTCCTTATTCAAAGACGCAGGCGCCCGCCACGTCGGCGTGCGCCCACCAGGCCATGGGGGACCAGACTCTGTTGGGTATGGGCATGACACAGGGCGATGGCCAGGGCGTCGGAGGCATCGATCTGCGGTTTCTGGGTCAGCTTCAACAGATGCATGACCATCATCTGCACCTGCTGCTTGTCTGCACCGCCGGTCCCCACGACTGCCTGCTTGACCTGCGAGGCGGTGTACTCCGCCACGCTCAACCCCTCCTCCATTGCCGCGACGATGGCCGCCCCCCGCGCCTGCCCCAGCTTCAGGGCCGAATCGGCGTTGCGCGCCATGAACACCTGCTCGATGCTCAGGGCCGTCGGGCCGTGGGTGCGGATCACCTCGCGGACGCTGCGAAACACCACGTGCAGACGCTCGTGCAAGGGGCCATTACCGGTCCGTATGCATCCGGACGCCACGTATTCGCAACCGCGCGCCGTTTCCCGCACCACGCCGAAGCCGGTGATGCGCGAGCCCGGGTCAATCCCTAGAATCAAAGTCATAAGCTGGATACTAAAAGCCGGAAGCGGGGTTCGAACGCATCAAGCGTACCCCACTTCCGGCTTCGCGTTATCGCTCCGATCGGCTCAGCCGAGCTGCGCCATCACGTCGTCCGGGATATCGGCATTGGAATAGACGTTCTGCACGTCGTCCAGGTCCTCGAGCATGTCGATCAGCTTGAGCACCTTCTGCGCGGTTTCCAGGTCCAGGGTCGCGGTGGTCGAAGGGATCATGGTGACTTCGGCTTCGTCGCCCTTGAATCCGGCGGCGGCCAGCGCCTCGTTCACCGAAATGAAGTCGGCGAAGGTGGTGAACACGTCGATGGAGCCATCGTCGTTGACTACCACGTCATCGGCGCCGGCCTCCAGGGCCGCGTCCATCAGCGCTTCCTCGTCCACGCCGGGAGCGAAGCTGATCTGTCCCTTGCGCTCGAACATGTAGGCGACCGAACCATCGGTGCCCAGGTTGCCGCCACACTTGCTGAAGGCATGACGCACTTCCGCAGCGGTACGGTTGCGGTTGTCGGTCATCGCCTCGACGATGATCGCTACGCCGCTCGGCGCATAGCCTTCATAGGAAAGCTCGACCATGTTGTCGGCATCGTTGGAGCCGACGCCGCGCGCAATGGCACGGTCGATGGTATCGCGGGTCATGTTGGCGGTCAGCGCCTTGTCCACGGCCAGGCGCAGACGCGGGTTGTCCGCCGGGACGCCGCCGCCCTGCCTTGCAGCGACGGTCAGCTCACGGATCAGCTTGGTGAAGATCTTGCCTTTCTTGGCATCTTGCCGCTCTTTGCGGTGCTTGATGTTGGCCCATTTAGAATGACCAGCCATAACTCACTCCGTATTGCTCTCTCGGCAGGAGGCGCCGCAAGCGGCGCCACCGCGGGTTGATTCGAATCACTCGGCCTTCGGCTGCTCGCGCAGGCGAATGTGCAACTCGCGCAGGGCCTTGCCGTCCACGGAACCCGGTGCCTGGGTCATGACGTCGCCAGCGCTCTGGGTCTTCGGGAAGGCGATCACTTCGCGGATCGATGATGCACCGGTCATCAGCATGACCAGGCGATCCAGGCCGAAGGCCAGGCCGCCATGCGGCGGCGCACCGTACTTGAGCGCGTCGAGCAGGAAGCCGAATTTCTCTTCCTGCTCCGCCTCGTCGATGCCCAGCACGCGGAACACCGCCTGCTGCATGGACTTGTCGTGGATGCGGATGGAACCGCCACCCAGCTCGGTGCCGTTGAGCACCATGTCGTAGGCGCGGGAAAGCGCCGCGCCCGGATTGGCCTCAAGCTCGGCCGGGGTGCACTTGGGCGAGGTGAACGGGTGGTGCAGCGCGGACAGCGAGCCGTCGTCGTTCTCCTCGAACATCGGGAAGTCCACGACCCACATGGGCGCCCACTCCCTGGTGAGCAGCTTGAGGTCATGGCCGACCTTGATACGCAGCGCGCCCAGGGCATCGCAAACGATCTTGGCCTTGTCGGCGCCGAAGAACACGATGTCCCCGTCGACCGCGCCAACGCGATCGAGGATCACGTTCAGGTTGGCCTCGGGGATGAACTTCACGATCGGCGACTGCAGACCTTCCACGCCCTTGGCGCGCTCGTTGACCTTGATGTAGGCCAGGCCCTTGGCACCATAGATGCCGACGAACTTGGTGTAGTCGTCGATCTGGCTGCGCGGCATGGAGGCGGCGCCCGGTACACGCAGGGCGGCGACACGCCCCTTCGGATCGTTGGCCGGACCGGAGAAGACCTTGAACTCCACTTCCTTCAACTGGTCGGCGACGTCCACCAACTCCAGCGGGATGCGCAGGTCGGGCTTGTCCGAACCGTAGCGGCGCATGGCCTCTTCGAACGGCATGTGCGGGAACTCGTCGAACTCGACGTCCAGCACTTCCTTGAACAGCTGGCGCACCATCTTCTCGGTGATGCCGATGATGTCGCTCTCGTCGAGGAAGCTGGTCTCGATGTCGATCTGGGTGAATTCCGGCTGGCGGTCGGCACGCAGGTCCTCGTCACGGAAGCACTTGGCGATCTGGTAGTAGCGATCAAAGCCGGCGACCATCAGCAGTTGCTTGAACAGCTGCGGCGACTGCGGCAGGGCGAAGAAGTGTCCCGGGTAGGTACGGCTCGGCACCAGGTAGTCGCGCGCGCCTTCCGGCGTCGGCCGGCCGAGGATCGGGGTCTCGACGTCGAGGAAGCCGTTGTCGTCCAGGTAGCGGCGAATGCTGCTGGTGATGCGCGCGCGCAGCTTCAGCTTGGCAGCCATCTCCGGACGACGCAGGTCGATGAAGCGGTAGCGCAGGCGGGTTTCCTCGCCCACATCGGAATATTCATCCAACGGGAACGGCGGAGTCTCGGCCTGGTTCAGCACTTCCAGTTCGTAGCCCAGTACCTCGATGGAGCCAGACGCCATGTTCGGGTTGCGCGCGCCTTCAGGGCGCAGGCGCACCTTGCCGGTGATCTTCACCACGAACTCGCTGCGCACCCGGTCGGCCTTGGCGAAGGTTTCCGCACGGTCCGGATCGAACACCACCTGGGCCAGCCCCTCGCGATCGCGCACATCGAGGAAGATCACTCCACCATGGTCGCGGCGGCGGTGAACCCAACCGCAAAGGGTGACTTCCTGGCCGTCCAGGCTCTCGTTCAGTTGGCCGCAATAGTGGCTGCGCATCATGGTGTGGTTCGCTTCTCGTAAGTCTTGGATTCTGTGGAGCCGCCGGCTGCCTGGCGACCATTGCCGGGCTCTCGCCGGCCCTGACCGAGCACCGGAACCATCGGTACGCCCCCGGAAGGACATCTCCCGCGCTGCCCGGTGAACGGCAACGGCGAAGCACCCGCATCCGGGCCCACTTCGCATTGAAGGCGGGGATTATAGCCTGAAAAATCCATGGCTTGCAGCCAGCCCCGCCGGCCTGTCACGCGGGAAGCCAGGCCGTTGAACGGAAGCATTTCGCCGCACCCTGCGAACCATTCGCTTGACCGGGCAGTCGGAATAGATTCTCCCTATCGCCGCCTTTGACATAGACCAAGAGCGCTGGGAAAAACCCTGTGTTAGCCTCACTCCAACTGTTTCGGAGTGCCCCATTCACAAGGCCGACTGAAAGGAGAACGCCATGGAAATCAATATCGGAATCGGCGAACAGGATCGCGCAGCCATTGCCGAGGGCCTGTCGCGGCTACTGGCCGACACCTACACCCTCTACCTGAAAACCCACAACTTCCACTGGAACGTCACCGGCCCGATGTTCAATACGCTGCACCTGATGTTCGAAGGTCAGTACACCGAACTGGCCGTTGCCGTGGACGACATCGCCGAGCGCATCCGGGCCCTGGGCTTCCCGGCGCCCGGCACCTACGCCGCCTACGCCCGCCTGTCGTCCATCAAGGAAGAGGAAGGCGTGCCGGAAGCCGAGGAGATGATCCGGCAACTGGTCCAGGGCCAGGAAGCCGTGGTGCGCACCGCCCGCAGCATCTTCCCGCTGCTGGACAAGGTCAGCGACGAACCCACCGCCGACCTGCTCACCCAACGCATGCAGGTACATGAAAAGACCGCCTGGATGTTGCGCAGCCTTCTCGCCAGCTGATCGTCGATCGCTCGATAGAAAGCGGGGCCCGCCTCAGGGCCCCGCCCTCCCCTCCGGCGCCAACCGCTTGATTTGAGTAGCCTCCTGCTTTCCTGTTAAATAGCCGCCGTGCGTCACACGCATAGGCCGGCCGTCCTTCCGCACCTTTCGTTTCATGCACCGAAGCGCTGTCCGGCTACTTGATCGTTACCCCATCAAGGTGAACTCATTGACATGTTGAAAATCGTCCTTCTGGTCACGGGCGTCGCCGCCCTATTGCTGTCCTTCATTCCCAGCCTAAGAACCGAAGCCACACCCTTCCTGCAACATCCCGATGCCATCTACCTGGCCATTCTGGGCCTGATCAACCTGCTCTTCGCTCCCGTACTGCAATCGTCACATCCAACCCGCCCGCTGCAGGCCGGCGCAGCCGCCCTGCTGGTCCTGGGCGTCGTCCTGCAGGCACTGATCCTGCTGGCGCCGCTGCCGACCATCGCCGACCAGCCGGCGATCGTCCTGCCCCTGCTAAGCCTGGTGCTGGCCACGGCCCTGCAACTGGCGGGCAGCCTGAAGCCCGGCAAACCGGTCTCGCGCAGCGCCAGCGCCCCGACGGCCCTCGGCGGCAGCCAGGACAGCGGCAACCGGGAGACCGGTACCGTGAAGTGGTTCAACACCTCAAAAGGTTTCGGCTTCATTTCCCGCGATTCGGGCGAGGACATCTTCGTCCACTTCCGAGCGATTCGCGGCGAAGGCCACCGCATCCTCATCGAAGGCCAGCGCGTGGAGTTCTCGGTGGTACAACGGGACAAGGGCCTGCAGGCGGAAGACGTAATCGCCTCCCGCCGCTGACCGCCGCGAAAAACAGAAAACCCGCCGAACGGCGGGTTTTTTGTGCATTCAATAATGGGGAGGAGGCGCTTCGTCTTCCCCCGCCTCGCCCACCAGCCCCTGGACGTCTTCCAGACGCTTGATCAATGCCGCGACCTGAAGCTGCAGTCGCTCAATGCTGCGCTGCTGCTCGACCACCACATCGTTGAGAGCCTGCAAAGTGTCATCCTGGAAAGCCTGGCGGCATTCCAGGTCATCCATGCGCGCGTCCAGCTCCATCTAGGCCTCCCCGGCAAAACGGAAGCCGTCGGTCAGCACCATCCGCAACTTGCCGCGGATCGCCTCGACCTGCTCGGAAGAATAAGGCTGAGCCGGATGGCGCCCCCAGACAGGGCCGGGCCAGGCGTCGTCGCCACGTCGCCGGACGATCACGTGCATGTGGAGCTGGCTGACCACATTGCCCAGGTTAGCGACATTCATCTTGTCCGCACGGAAGGTGTCCTTGAGCACCTCTGCCAGCAGCGTGGCCTCGCGCCACAGCGCCTGCTGGTCATCGACATCGAGCTGGAACAGCTCGGTGACATCCTCCCGCCTCGGCACCAGGATGAACCACGGATAGCGGGCATCGTTCATCAGCAGCAGGCGGCTGAGGGGAAAGTCGCCGAGCAACAGGGTGTCCTGCTCCAGCCGGGGATCCAAAGCGAACATACTGACCTCTCCTGTTCGACCGTCATTCATGGACAGCTTAGCCCCTCCTTCCGAGAAGGGACCCGCCGTAACTGCCGCGCAGGATACTTCGCCGCCCGGCCAAAGCAAGCCCGCACATCCGCCCGCCCCAGCTTGGCGCGCCACTCCAGCCGAACGCCCCATAAGATGCCGGTCGAATGAATACAGCGCGACGTCGAACAGGAGACATGCCGTGGATACAAACGCATTCGCCACAGACAACTCGATGGCAACCAACCCTTGAAGCAGACGGATTACAAACAGGTTTCAAGGCATGATTCGTTTGCTTTCAAACAGAATAGCTTCGCTCTCGAAGTGACCAACTGGAATACATAGGCGAAGCCGTTTTCCAATTTGTGCACGGAGTTTGCTTATACCTCTTTCATCACAGTAAGAGGGGTCGCACGGAACATGACATTTTTATTACAAGCCCCCGCCAATCGGGAAAAGCGACTTGAGAAGCGACCTCAACAAGAGTGACCAAGCCCGCGACATACGTCATTTTTTCAACTGCTCACCTACGCAGATGCGACATACGTCATGCAATTTTGCGACAACGCCGTAAAGAATCCGTCGCTTCGGAACCTCAACTATCGCCAAGAAACACTGCGTGCTATAAGTTAGCGCCGACAAGAAGAACTAGCCGTCACTGCGGCACTGTGATGGCAGAAATAATTTCAAAACCAAAGGAGCAATCACAATGAAAGTGATGAAGTGGAGCGCCATTGCACTGGCGGTTTCCGCAGGTAGCACTCAGTTCGCCGTGGCCGACGCATTCGTCAGCGATCAAGCCGAAGCGAAGGGGTTCATCGAAGACAGCAGCCTCGACCTGCTGCTCCGCAACTACTATTTCAACCGTGACGGCAAGAGCGGCAGCGGGGACCGCGTCGACTGGACCCAAGGCTTCCTCACCACCTATGAATCCGGCTTCACCCAAGGCACCGTCGGCTTCGGCGTCGATGCCTTCGGCTACCTCGGTCTGAAGCTCGACGGCACCTCCGACAAGAGCGGTACCGGCAACCTGCCAGTGATGAACGACGGCACGCCCCGTGACGACTACAGCCGCGCCGGTGGCGCCGTGAAGGTACGCATCTCCAAGACCATGTTGAAGTGGGGCGAGATGCAGCCGACCGCTCCGGTCTTCGCCGCCGGCGGCAGCCGCCTGTTCCCGCAGACCGCGACCGGCTTCCAACTGCAGAGCAGCGAACTCGAAGGGCTCGATCTCGAAGCGGGCCACTTCACCGAAGGCAAGCAGGGCACCACCACCAAGTCGCGCGGCGAACTCTACGCAACCTATGCAGGCGAGACCGCCAAGAGCGCCGATTTCATTGGGGGCCGCTACGCAATCACCGATAACCTCAGCGCCTCCCTGTACGGTGCTGAACTCGAAGACATCTATCGTCAGTATTACCTGAACAGCAACTACACCATCCCACTGGCATCCGACCAATCGCTGGGCTTCGATTTCAACATCTACCGCACAAACGATGAAGGCAAGGCCAAGGCCGGCGACATCAGCAACACCACTTGGTCCCTGGCGGCAGCCTACACTCTGGATGCGCACACTTTCACCTTGGCCTACCAGAAGGTCCATGGCGATCAGCCGTTTGATTATATCGGCTTCGGCGAGAACGGTTCCGGCGGCGGCGGTGACTCGATTTTCCTCGCCAACTCCGTGCAGTACTCCGACTTCAACGGCCCCGGCGAGAAATCCTGGCAGGCCCGCTACGACCTGAACCTCGCCTCCTATGGCGTTCCCGGCCTGACTTTCATGGTCCGCTATATCAATGGCAAGGACATCGATGGCACCAAGATGTCTGACAACAACGTCGGCTATAAGAACTACGGCTACGGCGAGGACGGCAAGCACCACGAGACCAACCTCGAAGCCAAGTACGTGGTCCAGTCCGGTCCGGCCAAGGACCTGTCGTTCCGCATCCGCCAGGCCTGGCACCGCGCCAACGCCGACCAGGCCGAAGGCGACCAGAACGAGTTCCGCCTGATCGTCGACTATCCGCTGTCGATCCTGTAATCGACCGACAGGCAACGAAAAAACCCGGCATCGCCGGGTTTTTTCTTCTCGGCGGCAACGCGCCTATAAAGGAAGGGCATAGGTACCGGTCACATGGGCCACTAGGTCTTCCTCATTACTCTGCGAAAACACCCCGACCTCGCAGACGACCTGGCGCCGCCCCAGCCTGAGGATGCTCGCCTCGGCCAACAGGTCCTCGGGCCTGGGCTTGCTGAGGAAGTTGATGTTCAGGTTCGAGGTCACGGCCATCTCGACCGCCCCGAGACGCCCGAGAATGACCGCGTACATCGCCGCGTCGGCCAGCGCCATGATGGTCGGGCCGGACAACGTTCCACCGGGACGCACCAGCTTGCCGTGAAAAGGTATGCGCGCCAGCGCATGTCGTTCGTCGAGACGCTCGACACGAAAATCGATGTCCTCGGCCATGGGCAGCCCCATGCGGATCAACGCCTGTACCTGCGCCGCGTTCATTGCCTGCTGACTCCTCATCATCGATGGCCGGCGCCCTGTACGCAGCCAGACCGGCACCGTACAATGCCCAGCCATTCCTCCCGATACAACCGACATAACGGCCAAAGATGCGTACCAGTCAGTATCTGCTTTCCACGCTCAAAGAAACCCCCGCCGACGCGGTGGTAATCAGCCATCAACTGCTGCTTCGCGCCGGCATGATCCGCCGCCTGGCCTCGGGTCTCTACACCTGGCTGCCAATGGGCCTGCGGGTACTGCGCAAGGTCGAGACCATCGTCCGCGAGGAAATGAACGCTGCCGGCGCCCTGGAAGTGCTGATGCCGGCGGTGCAGCCGGCCGAGCTGTGGCAGGAGTCGGGGCGCTGGGAGCAATACGGCCCTGAGCTGCTGCGCCTGAAGGACCGCCACGAGCGCGAATTCTGCGTAGGCCCGACCCACGAAGAAGTGATCACCGACCTCGCGCGCAACGAGCTGAACAGCTACAAGCAACTGCCGATCAACTTCTATCAGATCCAGACCAAGTTCCGCGATGAGATCCGCCCGCGCTTCGGCCTGATGCGCGGACGCGAATTCATCATGAAGGATGCCTATTCCTTCCACCTGAGCCAGGACTCGCTGCAGCAGACCTACGACGGGATGTACCAGGCGTACAGCAAGATATTCTCCCGCCTCGGCCTGGATTTCCGTCCCGTGCAAGCCGACAACGGCTCCATCGGCGGCAGCGGCTCCCATGAGTTCCACGTGCTGGCCAACTCCGGCGAGGACGATATCGTCTTCAGCGACAGCTCCGACTACGCCGCGAACATCGAGAAGGCCGAAGCCGTGCCGCGCGAGAGCGCCCGCGGCAGCGCCACCGAGGACATGCGCCTGGTCGACACGCCCAACACCAAGACCATCACGGCCCTGGTGGACGGCTTCCAGCTACCGATCGAGAAAACCATCAAGACCCTGGTGGTGCATGGCGCCGAAGAAGGCACCCTGGTCGCCCTGATCGTCCGCGGCGATCACGAACTCAACGAAATCAAGGCCGCCAACCAGCCGCTGGTCGCCAGCCCGCTGGTATTCGCGTCGGAGGCCGAGATCCGTGCCGCCATCGGCGCCGGCCCCGGCTCGCTGGGCCCGGTCAACCTGCCGATCGCCTGCATCGTCGACCGCTCCGTCGCCCTGATGAGCGATTTCGCCGCTGGCGCCAACATCGAGGACAAGCACTACTTCGGCGTGAACTGGGAGCGCGACCTGCCGCTGCCCGAGGTCGCCGACCTGCGCAATGTCGTCGAAGGCGACCCCAGCCCGGACGGCAAGGGCACCCTGGTGATCAAGCGCGGCATCGAGGTCGGTCATATCTTCCAGCTTGGTACCAAGTACAGCGAAGCGATGAAGCTGAACGTCCTGAGCGAACAGGGCAAGCCGGTCAACCTGATCATGGGCTGCTACGGCATCGGCGTATCCCGCGTGGTCGCCGCCGCCATCGAACAGAACCATGACGAGCGTGGCATTCTCTGGCCAAGCGCACTGGCGCCGTTCCAGATCGCCCTGGTACCGCTGAAGTACGAAACCGAGAGCGTCAAGCAGGCGACCGACAAGCTCTATGCCGAGCTGACCGCAGCCGGTTTCGAAGTGCTGCTGGACGATCGCGACAAGAAGACCAGCCCCGGGGTGAAATTCGCCGACATGGAGCTGATCGGCATTCCCCACCGCATCGTGATCAGCGACCGCGGCCTCAACGAAGGCGTCCTGGAATACAAGGGCCGCCGTGACAGCGAGTCGCAGAACCTGCCGATCGGCGAACTGATGTCGTTCATCACCGAAAAACTCAGCCGCTGAGCGTAACGATGCCCACCGGAAGACCCCTGCGCCTATTCGCCGCCGCCCTGTGCGGCGGCCTTCTGCTGAGCGGCTGCGCCAACCAGTTGCCGCAGCGTAGCGAGCATGAGGAGCGCGTCGAGCGGAAGCTGCTCGAACATACCCTGCAAGTCGATGTCGGCCAGCCCGATGTGCTCGAACTACCGCAGCGCCGGGTCCGGATCAACGACCAGAAGTCCTTCGAGGTCACCGAGTTCGAGGTGACGCGCCGTTACGACCGCTATACGCCGTACCAGGCCTGGCGGGAGATCTACGAGATCCCGTTGGGCGCGGTGGCGCTGGTGGCCGGCGTCGGAGCGAACATCGTCAACGTGGTGACCTTCGGCAGCGTACCGGACAACATCACCCACGGCTGGATCAACTATGGGCTGGCCGGGGTGAATCCGTTCATGAACGTGGAATCCAACGGTCGCGCCGAACAGAATCTCGCGAGCATCGACGAGAAACAGCGCGACAAGCGCCTGGAGTACTCCAGCCTGCCCTGGGCGGAGCGTCCGGTCATGGTCAGTTCCGGCAAGGAACTCAACGAACTGCTTACCGACCGTCATGGCGTGCTGCGCCTCAACCTGCTTGACAGCCCCTTCGCCGAACAGGACATCAGCCGCATCTCGCAGATACATCTTTCGGTGAGCGACCCGCAGGATGGTACCCGCGCCGATGCCAGCCTCCGCGTCAGCCGCAGCCTGCGCGGCAAGCTCCTGGAAGCTCACGCCCTGATCTATGACGACCTGGAAGGCGATGACGTCCACCACTGGGTCCATCGGGTGAAACGCCTCGCGGAGCTGGGCCTGGAAGAAGAAGCCAGCGAACTGGAACAGAGCCTGATCGAGCTCACGCGCAACGACCCCGAACTGCAGCAGCAGTTCATGCATGCCCTGCTCCGGGATGCCGGACGCCTGGCCGCGGACCCTGGCGAGACGCCCTGACGGCGAACTCGCCTCGTCAGCGACGGACGACGAAGCCAGCGATCCCCTGCAGCGGCATTTGGTCGACCTCGACCGCAGAGACCTCCGCGTGCCGCGGGCCCCGCCCCAGCCATCGCTCCAGGGCTTTCGCCCGGTCCTCCTCGCCCTCCCAGACGACCTCGACACGCCCGTCATCCAGGTTTCGCACCCAACCGTCGAGTTCGAGGCGATCAGCCTCTTCCCGGGTCGCCTGACGGAAACCGACGCCCTGTACCCGGCCGCCGACATAGGCATGCAAGCAGATCCTCGCCATCAGCGTCCCTCCCGCAAAGCCTCGAGCTGTTTCAATATGCCATCGGCCGTCTGCTCGCCCAGCAGACGCTGACGCATTTCCCCCCGAGCATCGACGATATAGGTGACAGGCAACGCTTCGCTGCGAGGGAGCTTGAAGCGAGGCGCCGGATCATCGGCCAGCACGGTGAAGCGAATCCCCATGCCATCGGCCGACTTCTTCAACTCGGCATCGCGCAAGCCATCGAAATTCACGCCAATGACGCGCCCGCCCTGCCCTTCCAGCACCTGCGCAAGGCGATTCATCTCCGGAATCTCGGTCCGGCAGGGCGCGCACCAGTCAGCCCAGTAATTGACCACCAGCCAATGCCCGTCCAACTGCTCCGCAGCGACAGGACGCCCGTCCTGGTCGACTCCGTAATCCGCCGAACAGCCCGCGAGAAACAACACCGCAGCAGCGCCCAGCGGGCGTAGCCAACTCCCCATGTCAGGAACCTCTCGAGTCAGGAAAACATCGGCCGGACCAGGGCAACCCGGCGCGGCACTATGGCGAGACCTTACTGGAAGCCATCCACCTCTGCAAAACCGAGTGGAGACGAATATGGGAAGAAGAAGCCCCGATACTTCCTACAAGGCACAAAGTGCGAGAAGAGTCACGACAATCGCCGTCGAACCGCACAGTTTGACGCAAAGGACCACCCCTATAATCCGCGTGCCACACACGACGCGACGACTCAACCGGCCGTATGCCCAGGCATCGGCAGGATCGACTTGGGGAGAAGTCGAGAGCGACGAGTCCGAAGCCCTTTTAAACGGACACACTGCTGCTTATGAAAGACCATCTGATCGGAAGCGTCCCCGCACACCTGGTGGATGCCGCACGCCCGACCCTGACAGCCCACGAGGGCCTGGTCGCGGACTACAACATTGCCGCCTGGCTACATCTTCCGGATGCCTGCGACCTGCTGGTGTCACTGGTGGTCAGCTATCTGGATGGCGGGCGCCAGCGCGAAGTGGCGGTGGATCACGGACGAATCGACCGCCAGCAACGCATCCTGCTTTCCGGCATTGCCCGCCTGCCCGTACGGCAGAAAGTGGAGAACATGCAGGTACGCCTGAAGTCGGCGACGGCCTTTTCCCGACTGGTCGTGGAGGAGTTCTTCGTACAAGCGGTGGAGCAGGAAAACAGGTCACAGCAGGTGTCCGAAGCTTGAGCCGGATCGCTCAGCCCTGGCGTACCTGATCGAGCAGGGGTTCGTCCCGCACTTTCTCAGGCGACGGTTCGCTGACGCTGCGCGCCGGCACCAGCGACTCCGGCCAACTGCTGAACTGCAGCCCGGTAATCCGGTTCAAACGCTCAAGCGCTGCCTGCTCATCCTTGTGATGCAAATGGACGACCTTGTTCGACATTGGGAGCATGAACGGGAACCTCGGCGGAACTACGGAGTGAAACGACTGTCACACAGGGGTTTGCCAGAAGCGTGCCAACAGCGCTTTCCCTGCGCTTGCTGGGATTCCTTCGGCAGCACGCAGCGCCTCATGCACATCGTTCGCCGCAAACTGACACTTTACGTCACCTTCGCTCCCGAGGTTCCGTCCGCCAGCCAGTGGGCCAGGCTTTTTCCGAACAGCGCCTCCTGCTCCACCTGCAAGCGTTCCATCGCCTGCTGGAACGGCGGATACCACGCCTCGTCCAGATTCGCAGGCATGCGCTCTCGGCTAGGCATGGGCCAGGGGCAGCGATTCAGCAAGCGATGCAGACTGTAGGCGCCAAGATCCCGGCACAGCACCCACTCACCTCCGCCGGCGCGGCAGACGAACTGCTCCTTCTCGAGAAAGTCCAGCAGTTCCTCCCACTCATCCTCGGGCAACAGCCAACCCGCACGATGCAAGTGGGTCAGGCGTAGCGACTGTCCAAGCTGCTGGCGCTGGTGGAACACCCTCAGCACGCCGAGCAGAACGATCAGCTTGGGCAGCGAGCGCCGCCGCCAGAGACGGGAAGAAGAGAGATTGCAGACCAGCACCGCGCCGAACAGAACGATCATCCAGGAAAGATAGATCCACAGCAGGAAGATAGGCACGGTGGCGAAGGCACCGTAGATCAGTTGGTAGCCGGGAAACAGGCTTACGTACAGCCCGAACAGGGTTTTCGCGGCTTCGAACAGTACCGCGGTGAACACGCCGCCCATCAGGGCATGGCGCACCGGGACCCGGGCGTTCGGGACCGCCGAATAGAGCAGGGTGAAGGCCGCCACGCTGAACGCCAGCGGCATCAGCCCTAGCAGCGTCTCCGCGCCCGGCAACGCGTCCGGGCCATGGAGCAGCGACAGCGAAGTGATGTAGGTGGTCACGGCGAAGCCGGCCCCCAGCAACAATGGGCCCAGGCTGAGGATCGCCCAGTAGAGGAGGAACCGCCCGACACCCCGGCGTGGCTGGCGAACCCGCCAGATCTCGTTGAAGGCTTTCTCGATGGTCACCAGCATGGTGAAGGCGGTGACTGCCAGAAAGACCACCCCGACCCAGGTCAGGTGCCGGGCCTGGGTGGTGAAACTCTTCAGGTAGGTTTCCACCGCTTCTCCAGCGGAAGGCACGAAATTGCGAAAGATGAAAGTCTGGATCGACTCGCCCATGCCATGGAATGCCGGAATCAGCGAAAGCATGGAAAACATCACCGTCATCATCGGCACTACCGCGAACAACGTGGTGTAGGTCAGCGCCGCCGCGCTGTTGGGAGCCTTGTCGGTGACGAAGCGATGAGCGAGGAAGCGAGCGAACTCGACCCCATCGTTGAAATGTTCGCGCATGCCCTCTCCTTGAAGTCGCGCCGGTTCTTCGCCTCTCGGGGCGGTACTTCGCGCCGACGGGTTCAGTCCTGGTCGACGAGGCGGTTAGAATAGCCGTCACTTCACCGGCCATGCGACCCCTGACATGAGCGAACTGATCCTGTTGCACAATCCGCGCTGCTCGAAATCCCGCGCAGCGCTCGAACTGCTCGAAGCCCGCGGCCTGCAACCGCAAGTGGTGCGCTATCTGGAAACCCCGCCGAGCGCCGCCGAGCTGAAAGCGATCCTGGCCAAGCTCGGCATTCCCGCCCGCCAGTTGCTGCGGACCGGGGAGGACGAATACAAGGCCCTCGGCCTGGATGAGCCCAGTCTTGGCGAAGAGGCCATCATCGAGGCAATGGCCAGGCATCCGAAGCTGATCGAGCGTCCGGTGCTGGTCGCGGGTGATAAGGCGGTGGTTGGCCGGCCTCCGGAAAGAGTCCTGGAGATCCTCGTTTGAGCAGTCCCTACATCCTGGTGCTGTACTACAGTCGCCATGGCGCTACCGCGGAAATGGCCCGGCAGATCGCCCGTGGCGTCGAACAAGGCGGCTTCGAAGCGCGCGTACGCACGGTTCCCGCGGTATCCACCGAATGCGAAGCGGTCGCCCCGGACATCCCCGCGGAGGGGGCGCTGTACGCAACCCTGGAGGACCTGAAGAACTGCGCGGGCCTGGCCCTCGGCAGCCCGACCCGCTTCGGCAACATGGCTTCCCCGCTGAAATACTTCCTCGACGGTACCAGTAGCCTGTGGCTGACCGGCGGCCTGGTCGGCAAGCCGGCAGCGGTCTTCACCTCCACCGCCAGCCTGCACGGCGGCCAGGAGACCACTCAGTTATCGATGCTGTTGCCGTTGCTGCACCACGGCATGCTGGTCCTGGGCATTCCCTACAGCGAACCCGCCCTGCTGGAAACCCGCGGCGGCGGCACGCCTTACGGCGCCAGCCACTTCGCCGGCGCCGATGGCAAGCGCAGCCTCGATGAGCACGAACTGACCCTGTGTCGCGCGCTGGGCAAACGCCTGGCGGAAACCGCCGGCAAGCTGGGGAGTTGAAATGGCCCGCAAGAACAAACCGCTGCCCGAAGTAGCGTGGCTGCAGCCGCGCCTGGCGCTCAGCCGCGCCATCAGCCTGGGAAGCTTCGTCGGCCTGGTCCTGCTCATCCTCATTCGCGACCTGATCTACGCGGACGCCCATGGTGCGGCGAGCTGGGTGCCCTGGCTGGTCCTCGCCTTCAAGCTGCTGCCGCTGCTGGTGGTGGCCCCCGGACTGCTCATGGGCAGCGCGCGCGGGCATGCCTGGGCCTGCTACGTGGTCAACCTGTATTTCATCCTCGGCGTACTCGCCGCCTTCGATCCCACGCAGCGCCTGTTCGGCTGGGCCGAAGTGCTACTCAGCGTGACCTTGTTCTGCGCCGCGCTGCTCTATACGCGCTGGCGATTCCAGTACGACCGAAGGGTCGCCGGGGAACGCTGATGGTAAGGCAGGAGCCCCCTCCTGCCCTGCCTGCGCCGCTTTCCAGTGCCGACCGCCGGTAAGCCTGCGGACAACCAGCGCTCCGGTATTGCCGGCGCATGGATGGAGAGACGGATAGAAGGCGGTCACTTCCTGCTGCAAGCGAAACCCAAGGACTGCGGCACGGCCATGCGGGAGTTCGCCGACGGACTGTCGACGCCTACCAGCCGAGGGTTTCCTTGAGGAAAGGAATGGTCAGCTTGCGCTGAGCCTGGAGCGAAGCGCGATCCAGTTGCTCCAGCAGATCGAACAGAGAGTTCATGCTGCGCGAACCGCGGTTGAGGATGAAACGACCGACTTCATCGGTCAGATGCAAGCCACGACGGGATGCCCGCAGTTGCAGGGCACGAAGCTTGTCCTCGTCGGAAAGACCGTGCAACTGGAAGATCAGCGCCATGGTGAGGCGGGACTTCAGGTCCGGCAGCTTGACCTGCAGCTCCCGGGGCGACTTCGATGCCGCCAGCAGCAGGCGCCGACCGGTATCGCGCAGTCGATTGAACAGGTGGAACAGCCCCTCTTCCCACTCTCGCTTGCCAACCAGCACATCCAGGTCGTCGATGCAGACCAGCTCGCACTGCTCGAGATCGTCGAAGATTTCCGGGCCGTACTGCACCAGATCTGCCATCGGCAGGTAGATGGTTCGCTCTTCGAACTGCTCGAAACGCAAGCAGGCCGCCTGCAACAGGTGGCTGCGACCGACGCCGTCGTGTCCCCAGAGGTAGATGAGGCTTTCCGCCCAGCCAGCCTCGGCTTCGCACAAACGCTCGACATATCCCAGTGCCGCGGCATTGGCACCGGGATAGTAGTTGGCGAAGGTGGCGTCGTCGCGCAGACGCACACTGAGGGGAAGCTGAATAGGTTTCATGCCAGGCTGGGCGGACAATCCGAAAACGCCGCAGGAGTCACCGTAAAGGCTGCAAAGTTTATACGCCTCGGCAAGGCCGCACAATGAGCAACTAGGCAAGCAAAATCAAAGGTTTGCCGATAGCCGAGGCTCCTTGCCCAGAGCATCGGCCGGTCGCGCGCCGGCCCGCTCCGTTGCATAGGAGCGGATCGGC
>NZ_KV828512.1:118380-134877 GCF_001836405.1 Pseudomonas sp. HMSC057H01 | reverse complement strand
CTCCGTTGCATAGGAGCGGATCGGCGCGCCGACTCACTGCCAGCGGAAATTCAGTTGGGACGACGACGGCACCGCCGCGCTGGGCGCTGCGGGCTGGCCGGAGGCATCCAGCGGTACGCTGTCGGCCGGGATTTCCTGCAACTGCGCCAGGCCCAGCTGGGCACGTAATTGCTCGGGACTGGCCTTCACGGAATAGTCGAGGCGATCGCCCCGCACGCCTACCAGACGCGCGCCGAACGGATCGAGCAGGCGTTGCAACTCGGCATAGCGTGCCAGTGTCGCGCCCTGGACCTGGAGGGTCAGGCCGGTCGCCGCTCCCGGCGTGGCAACGAAACGGGTAGACAGGCGGTTGCCGACGGCCAGCATCACGCTGTCTGCCAACGCGTCGGGCGTAGCGCCTTCAGCCTGGCCTTGCTCCCGCGAATCGCCCATCCACAGCCGCCATTGCGCCTGCCATTTGCCGTCCGCCTCCTTGGCGTCCACTGCCAGCAAGGCATCGGCGGCATAACGCTCGGAGGCTGCGCGCAGGGCATCGGGTTGGGCGGCGGTGAGGTTCTCCGGGGTACCGACGATCTGTTCGTCGAGATCCGCCAGAGGCAGGCGCAACGGCAAGCCGCGGTTCTGCGCCGCACGCTTGAGCGGTTCGGCCGAGGCCTGGTTGTCACCGACCAGGGTGCTGCCATCGGCGCTTTCGTTCAGCCACCAGGCCAGCACCGCCGGGCGGTTGGCGCCCCAGCTCGGCAGGCCGGCGGCACGCAGCGCATTACCGGTGGCGGTTGGATCGAAATCGACCACCAGCGCCAGCGGCGGACCATTTTCGAAGGCGTACTGGCTGATCAGTTGCTGCGGATCCTTCAGGTACCCCGCCAATGCCGGGTTCTGCGGCGCCTGCGGATTGCCGGTCAGGCGCACCAGCAGGGTCTGCAGGGCTCGCACCAGTCCGGCATCGCGCTCCCCGGGCTGCTGCGACGAAACCGGCTCGTGGACCTGGTAGAGATTGGGGACCGTTGCCGCGAAGACGGGCAAGCCTAGCAGGGAAAAACAGAGAACGAAGAGTCGGGCTATGCGCATGGAGGGCTCTCGACGAACGGATGGTAACGGCGGCGACGAGCTGTGAAGGCCGCGCAAGTGGACCTATACCTTAAACAGCAGTCCGTCCAGCGGCAACCGAGATGGCCGCTGCGTGGCAAGCCTGATAAAATCGCGCGCCTTCAAAACCGGCAAACAGCGTTGCACGCCTGGGCGGCCGGCCGATCTCCGAATTACCCCTATAGGCCTGGATTTATGAGCAGCAAGCAACCCTCGTTGAGCTACAAGGACGCTGGTGTGGACATCGACGCCGGCGAAGCCCTGGTGGAACGCATCAAAGGCGTGGCCAAGCGCACCGCACGCCCGGAAGTGATGGGCGGCCTCGGCGGCTTCGGCGCCCTCTGCGAAATCCCGGCCGGCTACAAGCAGCCGGTGCTGGTATCCGGCACCGACGGGGTGGGCACCAAGCTGCGCCTGGCGCTCAACCTGAACAAGCACGACAGCATCGGCCAGGACCTGGTGGCGATGTGCGTCAACGACCTGGTGGTCTGCGGCGCCGAGCCGCTGTTCTTTCTCGACTACTACGCCACCGGCAAGCTCAACGTCGACGTCGCCGCCACCGTAGTCACCGGCATCGGTGCCGGTTGCGAACTGGCGGGCTGTTCCCTGGTCGGCGGCGAGACCGCCGAAATGCCCGGCATGTACGAAGGCGAAGACTATGACCTGGCCGGCTTCTGCGTCGGCGTCGTGGAAAAGGCCGAGATCATCGACGGCTCCAGGGTCCAGGCCGGCGACGCGCTTATCGCCCTGCCCTCCTCCGGCCCGCACTCCAACGGCTACTCCCTGATCCGCAAGATCATCGAGGTTTCCGGCGCCGACATCGAGCAGGTCCAACTCGACGGCAAGCCGCTGGCCGACCTGCTGATGGCGCCGACCCGCATCTACGTCAAGCCGCTGCTGCAACTGATCAAGCAGACCGGCGCGGTCAAGGCCATGGCTCACATTACCGGCGGCGGCCTGCTGGACAACATCCCGCGCGTCCTGCCGGACAACGCCCAGGCCGTGATCGATGTCGCCAGCTGGAACCGTCCGGCGGTATTCGACTGGCTGCAGGAACAGGGCAACGTCGACGAGACCGAGATGCATCGCGTACTCAACTGCGGCGTCGGCATGGTCATCTGCGTGGCCCAGAGCGACGCCGAGAAAGCCCTGGAAGTCCTGCGTGCCGCCGGCGAGCAACCCTGGCAGATCGGTCGCATCGAAACCTGCGGCGCGGACGCCGAGCGCGTGGTCCTGAACAATCTGAAAAACCACTGATGCCGAAACTCTGCAATGTCGTGGTGCTGATTTCCGGCTCCGGCAGCAACCTGCAGGCGCTGATCGACAGCCTCCGGGAGGGCGCCACGCCGGCCCGGATCCGCGCGGTGATCTCCAACCGCGCGGACGCCTATGGCCTGGAACGCGCGCGCCAGGCCGGCATCCAGACCGAGGTGCTCGATCACAAGGCCTATGCCGATCGCGAAAGCTTCGACCAGGCCCTGGCACAACGGATCGATGCCCATGAACCGCACCTGGTGATCCTTGCCGGGTTCATGCGCATCCTCAGCGCCGATTTCGTTCGCCATTACCAGGGGCGACTGCTGAATATCCATCCCTCGTTGCTGCCGCGCCACAAAGGGCTGCATACCCATCAACGCGCCCTCGAAGCCGGCGACCGCGAGCACGGTTGCAGCGTGCACTTCGTGACGGAGGAACTCGATGGGGGGCCACTGGTCGTACAGGCAGTAATCCCGGTAGAGTCGCAAGATACGCCGGAACGCCTGGCCAGACGGGTTCACGAGGAAGAACACCGGATCTACCCGCTGGCCATGCGCTGGTTCGCCGAGGGCCGCTTGCGCCTGGGCGAACAGGGCGCCCTGCTGGATGGCCAGGCCCTGCCTGCCACCGGCCATCAGATTCGCACCAAGGAGATTCGCAATGCGTAAAGCCATGCTGTTCCTGCTGACGCTGCTGACCCTGCCGGCCTATGCCTTCGAGCTGAAGCCGTTCACCGCCAGCTATACCGCCGACTGGAAACAGATGCCCATCAGCGGCAATGCCTCCCGCAGCCTGAAGGCTCTCGGCGACGGCCGCTGGCAACTGGACTTCGAGGCCTCCATGCTGCTGGCCAGTCTCAACGAAGTCAGCACCTTCAAGGTCGAGAACGACACCTTCCTGCCACAGACCTACCGCTTCGCTCGCCAAGGTCTGGGCAAAGGCAAGCAGATCGAACTGGACTTCGACTGGTCGCAGAAGCAGGTGCTCGGCAGCGACCGCGGCGATGCGGTGCGGCAACCCCTGAATCGCGGTCAACTGGACAAGTCCACCTATCAACTGGTCCTGCAGCATGACGTTGCCGACGGCAAGAAGAGCATGAGCTACCAGATCATCGAGGGCGAGGATGTCGATACCTACGACTTCCGGGTTCTCGGCGAGGAAAAGGTACGCACCCAGGCCGGCCTGATCAACGCGATCAAGGTCGAGCGCGTGCGTGATCCGGGCAAGAGCAACCGCAAGACCATCCTCTGGTTCGCCAAGGACTGGGACTACCTGCTGGTCCGCCTGTACCAGATGGAAACCGACGGCAAGGAATACCAGATCATGCTCAAGGAAGGCACCATCGACGGCAAGACCGTCACTGGCGAAAAGAGCTGACCCCCTCTCCCACGAAAAGCCGGGCCATTGCCCGGTTTTTTATTGCCCGCGGGTCAGCCGCAGGCCTGGTGCTCGCGGCAGATCAGCTCGGCATCGACAGCGCTCAACGGCTCCCCGGTTAGACCGCAGAAGGGCGAACCCGCACGCCGTTGATGGAACCGGCAGGACCGACAAAGGCCGAAACCAGGCACATCCTCCTGACGCTGGATGACGACCAGAAGATCACGCAACAAGCCTTGCAAGTGTTCGCCCTTCTCGCCCAGTGCCGTGACGGCCTGCTCGAGGAACTGCGGCGGAATCACCGCCTCGATCAGCGCGCGCCCCGCATCGGTCAGCCGCAGATGAACGCTGCGCCGATCCCGCGCATCCGGCAGCTTGCTGATCAGCCCCCGCCCTTCCAGCACCTTGAGCGATTGCGACACTGTGCCCTTGGTCAAGCCGAGGTATTCGGTCACGCCCAGCGGAGTATCCGAATAGCGATTACAACGCGCCAGGTAATGCAAGGCACTCAACTGCACCGGCTGCAGCTCAGCCACCAGCGGCTGCTCGCGGGACCAGGCACGCATCAGGCTGGTCAGCCTTTCCAGGTAATCGTAAAGGGCGATGGCGGACATGGGATACCTCCTTGCCAATATAGTATCGACTAAAAACATGTTTGACAAAGAGGGCGCCTCTTGTTTAGGCTGAAAACGTATCGTATCGATACTAAATTCCTACAGGAGAATCAGCATGACCAAAGCCATCTACTACCACGCCGGCTGCGCAATCTGTGTCGAAGCCGAACGTTCCTTGCTGCCATTGCTCGATCGCAAGCAGGTGAACATCGAAGTGGTCCATCTCGCCGAACAATCGGCACGCATCGCCGAGGCGGAAAAGGCCGGGGTCAAGTCGGTTCCTGCCCTGGTTGTCGATGGACAGGTACTGCACCTTAACTTCGGTGCGGCGCTCAGCGATCTGAAATAAGGAGAACGGCCATGGAGGTGAAGATCTTCGACACCCATGTGCGAACCCGCGACGGCCGCTACCTGCACTTCGATGTCCTGGTCACGGAGGAGCTGGGGGCTCGCGCCGGCGAGTTCGCTCGACGCTGGCTCGCCGGAAGAGGCATAGACGAGGCCGATATCAGCCAGGGGCATTGCAGCTACTGCCATAGCGAGATTGCGACAGCAGAGGTTGCCGAAGCCATTCGGCTCCATGGCCATTACATCCTTCCCCTGGAAGGCTGTTGAGGCCAATGGACAGCTACCACCCGATCGCCTGCGATCTCCATGACTACCTGGAGATCGCCTGCCTCTACCGCTACCGGTTGCTCCTCGAACTCGAGGATGGTGTTCGCTTCGAAGCCGAGGCGCGCACGACGCATACCCGGGCCGTTCGGCCAGGCGGCGGCAAGGAGGAATACCTTGAGGTGGCCGTCGAAGGAGCGACTCTGCTGCTGCGCCTGGATCGCCTGTTGGCGATTACCGCCCTCACGGAAGCGGCCTTGTTCGGCCGCATACGCCTGAGGGAAGAGGCCTGTTCCAGAGCATCCGGCATGCCATCTTCACACCTTGGAAACTGAAAAGGTTTTTCTCAATTCCAGGGCTATTTGATTAGTCTGCTATTGAAATAGGCTGGATTTGCCTTGATGCAGATCAACCCTGGAGCAGAAAGATGAGTGTGACAGTGACCGAGCGTGACGATGACCACAAATCCCGCGAGCTGCGTGCGCTTGGCCGCCGCTGCTGGGACGTGCATCAGCAGGGACTGCTGGTTGGCGTCTTCCATAACGAGGATGACGCCCACGCCTATCGGATCAAACTCGAGAAAGAAGAAGAACTGCGGCAGATAGGTAAATCGGCCTGAACCATGCGCCCCCGCGTACTTCGGGGGCGCACCTTTGGTCTCAGGTCCCCGAAAGGCTCCGGTCGAGACTGACGACTCCCGGCGGCAGGCTATCTTCCTGTACCCGTTGCCGAGGGGCACGCAACATTGCCCGAACCAGAGCCACCAGCACGCCGAACACCAACCCGCCCAGGAGGCCCAAGGCCACCACCAAGGCCTTGCGCGGCTTGATGGGTTTCAGAGGGGTCGAAGCCTTCTGGTCGATCCGCACCAGTTCGATCTTCAGCTCGCTCGCCTTCAGAGTCTTGAGGCGCGCCTGCTCTCCACGCAGCTTGTCGATGTTTTCGAAGAAACGCTCCTCGCCCTTTCGAGCCTGCAGGTATTGCACTTCACGGTTGTTCTCCAGCTGCCTCAGCTCCTGCTGGATCTTCGCCACGCGGGGCTCGGTGAAGTCATCGCCCTTGCGCTTGAGCAAGGTATCGCGCTCGGCGGTCAAGGCATCGACACCCATGAAATACAGGGGAATCTGCTGGTTATTCACCTCGGTGCGGAAAACGCTGCGCGAGCCATCCTGCCCGACCTCTCCCAGTGCGCCCGGGGTCGTCGGCTTGACGATCCCCAGCCGGGTGGCGATCTGGATAGCCTCGTTGAGCTGCTGGATACGCGAGTCGCGCACCATCTTCAGCCGCCCGCGCAACGCCTTGAGCTCATCCTCCAAGCCAGCCCGCCGGATGCTGTCCGCTTCCAGCAACCGGGCGATCTTGCCCTCCTTGGTAGCCTGGTAACTGGCACGCTTGCCTTCGATATCCTGCTCGAGGAATTGCAGGCGACCGTCGATACGTGCCTGGAGGTCGTCCAGGATTCGCTGGCGCTCGTTCTCGATGGTCGACGCGAGCATGCCGTTGAGAATGGCGGCACCATCCATGCCCTGGGGATACTGCATGGACAAGCGGAAGAAAGGCGCCGCCTGGGGGTCCTTCTTCAAGTCCGCCTGCTGCATGCTGAAGGCATCCTGGTTGAACTTCCAGAAAGCCTGCTCGGGGGACAGGCCCTCGGCGTTCAATTGCTGGAATAGCTCTGGATGGGCTTCGAAATACTCCAGCCTGCCGGAGTAGGCTGCCAGCTCGTTGCCGACGCGATCCAGCGCTTCCCGCGGAGTCAGGGCATACAGCCCCTTGACATTGACAGCCTCCAGGGCCTTGGTCTGGATCGGCCGCAACAGGACATCCACCTGGTAGGTCGGAACGGCCAACAGCGCGTAGGCGAGCGCAGCGGCGGTCGCCAAGGCCGCGATCAGCGCTATCAGCCACTTCGACGCCCACAATTGCTGGAACAGCTGAACGATATCGATCTCCGAGGGCGAAGCCCCCGGAAGCTGTGAGGAAGGCATACCAACGTCCTTTTCGATAGGCGGCTAGCCCACAGATGCACGCAAAGGCAGCCGTAGGAGATTTCTGAGGAAAGGCATTATGCTATCGAAACGAAATCATCGGTAGTTATTTTAGAACTGCTTCGCATTCCAGAATTGGTAGTTGACCGGCATCCGTACCGGTCACGCGACACTCCGGATGCGGGCCTCACCACATGAGATCGTCGGGCACCACATAGTCCTTGTAGGGATCGTCTTCGTCCGGCTCCTGGCTCTGTACGTTGAGCAGCACCACCCGCCGCGGATCGCGCTCCTGGATCTTCACCGCCGCATCCCGGGGCACGATCTCGTAGCGTCCGTCATAGCTGACGATAGCCAGGCTGCCTCGGCTCAGCTTGTCGCGGATCAGGTCGTTGACCGCGATCCGCTTGACCTTCTTGGCGTCGACGAAATTGTAGTAGTCGTCGCTTTCCAGCTTGGGCAGGCGCGTCCCCTCGATAAGTTGCTTGATCTGCGCGGCCTTGGCCTTCTTCTCGGCTTTTTCCTGCTGCTGGCGGTTCAATTCCTGGTCGCGCGCCAGCTTTTCCGCCTTGGCCTGCTCCGCCGCCTGGCGCTGGGAGTCGTCCTTGTCGACCTGGTTCTTGTGCTCCAGGCGCTGCTGTTTCTGTTTCTGCTTGGTGGCCTGCTTGGCCTGTTTCTCATTGACCAGCCCGGCTTTCAGCAACTGGTCACGCAATGACATGCTCATTCGTCAACGACTCGCTCGCGTGGCACGCCCGGTGGGGTGCGGCATAATCTTCCAGCCGACTGGGGTTCAGCCGGCCCTCGCAGGGGGTATAATCCTCCAGCCTCAGCCGCCTCAACGCAAGTCTCGGCGGCTCGCAAACTGCCACGCATGCCCTGGAGACCCCTCCCTACCGTCCCGAGCACCCGCAGGCACTCCTCCCGGCCCCTGATATCGAAGGCATGGAAAGCAAGGCATGAGCGTTTCTCTCCTGGTAAAAGTCACTCTGGTGGGCCTGTTCGTCGCCAGCGTCCTGTTCGTCCATTTCCGTGGGCGCGCGCGCTTGCCCTTCCTGCGTCAACTGGTCAACCACTCCGCCTGGTTCGCCCCCTACAACTCGCTGATGTACCTGTTCTCCAGCGTCCCCTCGAAGCCCTATCTGGATCGCAGCCGTTTTCCAGAGCTGGACGAACTGAAGAACAATTGGCAAACCATCCGCGAAGAAGCCCTCAACCTGTTCGACGAGGGTTATATCCGGGCTGCCCTGAACAACAACGAAGCCGGCTTCGGCTCGTTCTTCAAGAAAGGCTGGAAGCGCTTCTACCTGACCTGGTACGACGGCCCGCTGCCCTCCGCCCAGCAGCTCTGCCCGAAGACCGTAGAGCTGGTGAGCCGCATCCCCAACGTCAAGGGCGCGATGTTCACCCTGCTTCCCGGCGGCAGCCACCTGAATCCGCACCGCGACCCCTTCGGCGGCTCACTGCGCTATCACCTCGGCCTGTCCACGCCGAATTCGGACAACTGCCGCATCTACGTCGACGGCCAGCCCTACGCGTGGCGTGATGGCGAAGACGTGATGTTCGACGAAACCTTCGTCCACTGGGTGAAGAACGAGACCGAGCAGACCCGGGTGATTCTCTTCTGCGATATCGAGCGGCCGCTCCGTTCCCGCCTGCTGACCCGGCTCAATCGCTGGATCAGCGGCATTCTCGGGCGTGCGACCGCACCGCAGAACGTCGAAGGCGAACGCGTCGGCAGCATCAACCAGGCCTACTCGGTCGCCATTCGCGGCGGCAATGCCATCGGCGCCCAGGTGAAGCGCTTCAAACGCGCCTACCCGAAGGCCTACCGAGTCCTCCGCCCGGTGCTGGCGGTGATCCTGCTGGTCATCCTCTATCGTTGGATCTTCGGCTGATTCAGATGCCGTGGCAGCCCGGCTGCCACGGTAATTTTCCCATTAACAGCCGGGCGCGCTCCTCTCCGCTTTCTTGGCCTCACCCCAGAGGCTGTCCAGTTCCTCCAGCGAACACTCTTCGGCTTTCCGGCCGGCTTCGCGCAGGTTCCGCTCGATGAACCGGAATCGCCGCTCGAACTTGCCGTTGGCCTGGCGCAGAGCAGCCTCCGGATCGACCTTGAGATGCCGGGCCAGGTTGACCACGACGAACAGCAGGTCGCCAACCTCCTCGCCCACGGCACCCTCGTCACCCTCTGCCATCGCCTCGAGGACTTCGTCCAGCTCCTCGCGAACCTTGTCCACCACAGGCAGCGCTTCCGGCCAGTCGAAACCGACCTGCGCCGCGCGCTTCTGCAGCTTCGCCGCCCGTGACAACGCCGGCAGGGCGACAGGAACGTCATCCAGCAGCGACAACTGCTGCGGCTCCTTGGCCTTGGCGGCACGCTCCTCGGCCTTCAGTTCTTCCCAGCGCTGCTTGACCGCTGCTTCGGCGAGCTTCGCCGCATCGGGCTTGCCATAGAGATCGCCATCGAGGAATACGTGGGGATGTCGACGGATCAGCTTGCGGGTGATGCCGTCCACCACCTCGTCGAAAGCGAAGCGATCCTCTTCGCGAGCCAACTGGCTGTAATAAACCACCTGGAACAGCAGGTCGCCCAGTTCCTCGCGCAATTGCGGGAAATCCCCCTGCTCTATGGCGTCCGCTACTTCGTAGGCTTCTTCCAGGGTGTGCGGGACGATGGTCGCGTAGCTCTGCTGGAGATCCCAGGGGCAGCCGAATTCGGGATCGCGCAGGCGCGCCATGAGGTGGAGCAGGTCGTCGAGTCGGTACATGGGTATCTCGGGTCTTCAGTGAACGGTCCGGGCATTCTGCCCTTTCCGGAAACGAAAAGGCCACGGGCAGCCTGCGAGCGCCCGTGGCCTGTTTCCGCCTCGCCTCAAGGCGTACGGTTGCGCCGCGCCTCGATGATGTTGGGCAGTTGCGAAACGCGCGCCAGCAGGCGTCCAAGAGCGTCCAGACCGGGAATCTCGATGGTCAGTTGCATGGTCGCGGTGTTGTCTTCCTTGTTCGAACGGGTATTCACCGCCAGAACGTTGATCCGCTCATTGAGCAGCACCTGGGACACGTCGCGCAACAGGCCGGAACGATCATAGGCACGGATCGCGATATCCACCGGATAGGTGCGAACCGGCTCCGGCCCCCAACTGACCTGGATCATCCGCTCCGGTTCGCGTCCCGCCAGTTGCAGCGCGGTGGCGCAATCCTGGCGGTGGATGGTGACCCCACGGCCCAGCGTGATGTAGCCGACGATGGGATCTCCCGGCAGCGGCTGGCAGCAGCCGGCCATCTGCGTCAGGAGGTTGCCGACGCCCTGGATCTGCACGTCGCCGCGCTTGCCGTGGCCGATCTTGCTCGGCTTGCGCGGGATCAGTTCGAGTTGCTCGCTGTCGCGGTCCGGCTCGACCAGTTGCTGGGCATAGTTGACCAGGTGCGCCAAGCGCAGGTCGCCGGCGCCGAGAGCGGCGAACATATCCTCGGCGGTACGCACGTTGGCCTTCTCCGCCAGCCGGTCGAAATCCACCGGCGGCAGCGCCAGGCGCGACAGCTCGCGTTCGATCAGGGCCTTGCCGGCAGCGACGTTCTGGTCCCGCGCCTGCAGCTTGAACCAGTGGACGATCTTCGCCCGCGCCCGGGAGGTGGTGACATAGCCCAGGTTGCTGTTCAGCCAGTCACGGCTCGGACCGCTGTGCTTGCCGGTGATGATCTCGACCTGCTCGCCGGTCTGCAGGCTGTAGTTCAGCGGCACGATGCGTCCGTTGATCTTCGCCCCGCGGCAGTTGTGCCCGACTTCAGTGTGGACCCGATAGGCGAAATCCAGCGGGGTCGCGCCCTTGGGCAGGTCGATGGCGTGGCCGTCGGGAGTGAAGACGTAGACCCTGTCCGGCTCGATATCGACCCGCAGTTGCTCCGCCAGGCCACCGATGTCGCCCAGTTCCTCGTGCCATTCGAGCACCTGGCGCAGCCAGGAGATCTTTTCCTCGTAATGGTTGGAGCTGGCCTTGACGTCGGTCCCCTTGTAGCGCCAGTGCGCGCAGACCCCGAGCTCCGCCTCTTCGTGCATGGAGTGGGTACGGATCTGTACTTCCAGCACCTTCCCCTCGGGGCCGATCACTGCGGTATGCAGCGAGCGATAGCCGTTTTCCTTGGGGTTGGCGATGTAGTCGTCGAACTCCTTGGGAATGTGCCGCCAGAGGGTATGCACGATGCCCAGCGCGGTGTAGCAGTCGCGCATCTCCGGAACGAGCACGCGCACGGCGCGAACGTCGTAGATCTGGCTGAAGTCCAGGCCCTTGCGCTGCATCTTGCGCCAGATCGAATAGATGTGTTTCGCCCGCCCGCTGAGATCGGCCTGTACGCCGGTGGCCGCGAGAGCTTCCTTCAACTGGCTCATCACGTTGGCGATGTACTGCTCGCGATCCAGCCGGCGCTCGTGCAGCAGCTTGGCGATCTGCTTGTACTGGTCGGGCTCGAGGTAACGGAAGGACAGGTCCTCCAGCTCCCACTTGATATGCCCGATGCCCAGGCGGTGGGCCAGCGGCGCGTAGATATCGAAGACTTCCCGGGCGACGCGGTGGCGCTTTTCCTCGTCGGCATTCTTCACCGCGCGAATGGCGCAGGTGCGCTCGGCCAGCTTGATCAGAGCGACGCGAACGTCGTCGACCATCGCCACCAGCATCTTGCGCAGGTTCTCCACCTGCGCCTGGGTACCCAGCACCATGGAATGGCGCGGATTGAGGCTGGCGCTGATTGCGGCCATGCGCAGCACGCCCTCGATCAGCTTGGCCACCACCGGCCCGAAATGCTTGTTGACCGCTTCCAGGGTGATCTTGCCTTCCCGCACGCCTCGATAGATGACCGCGGCGACCAGGGACTCCTGATCCAGCTTGAGGTCCGCGAGGATCTCGGCGATTTCCAGTCCGGTCTGGAAGCTGGACGTGCCTTCTGCCCAGGAGTTCTGTGCGGCGATCGCTCGCTGCTCGGATTCGCGAGCGAACTCGCAAGCCTCCAGCAAGCCCTGACGATCGAGCCCGGGGACGAGGTTCTGGACGTGGTCCAGCCAGGCCTCGAGGTTGATACTGCCGTCGGTGTTGACCGGCTGGTGCGCTCTCACCTGTACCATCTTGCCTACCCTTTACCACGGTGCGCGTAGCCCACCGATGACTGCGCCAGCCTTCGAACGGGCTGGTCGGATTACGCAGGCATCCTAGCCTGCCTCGAACAAAGCCATGGCCTCGACATGTGCGGTCTGCGGAAACATATCGAGGATTCCGGCGCGCTTCAGACGATAGCCCTGCCTGGCCATTTCGCCAGCATCGCGCGCCAGGGTCGCCGGATTGCAGGATACATAGACTACCCTCCGGGCACCCAGAGAACTCATTTCGCGTACCGCCTCGAACGCGCCGTCGCGCGGCGGATCGAGCAGCACAGCGGTAAAACCTTGCTCCGCCCAGGGCGCTTCGGCAAGCGCTTTGGACAGGTCGGCCTGGAAAAAGTGCGCGTTGCCAAGGCCATTGGCCAGCGCGTTGGCGCCTGCCCGCTCGACCATCGCCGCCACGCCCTCCACCCCGACTACCCGCGCCACCCGGCGCGCCAGCGGCAGGGAGAAATTGCCCAGCCCGCAGAACAGGTCGAGGACCCGCTCGTCGGCGGTCGGCGCCAGCCAGTCAAGGGCCTGGCGGATCATCGACTCGTTCACCGGCGCATTGACCTGGACGAAGTCTCCGGGTCGGTACGCCAGAGTCAGTTGCCAGTCACCCAAGGAGTAGCCCAGTTCGGCGGCCGGCTCCACCGGCAAGGGCTGTTCCGCACCTTGCAGCCAGAGCTGGGCCTGGTGTGCGGAGCAGAAAGCGGCCAGGCGCTGGCGATCCTCGTCGACCAGGGCCGTCGTATGCCGCAACAGCAATGCACTGGCCGTGCCATGGAAGAGTTCCACGTGGCCGATGCTTTCCGGCTTGCGGAAGTCCTGCAGAAGAGCAGGCAGGGCACGGGCAATCGTTTGCAAAGGCGGCACCAGGACCAGGCACTCATCGAAGGCGACGATCTCCTGGCTGGCCGAGGCACGGAAGCCGACATCCAGACGCCGCGCCCTGGCATCCCAGCGCACGGCGATCCGAGCGCGGCGCCGATAGCCGAATTCGGGCCCGACCAGGGGGGCGGCCCATTCTTCCGGCTCGATCCCGGCGAAACGCTGCAACTGCTCCTGCAAGGTACGCTGCTTCAGGGCCAACTGCTCGCCGTGTTCCAGGTGCTGCAGGGTGCAGCCGCCGCAGCGACCCGCTACAGTGCAGGGCTCGCGGCGACGCAGGTCGCTACTGCTGAACAGGCGCTCGCTGCGCGCGTCGACCACCTTGCTTCGCGCGCCCAGCACCCGTGCCTCAAGTTCCTCGCCAGGCAGCCCGCCGCTGACGAACCAGGTCATCCCCGCCTCGTGGGCGATACCTCGGCCGTCATGGGCCAGGCGCTCGATGGTCAGGCGCTGCTTCTTGCCTACCGGTATCGCGGGACCGCGCGCACCACCGCTGGGCTGGAAGCGCAGCCCGCCCTTATTTCTGGCCATGGACATGCTCAGCGCGGGTCATAGACGCCGGAAGACAGGTAGCGGTCGCCGCGGTCGCAGATGATCGCCACCAGCACGGCATTCTCCAGTTCGCGGGACAGGCGCAGCATCGCCGCCACCGCCCCGCCGGAGGACACGCCGCAGAAGATGCCTTCCTCGCGGGCCAGCCGGCGCATGATGTCCTCCGCTTCGTCCTGGTGCATGTCGACGACCCGGTCGACGCGACTGGCGTCATAGATCTTCGGCAGGTATTCCTGCGGCCAGCGTCGGATTCCCGGGATGGCCGAGCCCTCCATGGGTTGCAGGCCGACGATCTGCACCGCCGGGTTCTGCTCCTTGAGGTAGCGCGATACGCCCATGATGGTCCCGGTGGTGCCCATGGAGCTGACGAAATGGGTGATGCTGCCGCCGGTCTGCTGCCAGATTTCCGGGCCGGTGCTGTGGTAATGGGCTTCCGGGTTGTCGCCATTGGCGAACTGGTCGAGAACCTTGCCGCGGCCTTCGCGCTGCAGCTTGTCGGCCAGATCGCGCGCGCCCTCCATGCCCTCTTCCTTGCTGACCAGAATAAGCTCGGCGCCATAGGCGGTCATCGCCGCCTTGCGTTCAGCCGTGGAGTTGTCCGGCATGATCAGGATCATCTTGTAACCCTTGATCGCCGCCGCCATGGCCAGGGCGATGCCGGTGTTGCCGGAAGTAGCCTCGATCAGCGTATCGCCGGGGCGGATGTCGCCGCGCAGTTCGGCACGGGTGATCATCGACAGGGCCGGGCGGTCCTTCACCGATCCCGCGGGGTTGTTGCCTTCGAGCTTCACCAGCAGGGTATTGGAGGTTTCCCCGGGAAGGCGCTGCAGACGCACCAGAGGGGTATTGCCAACGCAGTCGGCGATAGTCGGGTACTGCACGGTCATGGAGGCACTCGTTCGGCACTGACGGTAAAGGCTGAGCATGATACCGGGAAACTGGGGCCGGACCCTAGCACCGCAATATCCGGTCATGCATGCCGATTCAGCCGAAAGACCGCCCGAAACGGCATGCGATGCGATGACCAGAGGCGTCCGAAGAGAAAACCTGGCGTTGGACAGCCGATGCCTGACCAACGCCAAAGAAAGGTCCGACAGGCGTTGCGCCTGCCGGTGAAAGCGCGTTGGCCGCGGCGATCAGAACGAGGTGGTCATCGAAACGTAGTAGGCGCGACCCGGCTCGTTGTAGGTTGCCGCACCGGCGTCGAAGGAGTTGCCCTGGCGGTACAGGCGCTTGTCGAAGAGGTTGCTTACCCCGCCCCGTACGCTCAGGTTCTCGCTGAAGGTGTAGCCGGCGCTGACGCCCCAGATGCCATAGGTACCCACCTCTTTTCGCGAGACCACCGGCGTGTTGCGGCTGGTGCCATGCTTCGGCGGCTCCTGGCGGCCGTAGATGGTGCTGGTCAGTTGGGTGGAAAGACGCTCGCTGGCCTGCCAGTCCAGGGTCGAGTTCAGGGTGTACTCGGGGATCACCGAAAGCGGGTTGCCGGTGTCCTTGTCCTTGGATTGCAGCATATAGGTCAGGTTGGTGCTCCAGCTAAGGTCCTCGTGCAGGGGGACCAGCAGGTTGCCTTCCAGGCCCTCGACCACTGCTTTCTTCGCGTTGCTCCATTGCAGGATGTTGTTACCGGTCCCGGTCTGTCCCATGACATCCAGCGGCGCGACGATCTTGTTCTTGTAGTCGTTGCGGAAATAGGTGAGCCCGGCGACCCAGCCATCGCGCCGGAACTCGATGCCCAGTTCCTTGTTGACGCTGGTCTCGGCGTCCAGGTTCTCGTTGCCGACCAGGTAGCAGCCGCCGCTGCTGGTCTGGATCGGGCAGCCGTTGCCACGGGTATAGAGCAGGTAGTTCGGGTTGCTCTGGTACAGGTTGGGCGCCTTGAAGGCCCGTGCGATACCGGCCTTGACCGTGAAGTATTCGCCGAGCGTCTGGGAAGCGTTCAGGCTCGGGCTCCAGTTCAGGCCGAAGTCGCTGTGATCGTCCAGGCGCAGCCCGGGGGTGAGCATGGTGCCGGGGCGCAGTTCGATATTGTCCTCCACGTACAGCGCCCGGATCTCCGCCTTGCTTTTCGGGCTTCGCGAGCCGGCCGCGGGGGTCCCCGGCAAGCTATCGCTTCCCACGAAGCCCTGCTTGAGCGAGGACGGGTCGTTGAGGGTTTCCTTGTTCCACTCCGCGCCCACCGTCAGCACCTGCTCGAACAACGCATGCAACGGAAGGTTGAGTTCGCCGCTGAGGCGATAGTTCTCCAGCTTGCTGGTGCTGAACGAACGGTCGGCGCCGATCTGCCCCTCGACGGAACCGGCCAGCCCCTCCTCCAGACGGTTGTTGCGGGTGGAGTCGTACTGGGCGACGAACCTGGAAGTACCGAACGACCAGGTCCCGTTGTGGGTGATGGCGTAGTTCTCGCGATACATGCGGTTGGTCTCCGCACCGTCGTCGGCGAGTCCCTGGGTATTGGCGGTGCCGTTGTTGTTCTGGGTATCGCCGGCATAGATGTTGCCCTGTCGGCTGAAGCCCGCTTCGAAATCGACGACCTGGTCGGGGGTCACCTGCCACGACAGCATCCCGCTGAGATCGCGATTGCGTACCCCTTCGCGTCCGGCCACGGTACGGCTCGGGTTGACGGTATGTCCGAGGTTGATGTCGGTATCGTCCGAATCGGTCTTGTTCGCGCTGCCGTACGCGCGGAAGCTCAAGGCTTCGGTCAGCGGCCCGCTGAGGCTGAAGTTGGCGCGGCGCGTGGCGCCATCCTTGGAGCTTTCCGGAATGTTGGTGAACACCGTCATGGAGCCACGCAAACGATCGGTCGGGCGCTTGGTGATGATGTTGACTACCCCGCCCGCCGCGCCGGAACCGTAGCGTGCCGCCGCGGGCCCACGGAGGACCTCGATGCGCTCGACCTCCTCCGGCGGCACCCAGTTGCTGTCGCCGCGGGTGTCGCGTTCGCCACGCCAGCCGTAGCGCACCGAGTTGCGCGAGCTGA
>NZ_KV828512.1:97847-118280 GCF_001836405.1 Pseudomonas sp. HMSC057H01 | reverse complement strand
CCATGCCGCGGATGTCGATCTGCCGGTTGTTGCCGCGCTGGCCGCTGGAACTGTTGCCGGTGAGGTTGACCCCGGGCATGGTGCGGATGATCTCGGAGAGATCGTTCACCGGCGGGCGCTTCCTGATGTCCTCGGCGGTGATGATGGATACCCCCGGTGCCTGCTTGAGCTCCTGTTCGGCGGTGCCCAGCACCACCTCGTCACCCAGCTGGACCACCGACTCGGCGCGTTCGTCCAGTTCTTCCAGGCGCTCGTCCTCGGCCAGGGCCTGCCCGCCCAGCAGGCTCGATGAAGCGAAAAGGACGGCAGCGGCGAGATGGCCGCGACGGAATTGGGGGTACATGCGTGACTACTCCTGTCGAGGGAAAACGGGTAGCAGGCGAGCCACGAGGGATACGTTGACGTTTTTTCTGAAGCCTGGGTCGCCGGCGTTGCACGGGTGACGTCTCGGCACGGGTAGGACAGGGCGCAGACCCGGAACAAGGCCGGCCGAGGAGATCGGCACGGATGATAATTATTCACAAAAGAGAGTAAAGATCATTTACATCTAGGTAAAATGTAAAGGCACCTGCGCCTCGCTAGGCAGAAGGCAGCACCAGGCACAGGCGCAGCCCCGGATCGGCGGCTTCCGCCCATAGGCGGCCGCCCTGGAGCACCACGGCGCGACGGGCAATGCTCAGTCCCAGGCCGAAGCCCTTGCCGGTACGTGCCGAAGACAGTCGGGTGAACGGGCGGAAGATGGTCTCCAACTGGTGCTCGGCCACACCCTCGCCCTGGTCTTCCAGGCAAAGCCACCAGCAACTTCCTTCGCGCCGACCATGCAGGCGGATCACGCCGCCCTCCGGCGAATGCCGGATGGCGTTGCGCAGCAGGTTCTCCAGGGCCTGGGCAAGTGCATTGAGGTTGCCACGCACGACACAATCCTCGGGCAGATCGCTGCGGAACCGCTCGGCGGCCCAGCCGCTTTCGAAGCGTGCGTTCTCCACCAGCAGGTCCCATAACGCCGGGATGGAAATGTCCTCCAGCGCCAATACCGGGCGTTCGGTGTCCATCCAGGCCAGCTCCAGGGTGTTGTCCACCAGTTGCTGCATGCCCTGTACCTCCTGCTCCAGGCGCTCGCGCAGGAGCTGCGCGGACAGCGTGCCCTCTGCCGCCACCTGCAGGCGCGCCAGCGGCGTGCGCAGCTCGTGGGAGAGATCGCGGAGCAGTTGGCGCTGCAACACCATGTGCTCGTCGAGTCGCTCGGCCATATGGTCGAACGCCCGCCCCAGATCGCCCAGCTCGTCGCTGCGCCGGCTGATCTCTGCCTGCGTACGCGCCGTCAGGTCGTTGCCGCGCAGGGCATTGGCCTGCGCTCGCAGGCGTCCCAGCGGCACTACCCAGCGCCGATACAGCAACACTCCCAGCAGCAGGGCCAGCCCGGCCGGCACCAGGCCGTGGGTGACCAGGCGCTTGGCCGGCGACAAGCCGGGAGGGACGAACTCGGCGGGAAGACGCAGGACCACCCTGCCTTGCTCCGGATGTTCGGGGAAGCGCAGGTTGATGAATGGCCGCGACAGCGAGCGGGAACTCATCGGCCAGTCGACGCCCCGCAGGAAAGTCAGGCGCTCGGCTTCCTCCGTGGTGAGCGGACGACTGCCCAGCGATTGCAGCCGTCCGTCGAGCACGACCACCCAGTCCAGCGCCTGCTGGCGCGGCTCGGCCAGCCAACGGTCGATGCCCTCGCGGCCATCGTCGAGCCAGGCACGCTCGGCTCGCCGCGCATAATCCGCCAAGGCGGAGCGGGCTTCGGCGGACAGGTAGTAACCCTTCAGTTCGGCACTACGTCCCCAGGTCCAGGACAGCCATACCGATAGCAGGAAGAACGCCACCAGCACCAGGGCCAGGCGCCAGAACAGCGAATGGCGGTTGGGCATCATGGCGCCGGTGTCAGGACGTAACCCTTGCCCCAGACGGTATGCAACTGGTGACCGGCGTAACCGAGGCGTTGCAGCTTGCGCCGCAGGTGACTGACGTGCATGTCCAGGCTGCGATCATGCTGGGTATGACCGCGGTGCAGGACATGCTGGTAAAGGAAGGCCTTGGTCAGGGTCTCGCCTTCCGCGGCGAGGAAGGTTTCCAGCAGGCGGTATTCGGTCGGCGTCAGGCCGGCGAACCGCTCGCCAAGGCTGACATCGCAGACATCGGCAGAGAATTGCAGCGAGGGCCGCGCCAGCGGTTCGGCGCAGCGGCCCGGCGCGCCCCCCCGCTCCAGGGCGATCCGGCGCAGGATGGCATCGATGCGTACCCGCAGCTCGGCCAGGCTGAAAGGCTTCGGCAGATAATCGTCGGCGCCCTGGCTGAACCCGGCGATGCGGTCCTGCTCGGCGCCCAGGGCCGACATCAGGATCACCGGCAGCGCCTGCTCCTGGCGGAGTTGGCGAAGAATCTCGAGGCCATCGCGCCCCGGCAGCATGATGTCCATCAGGATCAGGTCATAGGCGCCGCTGCGCGCAGCCGCCAACCCCTCTTCCCCGTCTCGGCACCAGGTCACCTCGAAACCGCTGCCATTGAGGTGCTGGAACAGATGTGCGCCCAGTGTCGGATCGTCCTCGATGGCCAGCAGTCGGGGGTCGGGCGTCAGGGATGGGAACATGGCAGCCAAATAAGATTGATTAGCAATCGTGCCAGTATTCACGATCTTTCCGCTTCGTCGCAAGCCGAATCCGCCGGGCTGCGCACATCGGTGCAGATTCCCCTTCCGCGACCCGCTAAACTGCGCGGGGTAAACGTATGGCCGGGGAGCGTCGGCCATCCCGATCTGGCTCGACGGAGAGACGTGTGTTCAAGGATCTCGGCATCAAGGGGCGCGTACTGCTGCTCACCCTGCTCCCCACCAGCCTGCTGGCGATGGTGCTTGGCGGTTACTTCACCTGGGTCCAGCTGTCCGACATGCGCGCCCAGTTGATCGAGCGCGGGCAACTGATCGCCGAACAACTGGCGCCGCTGGCCGCCACCGCGCTGGCGCGAAAGGATACCGCCGTGCTCAACCGCATCGCCAACGAGGCGCTGGACCAACCGGACGTGCGCGCGGTGACCTTCCTCGACGCCCGCCAGGAACGCCTCGCCCATGCCGGGCCAAGCATGCTCACCGTCGCCCCGGCCGGCGACGCCAGCCATCTGAGCATGTCCACCGAACTGGACACCACGCACTTCCTGCTACCGGTTCTTGGCCGCCACCACAGCCTGTCCGGCGCCACCGAGCCTGACGACGAGCGCGTACTCGGCTGGGTCGAACTGGAACTGTCGCACCACGGGACCCTGCTGCGCGGATATCGCAGCCTGTTCACCAGCCTCTTGCTGATCGCCGCCGGCCTCGGCGTCACCGCCCTCCTCGCCCTGCGCATGAGCCGCGCGATCAACGCGCCGCTGGAACTGATCAGCCAGGGCGTCGCCCAGCTCAAGGAAGGCCGCATGGAAACCCGCCTGCCACCGATGGGCAGCAACGAGCTGGACGAACTGGCCTCCGGCATCAACCGCATGGCGGAAACGCTGCAGAGCGCCCAGGAGGAAATGCAGCACAACATCGACCAGGCCACCGAGGACGTACGCCAGAACCTGGAAACCATCGAGATCCAGAACATCGAGCTGGACCTGGCGCGCAAGGAGGCCCTGGAGGCGAGCAGGATCAAGTCCGAGTTCCTCGCCAACATGAGCCACGAGATCCGCACCCCGCTCAACGGCATCCTCGGTTTCACCAACCTGCTGCAGAAGAGCGAGCTCAGCCCGCGCCAGCAGGACTACCTCACGACCATCCAGAAATCGGCGGAAAGCCTGCTGGGGATCATCAACGAGATCCTCGACTTCTCGAAGATCGAGGCCGGCAAGCTGGTTCTGGAAAACCTCCCCTTCAATCTCCGCGACCTGATCCAGGACGCCCTGACCATGCTGGCTCCGGCCGCCCACGAGAAGCAACTGGAACTGGTCAGCCTGGTCTACCGGGATACCCCGATCCAATTGCAGGGCGACCCGCAGCGGCTGAAGCAGATCCTCACCAACCTGGTCGGCAACGCCATCAAGTTCACCCAGGGCGGCACCGTCGCCGTACGCGCCATGCTCGAGGACGAAAGCGACGACCGCGCGCAGCTGCGGATCAGCGTACAGGACACCGGTATCGGCCTCTCCGAGGAGGACCAGCAAGCCTTGTTCAAGGCCTTCAGCCAGGCCGACAACTCACTGTCGCGGCAAGCCGGTGGCACCGGCCTGGGCCTGGTGATCTCCAAGCGCCTGATCGAGCAGATGGGCGGCGAGATCGGCGTCGACAGTACGCCTGGGGAAGGTGCCGAATTCTGGATCAGCCTGAGTCTGCCGAAAAGTCGCGACGACAACGAGGAGCCAGGCGCCTCCTGGGCCGCGGGCCAGCGCGTGGCGCTGCTCGAACCGCAGGAGCTGACGCGCCGCTCGCTGCACCACCAGCTCACCGACTTCGGCCTGGAAGTGAGCGAATTCGCCGACCTCGACAGCCTCCAGGAAAGCCTGCGCAACCCGCCGCCCGGCCAGTTGCCGATCAGCCTGGCGGTGCTCGGCGTCTCGGCCGCGATCCATCCGCCGGAAGAGCTGAGCCAGTCGTTCTGGGAATTCGAACGGCTCGGCTGCAAGACCCTGGTGCTCTGCCCGACCACCGAGCAGGCGCAATACCACGCGACCCTGCCCGACGAACAGGTCGAGGCCAAGCCCGCCTGCACCCGCAAGCTGCAACGCAAGCTGCAGGAGTTGCTTCAAGTCCGCCCGACGCGCAGCGACAAGCCCCACGCCATGGTTTCCGGACGGCCGCCACGGCTGCTCTGCGTCGACGACAACCCGGCCAACCTGCTGCTGGTGCAGACCCTGCTCAGCGACCTCGGCGCCCAGGTCACCGCGGTGGACAGCGGCTACGCGGCCCTCGAGGTAGTGCAGCGCGAGCGCTTCGACCTGGTCTTCATGGACGTGCAGATGCCCGGCATGGACGGCCGCCAGGCCACCGAGGCGATCCGCCGCTGGGAGGCCGAGCGGGAAGTCAGCCCGGTGCCGGTGATCGCGCTCACCGCACATGCGCTTTCCAACGAGAAGCGCGCATTGCTGCAGGCCGGCATGGACGACTACCTGACCAAGCCGATCGACGAGCAGCAATTGGCCCAGGTAGTGCTGAAGTGGACGGGACTGAGCCTGGGCCAGTCGCTGGCCAGCATGAGCCGTGCGCCGCAGCTCGGCCAGTTGAGCGTGCTCGACCCCGAGGAAGGGCTGCGCCTGGCCGCCGGCAAGGCCGACCTCGCCGCCGACATGCTGGCGATGCTGCTGGCCTCGCTGGCGGCGGACCGCCAGGCGATTCGCCAGGCCCGCGACAACGACGACCGCACCGCTTTGCTCGAGAGGGTCCACCGGCTGCATGGCGCCACCCGCTACTGTGGCGTGCCGCAGTTGCGCGCGGCCTGCCAGACCAGCGAAACCCTGCTCAAGCAGAACGATCCGGCGGCGGCCGCGGCCCTGGACGAGCTGGACAAGGCCATCGAGGCCCTGGCCGACACTGCCTCGGCCACCACCCACCTGTCTTCCACCAGCCTCGACTCCAGCGAACTCTGACCATGCGCATCCTGTTCTTCAGCAGCCAGGCCTACGACAGCGAGAGCTTCCAGGCCAGCAACCACCGGCACGGCTTCGAACTGCACTTCCAGCAGGCCCACCTGCAGGCGGACACGGCGGTCCTCGCCCAGGGCTTCGAAGTAGTCTGCGCCTTCGTCAACGACGACCTCTCGCGGCCGGTGCTGGAACGCCTGGCCGCCGGCGGCACGCGCCTGGTCGCCCTGCGCTCGGCCGGCTACAACCACGTCGACCTGGCCGCCGCCGAAGCGCTCGGCCTGCCGGTGGTGCACGTCCCGGCCTATTCGCCGCACGCTGTCGCCGAGCACGCGGTCGGCCTGATCCTGACGCTCAACCGGCGCCTGCACCGCGCCTACAACCGGACCCGCGAGGGCGATTTCTCGCTGCATGGGCTGACCGGCTTCGACCTCCACGGCAAACGCGTCGGAGTGATCGGCACCGGACAGATCGGCGAGACCTTCGCCCGCATCATGGCCGGCTTCGGCTGCGAGCTGCTGGCCTACGATCCCTATCCCAATCCGCGCATCCAAGCGCTCGGCGGCCGCTACCTGGCGCTCGACGCCCTGCTCGCCGAGTCCGACATCGTCAGCCTGCATTGCCCGCTGACCGCCGACACCCGCCACCTCATCGACGCGCAGCGCCTGGCGACGATGAAACCCGGCGCGATGCTGATCAATACCGGCCGTGGCGCCCTGGTGAACGCCGCGGCGCTGATCGAGGCGCTGAAGAGCGGACAACTGGGCTACCTCGGCCTGGACGTCTATGAAGAGGAAGCGGATATCTTCTTCGAGGATCGCTCCGACCAGCCCCTGCAGGATGACGTGCTGGCACGCCTGCTGAGCTTCCCCAACGTGGTGGTGACCGCCCACCAGGCCTTCCTTACCCGCGAGGCGCTGGCGGCGATCGCCGACACCACCCTGGACAACATCGCCGCCTGGCAGGACGGGACGCCGCGCAATCGGGTCCGGGCCTGATGGCGTGGTAGCATGCGCGGCTGATTGGAGGCTCCATGGCTGAACACGATTTCCGTTACACCCTGCTCAACCCGCAATACACCCTCAACGAATGCCGCGCGCTCTCCCCGGGGCGCTACCAGGTCACCGGCACCGGCGGCTCGATCAAGGCCGACGACGTGCTGCTGGTCAGCCTCAAGGGCAGCAAGACCCTGAGCATGCGCCTGACCGTGGAAAAGGTTCGCCACCTGATCAACCCACCCGGCCAGTGGCTGGCGGTCGCCCGCGGCCCGGCATTCCGCGAACTGGCGATCCATACCTGGCAGGTCGACTGCGACCAGTGCCAGGCTCGTCTCGACTTCGAGTTCGCCGTGGACGCCAGTCTCGGTCGCAAGGCCCTGGCGCCGGCCGCCGAAGAGCGCATTCACGAACTGGGCTGGAGCAGCCGCGAAGGCAAGCACCTGTGCCCGAAATGCCAGTAGGGCGAACGCTCCGTCCGACCGACGGTCTGTGAACTATCGCCCGTACGAAATGCGCAAAGGAAACGCCATGAAACCCTCTCTCGCCCTCTTCGCCTCCGCCGCCCTGGTCCTGGGCGGTTGCGCCAGCCAGGAGACCACCCTGGAAACCGAGCAGGCCTACCAGGTCGACTGGGTCGGCGCACAACCGACGATGGACTACAGCCACATCAGCCTGACCTTCGACGGCCAGGGCCGTGCCTTCGGCAACGGCGGCTGCAACCACTGGTTCGCCAGCTACACCTTGCAGGACGACCTCCTTCAGTTCGGCGCCATCGGCAGCACCCGCCGCCTGTGCGCGGCGGAGATCATGGAGCAGGAACGGCGCTTCCTGGCCCTGCTGCAGAGCGTCCAGCACTGGGACATTTCGCCGTCCGACGAGCTGCGCCTGTGGCCGGCCGAAGGCAAGCCGCTGCGCCTGGTCCCCGAGCACGACTGAAGCCTGAAGCGGCGCTACCCGGCGCCGCCCGTTTACATTTTTTTGACATCCATTTCATTCCCGCTTGACCACCACGTCCCTAGGCTTCCGCATCCTCGCCCGGAGACGCTTGATGTTCGCCCCACCCAGCACCGAGACACTCAACCGCTTCTTTCTGTTGTCGTGGCTGGTGGTGCTCTGGCAGGTGCTGCGCCTGCAGGACGGGATCGTCTTCGACGACGCCTGGCTGCCGCTCTGGAGCGTCGCTGCCAGCCTGAGCTACGCCTTCCTTTATATAGTCCCGGTGTACCTCGCCTGCCGACTGCTCCTGCATTTCCATGACCGCCTTCCCGTGCGCCTCAGTCCGTGGCTGGCAGGCGTGCTGGCCATCGTCGGCAGCGCGGCGGTACAGATACTGCTCTACGCCGACCGCACCCTCTACGACCTGTACGGATTCCACCTCAACGGTTTCAGCATCGGCCTGCTGGTCTCGCCCGGCGGCCTCTCCAGCCTCGGCAGCGGCGACGGCACCCTGCTCAGCGCAAGCCTGGCGGCCCTGGCCCTGCTCTGTCTGCAGGTGCTGCTGTACAGCGCCTGCCAGGTCAGCCGCGAACGCCTTCCCGCGCTCCCTCGGCGCGCCTGGCGCTACCTGTTGGCGGCCTTCCTCTGCCTGGCCCTGGGCGAACGCCTGGCCTATGCGTTCAGCTCCCTGCGCGACTACCGGCCGATCCTGCTGGCCAGCGAACGCTATCCGCTGTACCTGCCATTGACCGTCCGCAGCCTGGCGCGAAGCCTGGGCATCCAGCCGACGCCCACCCAGCGCGAGCTGCTCCAGCAGCAGAGCGACCTGCACTATCCGCTCCGGCCGCTGGAGATCAGCGCCCCGGCGCACCCATTGAACATCGTCTGGATCGTCGCCGAGTCGCTCCGCGGGGACATGCTCGATCCGCGCTACATGCCCAGGCTGTGGGACTTCTCCAACCGGGCGATCCGCCTGGACAACCACTACAGCAGCGGCAACCTGACCCAGATGGGCGTCTTCGGCATGTTCTACGGGCTGCACGGCGGCTACTGGGACGCCGTGCTGAAGGCCGGCCAGCCGCCGGTGCTCATGGAGGTACTCAGGCAGCAGAACTACCAGTTCCGGATCAATGCCGCGCAACGTTTCAGCTATCCGCCCTTCGACCGCAGCGTGTTCGTCAACCTGCGCCCCCAGGACCTGCACGTGCTGGATAGCCCGGAGCCTGCCTGGCAGCGCGACGCCCGGAACACCGACGACCTGCTGCGCTTCGTCGATCGCCGACTACCCGACCGGCCGTTCTTCGCCTGCCTGTTCCTCGAGTCGAGCCACGCCAACTACAGCTTCCGCGACGAGACCGCGAAAATCCGCCCCTATCTGGTCAACTTCAACTACCTGACCACCGATTTCCAGGCGCAGATGCCGCTGATCAAGAACCGCTACCTGAATGCCGTGCGCGAAGTCGATACACAGATCGGCCGCCTGCTGCAGCACCTGGAAAACCAGCACCTGCTGGAAAACACCGCGGTAGTGGTGCTCGGCGACCATGGGGAAGAGTTCATGGAACGCTCGCGCTGGGGCCACAATACCGAGTTCAATCGCTACCAGACCGGCACCGTCGCCGTGCTGAGCATTCCCGGACAGGCGCCCCGTGCCGTCCGCGGCATCACCAGCCACATCGACCTGCCCGCAACGCTCCTGCCGCTGCTGGGCGTACGCAATCCGCCCCGCGACTACTCGCTGGGACAGGACCTGCTCGCAGCGGACTACCATCGCGACTATGCGGTGAGCGCCGATACCACGCGCATCGCCTACCTGGGCGAAGGCTTCAAGGTGAGCTTCCCACTGCGTGGCGCGGACCGTCACCACGGTCCGGTGAGCGATGGCGACGACCGCCCGCTCGACGTGGAACAACAGGAAGCCATACGCGGCCCGCTCCGTGCAGCACGCCTGGAACTGCTGCAGGATCTCGGCCGCTTCAGCGCCCTGCCGGTAAGGGAAGAGCCGTCGCCGCGGAGCCTCGCGACTTCGTTGACGCCATGAGGAGCATCAGAACAGCCTGAGTTGTTCGTGGGCGCCCTGCAGGTCGAGCAGGCGCACGCCAACGCCGATCAGGCGCACCGGACGATTGCCACGGGCAAAGGCCTGGCCGAGCAATTGCCGGTAGCTCTCCAGGTCGCGCCCGGCGCCGGACTGTTCCACCGTGGTCTGGGTGAAATCGTGAAACTTCAGTTTCACGAACGGCTTGTCCGGCCGATAACTGCCATCCAGGCGTTGCAGGCGTCCGTCCAGCTCCTCGAGCAGGGTCGGCAGTTCCTCCAGACAAGCCGCCAGGTCCGGCAGGTCGCGATCGAAGGTACATTCGACGCTCACCGACTGGCGCCGGCTGTCGACTTCCACCGGTCGCTCGTCGATACCATGGGCCAGTCCCCACAGGCGTTCGCCGAAGCTGCCGAACTCGCGCACCAGGCTCAGCTTGCTGCCCTGGCGCAGGTCGGCGCAGGTGCGGATGCCCATCCGCGCCAGGCGCTCCGCCGTGACCTTGCCGACGCCATGCAACTTGGCCACCGGCAACTCGGCGACGAACCCGTCGACCTGCTCCGGGGTAATCACAAACAGCCCGTCCGGCTTGCGCCAGTCGCTGGCGATCTTGGCCAGGAACTTGTTCGGCGCGACGCCCGCCGAAACGGTGATGTGCAGTTCCTCGGCCACCCGGCGGCGGATGTCCTGGGCGATCCGCGTGGCGCTACCGGCGAAATGCGGCGAAGCGCTGACGTCCAGGTAGGCCTCGTCCAGCGAAAGCGGCTCGATCAGATCGGTATAGTCGCGGAAGATCGCATGGATCTGCTTCGACACCGCCCGGTAGACATCGAAACGCGGGCGCACCACCAGGAGATCGGGACACAGCTTGAGCGCCGTGCGCATGGCCATCGCCGAGCGCACGCCATAGGCCCGCGCCTCGTAGCTGCAAGTGGCGACCACTCCGCGCTTGTCCGGCGAACCGCCAACCGCCAGCGCCTTGCCGCGCAGGCTGGGGTCGTCGCGCATCTCGAGGGCGGCGTAGAAACAGTCGCAGTCTATATGGATGATTTTCCGCACCGGAATCTCGCTACAAGCCCCGCCGGGCCTGCCCCGGAGCGCCGAATTCTAGCATTGGGCAAGCGCTAAGCATTTGAAGAAAAAACACTTTTTTCGAAAAATCGATTGACAACCCGACGAGAGTCCGTAGAATGCGCCCACACAGACGCGGGATGGAGCAGTCTGGTAGCTCGTCGGGCTCATAACCCGAAGGTCGTTGGTTCAAATCCAGCTCCCGCAACCACATTCGAAAAGCCCCGGCACTAGCGATAGCGCCGGGGCTTTTTGCATTCCGACACTCGTGCTCCACTGCATCGCCTCGCCCTCCGTTCGCTCGCATCATCGCACATTTAACTGTATATTCGTACAGCCAGCTCAGCCTTCGATGAATGCTCGGTAACGGATACGGAAAGGACAGACAGATGCTGAACGTCGAACAATTGAAGCGCAGCGTGAACCGGATGGAACTCGACGACATCCGCCAGGCAGTGGACGAACTGCAGATGGACGGCCTGGTCACCGACGGCAAGACGCCGTTCACCCGCGTGCACTTCAACACCTGCTTCGCCGAGATCGAGGCGCTGTTCCAGCGCGCCGGCTTCCACCGGCCGCTCGATGTGGTCGGCTACCAGGGCGAGATCTATGCGTTGTACGACCCCTCTCGCTGGGAGGCCGTGGAAGTGCTGCGCTGGTTGAAGGAATACCGCGAGGAATCGCGTCACCTGACTCCGGCGTGAGCGCAACGCCTGCGTCAGCGCAACTCGTGTGCCAGGCGCGCGCAGGCCATCCCCACGACCAGCATCACCAGCGGACCGAAGGCCCGCATGGAGATCCGCGCCAGGCTCCAGGACTCTTTCGCAGCGAACAGGCTTGCCGGATTCACTGAATAGACCAGCAGGGAACCGCAGAACAGCCCCAGGCCCAGTTGGCCCAGGCGGCGCAACCAACCGTCGTGGCGGAGCAACACCACCAGCAGGACGCCGTACAACAGGCAATCGACCCGCGCCACCGAATCCTTGACCTGCAACGACTGTTCCCAATCCCCCAGCCACCATCCAGCGGCCACGCCCAGCACGACTCCGGCGCCGACATGAATGCCCGCCTGGATCATCGTCACCCTTCCCCCCTCGGAAATGGTCGGACAGTGCAAGCCGCCACTATGCCCACGGCAAGCTGAACCATCGCTGAACGAACACCAGCAAATGGCCTTCGGCCACTTCGCCGACGCAACTCCTGAAAAACCCGGCGGTCTTCTCCCTGTGACAGGACGCCGCCCCGCACAGAAAAAATCTGCTGCGACCACTTGGGAACTCGCCCGAGAGGCCATACTCTGTCGCGCAAATTCCCATGAGGTGGCTGATGCGCACCGACGCTCCCGTTCCAGAACATCCCGCTCCACCCAGCTCTCCCGCGTCCCCACAACGCATCCGGCTGATCGATCGGATTACCGCCTACCGCCAGCCCATCGGCCTGGTCTTCACCTTGCTGCTGTTCGGCCTGGCGCTGGTGGCCTGCTACCACCTGCTACGGGAGATCGATCCCGGCGCCCTCCACGATGCCATCGCCGACGTGCCCAGGCCGGCGCTGCTCGGCGCCCTGGGCGCGACCGCCCTCGGCTTCGTCATCCTGCTCGGCTACGAGTGGTCGGCCAGCCGCTTCGCTGGCGTCACGCTGCCCATGCGCAGCCTGGCCACCGGTGGCTTCAGCGCCTTCGCCATCGGCAATGCGGTAGGCCTGTCGCTGCTTTCCGGCGGCTCCGTACGCTACCGACTGTATTCCCGGCATGGCATCGGCGCTGCCGAAATTGCCCGGATGACGCTATTTGCCAGCCTTTCCCTGGGCTGCGCACTGCCGGTGCTGGCGGCACTCGCCGCACTCTGCGACCTCGACGATGCGGCATCGGCGCTGCACCTGCCCCACGCCCTGGTCGCCGTCATCGCGATCGCCGTCCTGTTGCTGGCTGTCGGCCTGGTGGCGTTCCTGGCCCGGCACCGCCTGCCGGGAGAACGGCCGTCCCCCGACAGCCTGCTGGTCCGCCTCGGCCGCCGCAGCCTGCGCCTGCCGGGCCTGCGCCTGTCGCTGCTGCAACTGCTGATCACCGCCCTCGACGTCGCCGCCGCCGCTACCGTCCTTTATCTGTTGCTGCCGGAAACCCCACCCTTCGCGGCGTTCCTGCTGGTCTACCTGCTCGCCCTGGCCGCCGGCGTACTCAGCCACGTACCGGGCGGAGTCGGGGTGTTCGAGGCGGTGCTGCTGGCCGCGTTCGCCGGCCAACTGGGCGCCGCGCCGCTGGCCGCGGCCCTGCTCTTGTACCGCTTGATTTATGTGGTACTGCCGCTGCTGCTGGCCTGCCTGTTGTTGCTGTTCCTCGAAGCGCGCCGGTTGTGGGTGACGCGCCAGGCGATCCGCGTCGCCTCGGGTTTCGCCGCACCGATCCTGGCGATCCTGGTCTTCCTCTCCGGTGTCGTGCTGCTGTTTTCCGGCGCCACGCCGGCGATCGACACCCGCCTGGAGCACCTCGGCTTCCTCATTCCACATCGCCTGATCGATGCCTCGCACCTGGTCGCCAGCCTGATCGGCGTGCTCTGCCTGCTGCTCGCGCAGGGTTTGCGCCGACGGCTGTCGGCCGCCTGGGCCCTGACCCTGGTGCTGTTGCTGGTGGGCGCCCTGCTTTCGCTGCTGAAAGGCTTCGACTGGGAAGAAGCCAGCCTGCTGAGCCTGACCGCCGCGCTGCTCGCCATGTTCCGCCGCTCCTTCTACCGTCCCAGCCGGCTGATGGAAGTACCCTTCTCGCCGCTTTACGTAGGCGCCAGCATCTGCGTGGTCGGCGCCTCGGTCTGGCTGCTGCTGTTCGCCAACCAGGACGTGCATTACAGCAACCAGCTCTGGTGGCAGTTCGCCCTGGACGCCGACGCCCCGCGCGCCCTGCGCGCCGCCCTCGGCAGTTGCCTGCTGCTCCTGGCCCTGGCCCTTGGCTGGCTGCTGCGCGCGGCACCGCCGGCGATCCGCGAGCCGGACGCGGAAGAGCTGCAGCGCGCGGCGCGGATCATCCGCCACTCGGACCAGCCGGATGGCGGCCTGGCCCTGACCGGCGACAAGGCCCTGCTCTTCCATGAGGGCGACGACGCTTTCCTCATGTACGCCCGCCGCGGTCGCAGCATGATCGCCCTGTACGACCCGATCGGCCCGGCCATGCAGCGCGCCGAACTGATCTGGCAGTTCCGCGACCTCTGCGACCTGCACCATGCCCGCCCGGTGTTCTACCAGGTGCGTGCCGAGAACCTGCCGTTCTACATGGACATCGGCCTGACCGCCCTCAAGCTCGGCGAAGAAGCGCGAGTCGACCTGCTGCGCTTCGACCTGGAGAACAAGGGCAAGGAAATGAAAGACCTGCGCTACACCTGGAACCGCGGCCAGCGCGACGGGCTGGCCCTGGAGTTCCATGAACCGGGCCAGGCTCCGCTGGACGAGCTGAAGGCGATATCGGACGCCTGGCTGGGCGGCAAGCAGGTGCGCGAGAAAGGCTTCTCCCTGGGCCGCTTCACCCCGGCGTACCTGAACTTCTTCCGCATCGCCATCGTCCGCCACCAGGGCAAGCCGGTGGCCTTCGCCAACCTGCTGGAAACCGACAGCCGCGAACTGGCGAGCCTCGACCTGATGCGCGTGCACCCGGAGGCGCCGAAGCTGACCATGGAGTTCCTCATGCTCGGCCTCATCCTCCACTACAAGGCCCAGGGCCACGCGCGCTTCAGCCTCGGCATGGTGCCGCTGGCCGGGCTCCAGCCAAGGCGCGGCGCGCCGTTGACCCAGCGCCTGGGCGCACTGGTCTTCCGGCGGGGCGAACAGTTCTACAATTTCCAGGGGCTGCGACGCTTCAAGGACAAGTTCCAGCCCGACTGGGAACCCCGCTACCTGGCCGTGCCAGCCGGGCTCGACCCGCTGGTGGCCCTGGCCGATACCGCCGCGCTGATCGCCGGCGGCCTGACTGGATTGGTGAAACGCTGATATGTCTGTCGTGAAACGTCACTGGCGCCGTTTTCTGGTCGCCGCCCTGGTGCTGATCGTCGGTGCCGCCCTGCTGCTCTGGAGCCGACCGGCGGCCCAGGCGAAACTGGAAGCCCTGGCCCTCGACGACGGCGGCCACGCCACCCTTGCCGAACCCGGCGAGAAGCCGCGCTCGCGGGTGGTGGTGATCGCCGCCCCCGAACAGCAACTGAACGACGCCCAGATGCTGAACCTGGCTCACGACAGCGCCGCCCGGGTGATCCAGTACTTCCCCCCGGAAAACGGCGATTGCAGGGCGCAGCAGTCCCGGCTCGAAGCGGTCATTGCCCGCCTCGGCGGCAAGCCGAACCTGGTCGCCGGCATCGGCCCGGGCTCGACCACCGCCTGGCGCTGGCTCGCCAGCCAGGACGACGACAAGGCCAAGGCGCTCTCGGTCGGTTTCGACATTGCCCTGGCCGAGCGCGACTGCGACGCCCCGCTGCCGCACCAGGCAGCGCACGGCCAGTGGCTGCTGGCCTGGAACGACAACCCGGACGACGACACCGCGGTCTTCGTCCGCAAGCAGTCGAGCGCGGAAACCAGCATCAGCGACTACGACACCCCGCTGTCCGACGTGCTCGCCCATAAGTTGCGCCTGCAACTGCAAGGCAACGCCGAGGCCCTGCCGGTACTCGAGGTCCCCGCGGCGCAACCCTCGGACATCGTCACCCTGTTCTATTCCGGCGACGGCGGCTGGCGCGACCTGGACAAGGACTCTGCCGAGCATATGGCGAGCATGGGCTACCCGGTGGTCGGCATCGACACCCTGCGCTACTACTGGCAACACAAGAGCCCGGAACAGAGCGCCGCCGACCTCTCCAAGCTGATGCAACACTACCGCGAGAAGTGGGGCGCGAAACGTTTCGTCCTGGCCGGCTACTCGTTCGGCGCCGACATCCTGCCGGCGATCTACAACCGCCTGCCCGGAAAGGACCAGCAGCAAGTGAAAGCCATGCTCCTGCTGGCGCTGGCGCGGACCGGCAGCTTCGAGATCGAAGTGGAAGGCTGGCTGGGCAAGGCCGGCGAGGAAGCCGCCACCGGCCCGGAAATGGCCAGGTTGCCGGCGGCCAAGGTGTTCTGCATCTATGGCGCCGAAGAAAAGGACGAAAGCGGCTGTACCCAACCCCAGGCCGTCGGCGAGAAGCTCGAACTGCCGGGCGGCCACCACTTCGACGAGGACTACCTGTCCCTGGCGAAGAAGATGCTCCAGGCCATCCGCGACCGCGAGAACGCTCCCGACGCCTGACCGCGATCAGGCTCCCTGCTCCTTCCTTCTTGTCCCCGGCCGGCGCCAGCTAGACTGAGCCTGCCGGGGGCATTCCGGCTGGCTTCGGCGAAGCCGCCGAGAATACCGGCCGACCCGCCGCAGAGCGGGCTCCCGAGAGCCGAAGAGAAGGAACCGTGATGAGCTGGAAAAACACCGAGTCCCGTTATGGGAGCCTGACCATTGCCCTGCACTGGCTGACCCTGCTGCTGATCGCCGGGGTCTACGCCTGTATCGAACTGAAGGGCAATTTCCCCAAGGGCAGCGAAACCCGCGAACTGCTCAAGCAATGGCACTTCATGCTTGGCCTGAGCGTTTTCCTGCTGGTCTGGTTGCGCCTGCTGGTGCGCCTGGCCAGCCCTACCCCGCGCATAGAGCCCGCCATCCCCGCCTGGCAGGCGACGCTGGCCAGGCTGATGCACTACGCCCTCTACCTGATGATGATCGGCCTGCCCTTCGCCGGCTGGCTGATCCTCAGCGCCGCCGGCAAGCCGATACCGTTCTTCGGCCTGGAGCTACCGCCGCTGGTAGACAAGAACCCCGACCTCGCCGGGCAAATCAAGGAATGGCACGAAACCATCGGCAACGCCGGTTATTTCCTGATCGGCTTGCACGCCGCCGCGGCACTCTTCCATCACTTCGTCAGCCACGACAACACCCTGGTACGGATGCTGCCGCAACGGCGCTGAGAAACGCGCAAAAAAACGCGCCCAATCGGGCGCGCTTTGTTGCAGCGGAGCGGATCAGATCTCGACCTGGGTTCCCAGCTCGATCACCCGGTTGAGCGGCAGGTTGAAATAGCGCAGGTTGCCGTTGGCGTTCTTCAGCAGGAAGGCGAACAGCCCCTCGCGCCAGCGCGCCATGCCGATGCGCTTGGATGGAATCACCGTCTCCCGGCTGAGGAAGTAGGTGGTGCGCATCGGACTGAAGTCCAGTTCGTTGAGATGGCACAGGCGCAAGGCCGCCGGGATGTCCGGCTCCTCCATGAAGCCGAAGTGCAGGATCACCCGGAAGAACCCGTCGCCATAGGCCTCGACCTCGAAACGGCGATCCGGCGGAACCCGTGGGCTGTCTTCGTTGACCACGGTGAGCAGCACCACCTGCTCGTGCAGCACCTGGTTGTGCAACAGGTTGTGCAGCAGCGCGTGAGGCACCGCGTCGGTACGCGCGGTCAGGAACACCGCGGTCCCCTGGACCCGGTGCGGCGGCTGCACGCGCATGCTGGAAATGAACACCGAGAGCGGCAGCGAGCCCTCGTCGAGACGCTCCACCAGCAGTTGGCGGCCACGCTTCCAGGTGGACATCAGGATGAAGATGACGATACCCGCGATGACCGGGAAGGCGCCGCCCTGGATCACCTTGGGCAGGTTGGCGGCGAAGAACAGGCTGTCCACCGCAAGCATCACGCAGAAGAACGGGACACCCAGCCACAGCGGCCATTTCCACAGGCGCCAGATCACCACGCCCATCAGCAGGGTGGTGATCAGCATGGTTCCGGTCACCGCCACGCCGTAGGCCGCCGCCAGCGACGCCGAGGACTCGAAGCCGAGCACCAGCAGGACCACGCCGACCATCAGCGCCCAATTCACCCCGCCGATGTAGATCTGCCCCTGCTCGTGGCTGGAAGTGTGCTGGATGGTCATCCGCGGCACGTAGCCGAGCTGGATGGCCTGGCGGGTCAGGGAGAAGGCGCCGGAGATCACCGCCTGGGAGGCGATCACCGTGGCCAGGGTGGACAGCGCCACCATCGGCAGCAGCGCCCAGCCCGGCGCCAGCAGGTAGAAGGGGTTGCGCGCCGCCTCGGCGTTGGAAAGGATGGTCGCGCCCTGGCCGAAGTAGTTCAGCACCAGCGCCGGCAGCACCAGCAGGAACCAGGCACGGGCGATCGGCTTGCGACCGAAGTGGCCCATGTCGGCGTACAGCGCCTCGGCGCCGGTCAGCGCCAGTACGGTGGCGCCGAGGATGGCGACACCGATGCCGGGATGCGAACCGAAGAAACGCACGGCCCATACAGGGTTCATCGCCTGCAGCACTTCCGGCTGCTGGATCACCCCGTAGACACCCAGCGCCGCCAGGGCGCCGAACCAGAGCACCATGACCGGGCCGAACAGGATGCCGATCCGCGCGGTGCCGTGCTTCTGGATCAGGAACAGGCCGATCAGCACGATAAGCGCCAGCGGTACCGTCCAGTGCTCCAGGCCGTCGAAGGCGATCTCCAGCCCTTCTACCGCCGACAGTACCGAGATCGCCGGGGTGATCATGCTGTCGCCGTAGAACAGCGCCGCGCCGATCAGGCCGGCAACCACCACGAAGGTCTGCAGCCTGCCGAACGGCGCCGCCGCCCGGCGCGCCAGGGCCGACAGCGCCATCACCCCGCCCTCGCCCTGGTTGTCGGCACGCAGGACGAAGATCACGTACTTGATGGAAACGACCCAGACCAGCGACCAGAAGATCAGCGACAGCACGCCAAGGACGCCATCGTGGTTGGCCTGCACCCCGTAGCCGCCGATGAAGACCTCTTTCAGGGTATACAAGGGACTGGTGCCGATATCCCCATAGCAGACTCCAACCGCCCCGACCATCAGGCCGATGGCAGAGCTGGAATGCCCCTCCGACGTCTCCTCGGCACGCGTCGCTGCATCACTCATGAAACGCTTTCCCCCGGAAAAATTCGGCAAATGCTGCGCCCATGCCGTCCGCGATGCAAGCGCCGAGGCCACGGACTGCTATGACTATAGAAGGCCGGGGAGCCGATTGCCGAGCGCCCGCGGAGAGTTTTTCCAGGGCCGGAAAAGAGCTGCACGGGAGACTGGAAAAGCCGCGGCGCTGCCGCTAGAATTGCGCACTTTTTGATCAGAGGCGCCAGCAAGCGCGCCCGCCTACCGAGGTTAGCCATGTCCACCCCCACTCCCAAAGTCGGCTTCGTCAGTCTTGGATGCCCCAAGGCGCTGGTCGACTCCGAGCGCATCCTCACCCAGCTGCGCATGGAAGGCTATGAGGTCGTCCCGACCTACGAAGACGCCGACGTCGTGGTGGTCAACACCTGCGGTTTCATCGACAGCGCCAAGGCCGAGTCCCTGGAAGTGATCGGCGAAGCCATCGCCGAGAACGGCAAGGTCATCGTCACCGGCTGCATGGGCGTGGAAGAGCACACGATCCGCGACGTGCACCCCAGCGTCCTGGCGGTCACCGGCCCACAACAGTACGAGCAGGTAGTCACCGCGGTGCACGAAGTGGTGCCGCCGAAGACCGAACACAACCCGCTGGTCGACCTGGTCCCGCCGCAAGGCGTCAAGCTGACCCCGCGCCACTACGCCTACCTGAAGATTTCCGAAGGCTGCAACCACAGTTGCAGCTTCTGCATCATCCCGTCCATGCGCGGCAAGCTGGTCAGCCGGCCGGTCGGCGACGTGCTGAGCGAGGCCGAGCGCCTGGTCAAGGCCGGGGTCAAGGAACTCCTGGTGATTTCCCAGGACACCAGCGCCTACGGCGTCGACCTGAAGTACAAGACCGACTTCTGGAACGGCCAGCCGGTCAAGACCCGCATGAAGGAACTCTGCGAGGCGCTGAGCAGCATGGGCGTATGGGTTCGCCTGCACTACGTCTACCCGTACCCCAACGTCGACGACGTGATCCCGCTGATGGCCGCCGGCAAGCTCCTGCCGTACCTCGACATCCCCTTCCAGCACGCCAGCCCGAAGGTGCTCAAGGCCATGAAGCGCCCGGCCTTCGAGGACAAGACCCTGGCCCGGATCAAGCAGTGGCGCGAGATCTGCCCGGAACTGACCATCCGCTCGACCTTCATCGTCGGCTTCCCGGGCGAAACCGAAGAAGACTTCCAGTACCTGCTCGACTGGCTGACGGAAGCCCAGCTCGACCGCGTCGGCTGCTTCCAGTACTCCCCCGTCGAAGGCGCTCCGGCCAACGAGCTGGGCCTGGAGCCGGTGCCGGACGAGGTCAAGCAGGACCGCTGGGAACGCTTCATGGCCCACCAGCAGGCGATCTCCGCCGCTCGCCTGCAGCTCAAGGTCGGCAAGGAAATCGAAGTGCTGATCGACGAAGTCGACGAACAGGGCGCGGTCGGCCGCTCCTGGGCCGACGCTCCGGAAATCGACGGCAACGTGTTCGTCGACAGCGACGAGCTGAAGCCGGGCGACAAGGTCCGCGTGCGCATCACCGATGCCGACGAGTACGACCTCTGGGCCGAGCTGGTCTGAGCCCTCCCTGAAGAGCCCCGCCCCGCGGGGCTTTTTCATCGCCAACCGTTCCGGAGAGCACGATGCTCAACAACGACGTACTACGCAGCCTGCGCTACCTGCTGGATCTTCCCGATGCACATCTGGCCGAACTGGCCGCCCCGTTCGGCGAGCAAGTCGAAGCGGACCTGCTCGAGGCTTACCTGAAGAAGGAAGACGAAGACGGCTTCCAGGCCTGCCCCGACCGCTACCTGGCGCGCTGCCTGGACGGACTGATCATCCAGCGCCGCGGACGCGACGCCACCCGTGACCTGCACGCAGAACTGG
>NZ_KV828512.1:92953-97747 GCF_001836405.1 Pseudomonas sp. HMSC057H01 | reverse complement strand
TGAAGAAGCTGCGGGTCGCCTTCGAACTCAAGGAGGAAGACCTCCATGCCATCCTCGCCAGCGTCGACTTCCCAGTCTCCAAACCCGAGCTGAGCGCCCTGTTTCGCAAGCCCGGTCACAGCAACTACCGGACCTGCGGCGACCAGTTGCTGCGCAACTTCCTCAAGGGCCTGACCCTGCGCGTCCGTGGCTGAACGCGCGGAGCCGCTGCTGGCGGTTCTGCTCCAGGCGCCGCCCTGCGTCGACCCCTGGTTCCTGGAGTGCCGCCAGGATCGCGCCGGCCTCACCATCCTCGTCCGCGACCTCGCCAACCAGCGCACCTGGCGCGTCGAGTTCGTCGAAGTCGAAGGCCTGCGCCAGCTCGACGCTGCCGACCTGCTGGAATTCTGGCCAGCCTGTGCGGCGTCCGAGGGTTGGCTGTACCGGGTCGAGCAAGGCGGCTGGCTGGACCAGGAATGCCGTCGCGAGGGCTTCGTCGCCCGCGAGACCAAGGCCGTCGACGAGTATTTCGTCAATGGCGGCGATCGCTGCCTGAGCGTGCTGTCCTGGTCGCCACCGAAGGTTTCCCCGCTGATCTGACCGCCATGAAAAAAGCCGCCCTTGGGCGGCTTCTTGCATGGCGCTCCGGCTACATCAGGAAGATCGTCGCCAGGCCGAGGAAGATGAAGAAACCGCCGCTGTCGGTCATCGCAGTGATCATCACGCTGGAGCCCATCGCCGGATCGCGTCCGAAACGATGCAGGGTCATCGGGATCAGCACTCCCATCATCGCCGCCAGCAGCAGGTTCAGGGTCATCGCGGCGGTCATCACCACGCCCAGTTCCCAGTTGCCGTAAAGATAGAAGGCCACCACGCCGATCACTCCGCCCCAGGCCAGGCCGTTGACCAGCGCGACGCCAAGCTCCTTGCGCAGCAGGCGGTTGCGACTGTTGCTGGTCGGCTGTACCTGGTCGAGCGCGATGGCGCGGACGATCATGGTGATGGTCTGGTTGCCGGAATTGCCACCGATGCCGGCAACGATCGGCATCAGCGCGGCCAGCGCCACCAGTTTCTCGATGGAGCCTTCGAACAGGCCGATCACCCGCGAGGCGACGAAGGCGGTGATCAGGTTGGTGGCCAGCCAGGCCCAGCGGTTACGCACCGACTTCCAGACCGAGGCGAAGATGTCTTCTTCTTCACGCAGACCGGCCATGTTGAGGACTTCGCTTTCGCTCTCCTCACGGATCAGGTCGACCATCTCGTCGATGGTCAGACGACCGATCAGCTTGCCGCCCTTGTCCACCACCGGCGCGGAAATCAGGTCGTAACGCTCGAATGCCTGGGCGGCGTCGTAGCCGTCCTCGTCCGGGTGGAAGGTCACCGGGTCGGTGGCCATGACTTCCAGCACTTGCTTGTCCGGATCGTTGACCAGCAGGCGCTTGATCGGCAGCACGCCCTTGAGCACGCCGTCGTAGTCGACCACGAACAGTTTGTCGGTATGCCCGGGCAGTTCCTTCAGGCGGCGCAGGTAGCGCAGCACCACTTCCAGGCTGACGTCCTCGCGGATGGTGACCATCTCGAAGTCCATCAGCGCGCCGACCTGGTCCTCCTCGTAGGACAGCGCCGAACGCACTCGCTCGCGCTGCTGCGCGTCGAGGCTTTCCATCAGTTCATGGACCACGTCGCGCGGCAGTTCCGGCGCCAGGTCGGCGAGTTCGTCGGCGTCCAGGTCCTTGGTCGCGGCGATGATCTCGTGGTCGTCCATGTCCGCGATCAGGGTTTCCCGGACCGCGTCGGAGACTTCGAGGAGGATGTCGCCGTCGTCCTCGGACTTGACCAGCTGCCAGACCGTCAGGCGGTCGTCCAGCGGCAGCGATTCGAGGATGTGGGCGATGTCGGCGGGGTGCAGTTCCTCCAGCTTGCGCTGGAGTTCTACGAGATTCTGCCGGTGGACGAGGTTTTCCACCCGGTCATGGTGCTGGCCTTCCTGACGATGGGTCAGGTCCTCCACCACCTTGTGGCGATGCAGCAGCTCGACCACCTGCGCTAGGCGGTCCTGCAGGCTTTCCTGCGGCTTCTTGGCTTCTACTTCGGTCATAGCGCGCTCCACCCCCAGTAGCGGAGCACGCCAAAGGGGTCAATCAGAAACGTGATTGGTCAAACGGGAAACTGTTCGAGTTTCTACTGGGTAAGTCCATGGGGGTGTTCCAAGGGCCCTCTCGGGGCAGATACGGATAATGATAACACTCCGCTTGCGTTTTGCGCGTTACAAAATGGCGGCAAGAACAAGCGCTTGCGGCACAAAGTTCATCGTCACTCGACGCCTGACTGCGGCGCCGGAAATTTCACTCAGGACACTCGGCCCCGCGGAAAAAGGCAACGCGTTAGCCTGCACTCACCCTTATCCGACCCGGAGTGCCGGCCATGCGTTCCCTGTCCCTCCTTCTCCTCCTCTCGCTGGCGTCCACCTGCGAGGCCGCTGCGGTATTCCGCTGCGAAGACGCCAGCGGCCATGTCAGCTTCACCCAACTCGGTTGCCCCGCCGGGCAGGCCGGCGAGACCGTCGTGGCGGACAACCCGCCGCCGGGAGGCAGGAGTGTCACGCCGATGGCCGAGACGAAGACGAAAAAGGCGTCCATCGGCCGGAAAAGCGTGCCGCTCGCGGTGATCGGAGAAAGAGAAGATCGCTGCAGCAGACGCCTGGACGAGAAGGAACGCCGCAAGGCGATCGTGGAGCAGCGAATAATGGCGGGAATGACCCGCTCCGATGTGGAGCGGGCGCTGGGCAAGCCGGACCGGGTCAGCGGGAACAATGCGGAGGTGCGTTATCAGTACAAGGCCGACAAGCGACGGGGAGCGAGAAGCGTGAGCTTCGATCAGGAGGGATGCGTGAAGGGAAAGGGAAGGTACCGGGTGGAGCGAGTCGATCCCGGGAGCTAAGGCCGGGCCGACCTCATACCGATGAAAGCAGGACCGGCATCGCCTTTAGCGTGCCGGGCAGGGTGTCGCCCTGCCTGCATGGAAAAGACGGACGACAGTCTTCAGCAGCCTACCGCCTGCCCGCCGCGCACGCCTCTGGCTGGCGGTTATGGTCAGGCTCAATCCTCTTTCTGCGGTTCGCCGGGCAACAACGCGCGTGATGAACAGACCGCGATACAGGTGGAATCCCGTCTGCACGTCCACCGTTTCGGAAGCGCCTTGCAGTGAAGTCAAGGCAGCGATGCCCTTGCGCACACGGCACTCGTTCAACGCGCGGCTGCCTCCCTCCATCGGCAGCAAGGAGGGCAACGGCTCGCCAGCGGGCGCATGGTCGACAATGCTGCCGACGATGGTGATGAGCTGGTCGCCGCGCACGCTGACGGCAGCCTCTTGCCCCGTCTCGACGACACTCCCGGCAGCCTGCGCGAGGTTTTCGGAAATCACCGCATCCAGGCGAACGATGCCGACGCGACGACTGATCAACATGACCATGGATCTCTCCTCTATGTATGGATGGCATCGCTACGATGCATCGCAACGACCTCTAGGCAGCCGTTCCACCCGTCCCCCCGGAGGCCTGTCCGGAAGCGGTGCGCTCGAGGTCGACGAGCAGCACGTGTTCGTGAGCGAGAACAAGGTCGAAACGAGCCTGCCCCAGCGCCTGGCCATCCTGCACGACGGACAGGTTTTCGATGGGCGTCAGGCGCAGCAGGCTGGCCTTCAGCAGGCGCAGGCGCTCGCCGGCATTGCCTGACTGCAGCAGGCAGCGGGCATCCTGCAGGTACTGGTGCGCCCCGGGACCATGCCAGGTCAGGCGAAAGATGCTCTCGCAACTGGCCAGCAGGGACTCCTGCTCGCCACTGGCGGAAAACTCCCGCCGCACCTTGCCAAGCAGGCTCGAGGACTCCAGGCGCAAGGTCATGAAGGGGATGGCCGGCGGGGCCAGCAGTTGATCGGCATCGACGACGCTGCCGGCGGGCAGGCCGAACAACTGCCGCAACGTTTCGCGCAGGGCGGCGTGATCCAGGCGCACGGTTGCACTGGACATGGCGAACTCCTTTTTCAGGATGGATGGATGACGGACAGGCACCGACGCGGCGGATACAACCGCCGGCCAGGCCGGAGCGAAGTGCGTTCGTTCAATGCAGGCGCAGGACCCGCGCCAGGTTGCCACGCGCCTGCAACAGCAGGACCAGCAGCACCAGCAGTACCCCGAGCATCCACGGCGAGAGGTGCTCGGCGCGATACAGCCCGGCCACTATTCCCAGCGCCTGGCAGCCGGTGCACAACGCCAGCAGGTAGGCGCACAGGGAAACGCCGGGGCGGAAACGCGCGCCGGCGCGGCGATAGGTGATCAGGCGCATGCAGATCGCCGAGCAGACCAGCACGGTCAGGGTGGACAGCGGGTCAACCATCGGACTTGCCTCCCCGGCGGCGCAACAGCCCGCGCATCCAGTTGGGCAGTTCACCGCCACGCATCCACTCGAGCATGCCGATGCCGCCGGTCACGCACAGGGTCGCGGCGACGAAGGCGGCCATGCCGCTGGTCTGGGTCAACCCGCGGCCGAGCGCCTCGATTCCGGCGTAATAGCCGCCGACCCAGGACACCAGCAGATAGCCGAGGCGGGTCAGGGCGTTGTAGTCACGGGCGAACACGACAAAGAAGATGGCGCCGCCGAAGCCTCCCAGCAAGGCGTTGCCATCGATACCCGGCAGGTACATGGCCAGGCCGCCGCCAGCCATTGCGCTGGCGGCGGAGGCCGCAGAGCTTGGCTCGGACATGGATGACTCCCGGAAATGCAAAGGCCCGCCGAAAAGGCGGGCCCGGAACGGCCG
>NZ_KV828512.1:70662-92853 GCF_001836405.1 Pseudomonas sp. HMSC057H01 | reverse complement strand
CCCGGAACGGCCGAAGCCCGCATCGGCGGGCTTCGGCCAGAGGAATTTCAATCGTGGAGAATTTATACCTTTATCGTCCCATAGCGTCAATATGGGAAAACCCGTTTTCATATAGAAATTTTTTTAGCGCTCGCACACGATCCCCACCTCCGCCATCGGCTCCTCCAGTCGCTGCAAGGCCTGGTGCAGCAAAGCGACGACCCGCTCGCGCCATTCCTTGTCCCAGCGATGCAGGGTGCTCTTCGACAGGCCGCTGAGTCGCTCGATCTCGCGGATGCTCGACGGCGGACGACGGAACATGCGCATCAGCAAGGCCAGGGTTGCCCGCTGCTCGATCGGGTCGGCCCCGGGCTTCAGCCAGTCGCGCAAAGCCGCCAGGCCAAGGACGAAATCCCGCCCGCGGGCGAACTCGGCCCGCACCACCGCCAGCTCCAGTGGGTGCGCAGCCAGCTGGCGCTGGGCGAAACGCACGGTCATCACCGCCTGGGCCTGCCATTCGTGCAGACTCAAACCGCTGGGCAGGTGTTCGATGAAGCTGCGATCGAAGCGCTCGCGCAGGCCATCGATCACCATCGCCGTCGACGACTTCGGTCCCGGCTGGTGCTCGAACATCCAGTAGGCCACGGCCAGCGCCTGCTCGGTACTTTGAAACATGGTATTCCCTCCTTGGCCGGCCCACCTGGCTGGCCGCTCGCATTAGCCACCCGCAGTGGCTGTGTTGGGCCGCCGTCCTACCCGAGGCGAGTAGGAAAGCGCTGAAATTATGGTAATACCCATATACGGACGCTTGCAATGCCACAGGCACACCCTTAGTCTTGCCCCCTATGGAACTCAAAGATCGCATCAAGGCGGCGCGCAAGCACGCCCATCTCAGCCAGGTCCAGCTTGCCCAGGCGGTAGGCATGACCCAGACCTCCATTTCCGATCTGGAGCGCGGCAAGTCCCGCGCCACCAGCTTCGTCGCGCAGATCGCCGGCGCCTGCGGCGTCAACCCCCTGTGGCTGGCGGAAGGTCGCGGCGAGATGCTCGCCGAGCGCGGCCAGGCGAACGCAGGACCCAATGCCAGTTGGCTTGGCGCAGTAGAGTCATGGGACGACGAAACGCCCCTGGATGCCGACGAGATCGAACTGCCCTTCTACAAGGAGATCGAGCTGTCCGGCGGCAAGGGCAGCACGGTGATCCTGCAGACCGGCGGGCGCAAGCTGCGCTTCGGCAAGTACACCCTGCGCAAGAAGAACATCGATCCGGCCAGTGCCGCCTGCGTCACGGTCAGCGGCAACAGCATGGAGCCGGTGCTGCCGGACGGCAGCACGGTAGGCGTGGACACTAGCGCGCGGACGATCAAGGACGGCGACATGTACGCCTTCGACCACGACGGCCAACTGCGCGTGAAACTGCTCTACCGCCTTCCGGGCGGCGGCCTGCGCATTCGCAGCTTCAACAGCGACGAGCACCCGGACGAGCGCTACGAGCCCCAGGAAGCCGCCGAGCACATCAACGTGATCGGCCGGGTGTTCTGGTACTCGGTGCTGGTCTGACCCCTTCCCGCCCCGCCTGACGACGGGGCCGCGTTCCGGCGGAAGAAAAATCCCGGGCAAAGAAAAAGGGCCTGCATTGCTGCAGGCCCTTTCGGTATGGCGCACTCAGGAGGATTCGAACCTCCGACCGCTCGGTTCGTAGCCGAGTACTCTATCCAGCTGAGCTATGAGTGCGTGTCGGTGCTTTTTCCGGCCACCTGCCGGTAACGCTTGTTTTACCGTGAAAGACCGCAACTGTCGATCCTTCGTCCGTCGAGCCCCTGACGAGAGGAACCCTTCGAAATATGGCGCACTCAGGAGGATTCGAACCTCCGACCGCTCGGTTCGTAGCCGAGTACTCTATCCAGCTGAGCTATGAGTGCGTCGTGGGGGCGCATTATAGATTGTGGATTCTATCCGTCAAGCGATTTTTTCAATCAAATCAGTAACTTAGTTACCAAGATGGCTTTCGCCGCCTGAATCAACCTCTAACACTTGAATGGCGGAGAGGGGGGGATTCGAACCCCCGACACCCTTTTGAGGTGTACTCCCTTAGCAGGGGAGCGCCTTCGGCCACTCGGCCACCTCTCCGCAACACGGGGCGCATGATACCCATCTTTACCCCGTTTGCAAAGGGAAAATTAGATAAAAATTAATGGTTTGGCTCTTGATCTTTCTCTTTCTGGATGCGCTGGTAAATTTCCTCCCGGTGCACGGCGACTTCCTTCGGCGCGTTGACGCCGATGCGCACCTGGTTCCCTTTGACACCCAGTACCGTCACGGTGACGTCGTCACCTACCATCAGGGTCTCTCCGACCCGACGAGTCAGAATCAGCATTCCTTTCTCCTCACGCGAATATTTCAGGACAACAGTCTGCAAAAAAGAAATGGCGGCGGATCCGCAGAAATCAAGAGCGCGATCCTTCACCCAGTATTGACCAGTCCCGCCGGAATGAAAGTTCCTGCCGAACGGTCAAAAACGACAAAAGGCGCGGGGTTGCCGCGCCTTTCGCCTGCCAGCGTCACTCACCCTGTCGCGCCGGCGCGTCGAGCTCGAACGCCGTGTGCAGGGCACGTACCGCCAGTTCCAGGTACTTCTCTTCGATCACCACGGAAACCTTGATTTCCGAGGTGGAGATCATCTGGATGTTGATGCTTTCCTTGGCCAGCGCCTCGAACATGCGGCTGGCCACGCCGGCGTGCGAACGCATGCCGACGCCGACGATGGAAACCTTGGCGATGTTGGTGTCGCCGATGGCTTCGCGCGCGCCGATGTTGGCGGCGGTCTGCTTGAGAATTTCCAGGGCGTTCAGGTAATCGTTGCGATGCACCGTGAAGGTGAAGTCGGTGGTGTTATCGTGCGCCACGTTCTGCACGATCATGTCGACTTCCACATTGGCGGCACTGATCGGCCCGAGGATCTTGAAGGCCACGCCGGGGGTATCGGGTACGCCACGGATGGTCAGCTTGGCTTCGTCGCGGTTGAAGGCGATGCCGGAGATGATCGGCTGTTCCATGGATTCCTCTTCATCATCGATAGTAATGAGGGTGCCCGGACCCTCCTGGAAGCTGTGCAGCACGCGCAGCGGAACGTTGTACTTGCCGGCGAACTCGACCGCCCGGATCTGCAGCACCTTGGAACCGAGGCTGGCCATTTCCAGCATTTCCTCGAAGGTGATCTTGTCCAGCCGGCGGGCCTGCGGCACTACGCGCGGATCGGTGGTGTAGACGCCGTCGACGTCGGTGTAGATCTGGCATTCGTCGGCCTTCAACGCCGCCGCCAGGGCCACCCCGGTGGTATCGGAACCGCCGCGGCCCAGCGTGGTGATGTTGCCGTTGCCGTCGACGCCCTGGAAACCGGCGACCACCACTACCCTGCCGGCCTTGAGGTCGGCGCGGATGTGGGTGTCGTCGATGTGCAGGATGCGCGCCTTGGTGTGTGCGCTGTCGGTGAGGATACGCACCTGGTTGCCGGTATAGGAGACCGCCGGCACGCCGCGCTTGATCAGAGCCATGCTGAGCAGGGCGATGGTCACCTGCTCTCCGGTCGAGACCATGACGTCCAGTTCGCGCGGAACCGGCTGCTCCATGATCTGGTTGGCCAGGCCGATCAGACGGTTGGTCTCGCCGCTCATGGCGGATACCACCACGACGACGTCATCGCCCGCTTCGCGGAATTTCTTCACCTTCTCGGCCACCTGCTCGATACGCTCGACGGTGCCGACGGAGGTCCCTCCAAACTTCTGTACGATCAAAGCCATTTCAAACCGCCTGATTCCGTGAAGGGCGCCCTTTTGAACCTGCCACATTCTTTCGCTACCCGGACTGGCGGGGCGCACCGCCGGCCGGGCATCAAGGGGCGCTGGCCGCCCGGCCCCGCGTCGCTCTGGCGCGGGGCCAGCATGGCATCAGAGCCCTTGCTCGACGAAGCGCTGGGCCAGGGCCAGGGCCTCGTCCAATTTCGCTGCATTGGTGCCGCCGCCCTGGGCCATATCCGGGCGTCCGCCACCTTTGCCACCAACTGCCGCCGCGGCTTGCTTCATAAGCTCGCCGGCCTTCAGTTGACCGGTCAGGTCCTGGGTCACGCCTGCGACCAGTACGACCTTCCCGTCCAGCTCGCCGCCGAGCAGGATCACTGCGCGGCCGAGCTTGTTCTTCAACTGGTCGACCAGCGCCAGCAGCGCCTTGCCGTCCAGACCATCGAGGCGCGCGGCGAGTACCTTCGCGCCCTTGATTTCCACCGCCGCCGCCGAAAGGTCGTCGCCGGCCGCGCTGGCAGCCTTGGCCTTGAGCTGTTCCAGCTCCTTCTCCAGCGAGCGGTTGCGCTCCAGCAGGGCGCCGAGTTTGTCCAGCAGGTTGTCGCGGCTGCCCTTGACCAGGCTGGCGGCTTCCTTGAGCTGCTCCTCGGCACCGTTCAGGTAGGCCAGCGCCGCCGCGCCGGTGACCGCCTCGATACGGCGTACGCCGGCAGCCACGCCACCCTCGCTGGTGATCTTGAACAGGCCGATGTCGCCGGTGCGGGATACGTGGGTGCCACCGCACAGCTCGACGGAGAAATCGCCGCCCATGCTCAGCACGCGCACCTGGTCGCCGTACTTCTCGCCGAACAGCGCCATGGCGCCCTTGGCCTTGGCGGTGTCGATATCGGTTTCCTCGGTCTCGACCTCGGTGTTGCGACGGATTTCGGCGTTGACGATATCTTCCAGGGCCTTCAGTTGTTCCGCCTTGATCGCCTCGAAGTGGCTGAAGTCGAAACGCAGGCGCTGGCTGTCCACCAGCGAGCCCTTCTGTTGTACGTGGTCGCCCAGTACCTGGCGCAGCGCGGCATGCAGCAGGTGGGTCGCGGAGTGGTTGAGCGCGGTGGCCTGGCGTACCGAGGCGTCGACCTCGGCCTTGACCGCGGCGCCAACGCTCAGGTTGCCCCGGGCGACCACGCCGTGGTGCAGGTGCGCGCCGCCGGCCTTGGTGGTATCGCGCACGTCGAAGCGCACGCCAGCCGCCTCGAGGTAGCCACTGTCGCCGACCTGGCCGCCGGACTCGGCGTAGAACGGCGTCTGGTCGAGGACCACGACGCCCTCCTCGCCCTCCTCCAGGCGCTCGACGGCCTGGCCGTCCCTGAACAGCGCGACGATCTGTCCAGCGCCGGAGACACCCTGGTAGCCGAGGAAGCGGGTCTCGCCGTCGACCTTGACCAGGCTGTTGTAGTCCATGCCAAAGGCGCTGGAAGCGCGGGCGCGCTCGCGCTGGGCCTCCATCTCGCGCTCGAAGCCGTCCTCGTCGATGGTCAGCTCGCGCTCGCGGGCGATGTCATTGGTCAGGTCGACCGGGAAGCCATAGGTGTCGTACAGCTTGAACACCACGTTGCCGGGAATCACGCTGCCCTGCAGTTCGGCAAGGTCCTGTTCGAGGATCTTCAGGCCTTGCTCCAGGGTTTTGGCGAACTGCTCTTCCTCGGTCTTCAGCACGCGCTCGATGTGTGCCTGCTGTTGCTTCAGCTCGGGGAAGGCATCGCCCATCTCGGCGACCAGCGCTGCGACGATCTTGTGGAAGAAGGTGCCCCTGGCGCCCAGCTTGTTGCCGTGGCGGCAGGCGCGGCGGATGATCCGCCGCAAGACGTAGCCGCGACCTTCGTTGGACGGCAGCACGCCGTCGGCGATCAGGAAGCTGCAGGAACGGATGTGGTCGGCTACCACCTTCAGCGACGGCGCGTCGTCGTTGGCGCAGCCGATGGCCTCGGCGGAGGCTTTCAGCAGGTTCTGGAACAGGTCGATCTCATAGTTCGAGTGCACGTGCTGGAGTACCGCGCTGACGCGCTCCAGGCCCATGCCGGTGTCCACGCTCGGCGCCGGCAGCGGGTGCATGACGCCGTCCGCAGTGCGGTTGAACTGCATGAACACGTTGTTCCAGATCTCGATGTAGCGGTCGCCGTCCTCTTCCGGCGAACCGGGCGGGCCGCCCCAGATCTCCGGACCATGGTCGAAGAAGATCTCGGTGCAGGGACCGCAAGGTCCGGTATCGCCCATCGCCCAGAAGTTGTCGGACGCATAGGGCGCACCCTTGTTGTCGCCGATCCGCACCATACGCTCGGCGGGCACGCCGACTTCCTTGGTCCAGATGTCGTAGGCCTCGTCGTCGGTGGCGTAGACGGTGACCCAGAGCTTTTCCTTGGGCAGGTTCAGCCATTTCTCGCCGGTGAGGAACTCCCAGGCGTAATGGATGGCGTCGCGCTTGAAATAGTCGCCGAAGCTGAAGTTACCCAGCATTTCGAAGAAGGTGTGGTGCCGCGCGGTGTAGCCGACGTTTTCCAGGTCGTTGTGCTTGCCGCCGGCGCGCACGCATTTCTGGCTGGTGGTCGCACGGGTGTAGGCGCGCTTTTCCAGGCCGAGGAAGCAGTCCTTGAACTGGTTCATGCCCGCGTTGGTGAACAGCAGGGTCGGATCGTTCGCCGGGATCAGCGAACTGGAAGCGACACGGGTGTGTCCCTTCTCTTCGAAGAAGCGGAGGAAGGCTTCACGGATTTCAGCGCTTTTCATAGGTTCTTCCACGGAAAATTGGCGGCCACGAATCGCCGGCAAAGGGCCGCATTATATCGGCCCTTGGGCAAGGTTGTAGTGTATTTGCGCGATAGTTATTGCCTATTGCCGACCTTTTCGCTTATGAGCGACGAAAGGCCGCGAAGGCATCCAGTACTTGTCCTATGGACTCGGCGGAAACGTCCAGGTGGGTGACCAGGCGCAAACGCGCCGCCGCGCTGATCCGCACCTCGCGCTCGGCGAGGAAGTCGCGCAGCGCGACCGCCCGCTCGCCGACATCGACGTAGACCATGTTGGTCTGCACCGGCTCCACCGCATAGCCCAGTTCGCGCAGCCCGTCGCCCAGGCGCGCGGCGTTGGCGTGGTCGTCGGCCAGGCGTGCCACCTGGTGGTCGAGGGCGTACAGGCCGGCAGCCGCCAGCAGGCCGGCCTGGCGCATCCCGCCGCCGACCATCTTGCGCCAGCGACGGGCCTTGCCGATCAGTTCGACGCTGCCGCAAAGCACCGAGCCCACCGGCGCACCGAGGCCCTTGGACAGGCACACCGACACCGAGTCGAAGTGCCGGGTGATCTCGCTGGCGTCTACGCCCAGCTTCACCGCCGCGTTGTACAGGCGCGCGCCATCCAGGTGCAGGGCCAGGCCACGCGCGCGAGTGAAGGCGCGCGCCGCGGCCAGGTAGTCGAGCGGCAGCACCTTGCCCTGCATGGTGTTTTCCAGGGCCAGCAGGCGGGTCCTGGCGAAATGGAAGTCGTCGGCCTTGATCGCCGCCGCGACCTTGTCCAGGTCGAGCGATCCGTCGGCCTCGCCGTCGATCGGCTGCGGCTGGATCGAGCCCAGCACCGCGGCACCGCCGCCCTCGTATTTGTAGGTATGCGCCTGCTGGCCGACGATGTATTCGTCGCCGCGCTCGCAGTGGGCCATCAATCCGAGCAGGTTGCTCATGGTCCCGGTCGGTACGAAGAGCGCCGCGGCGAAGCCCAGGCGCGCCGCCAGTTCGGCCTCCAGGCGGTTGACCGTGGGGTCCTCGCCATAGACGTCGTCGCCCAGTTCGGCCGCGGCCATGGCTTCGCGCATGCCGGCGGTGGGCTGGGTGACGGTGTCGCTGCGCAGGTCGATGACAGGCACGGAGGGCTCCTCGGTTCGGCGGAAAAGCCCGATCCTACGGCGCTCTACCGACAGCCACAAGGGAAGTCGGGAAATCTTCCCGGCCGCAACGGAAACGGAGCGCCGAAGCGCTCCGTCATGATCGAGAGGGAAGGCCGATACGTCTCAGAGCTTGGCCGGCACCACCAGGATTCCGGCGCGCAAGCCGTTCTTCACCCGCGGATTGGGGAAGATGATGCGCGCGCCGACCTCCTCCACCACCCAGCGCGTGCCGCCGATATCCTCGGCCAGCAGGTAGCCCGGCGAGAGTTCGGTGAAGTTGGCCACGTCGTCGTCGAGGTGCAGGCGGAAGTGGTCGCTGTGCTTGATCACCTCGCGCGACACGCTGAACAGCTTGAGGCCATCGAGTCGGGAGCCGTCCGGCTGTTCCTCGCTGCCGTCGATCAGCAGCTCCAGGCTCCGCTCCAGGCGCTCCAGGTTGACCTCCTGGTTCTCTCCGAACGGACGTGCCTTGCCCAGTTCCAGGGTAAAGGCCTCGGCGCCGAGCTGGCCGTAGGTGTAGGCGCTGAAGGTGATGCCCGGCTTGTTCTGCAACAGCACCGCCTCGATGCCGGCGTCGCGCAGGCGGGCCAGTTCGCTGCGGGAATGCTCGCGGCCCTCGGCCCAGGGGTAGAGGGCGAACTGCTCGATCTTCGAGCCGCGGATCGCGGTATGCAGGTCGTAGTGCAGGTGGACTCGCTCGGTCTTGCTGAAGAACACCTGGGCCAGGCGCTCCAGCTCGGCGGCACGGAAGGCCTCGTTGCCGCTGCCCTCCTCGTGGCGACCGTTGAACAGGCGGTTCATGTCCTGTTCGACGTAGCGCTCGCCGCGGCGGATGGCTTCTGGGTTGCCGAACAGGAAGAGGACCCTGGCGGCAGGCTTGAGGGTGCCCGCGGCGACCTTGCGGATCAGCCGTTCGAGCAGTTCGATGGGCGCGGTCTCGTTGCCGTGGATACCGGCCGAGAGCAACAGGTCGACGCCGTTGTCGCGGGCGCCGATCGGCGTGACTTCCAGCGCGCCCTCGGCCAGCCAGTGCAGGCGGGTGCCGTCGGCGGTGAGCTGGATCTTCTCGGTCGGCTCGCGGCCGGCCAGGGTCAAGTCGAGCAGTTTGCCGAGGGCGAGCATGGGATGTCCTCAGTCAGTGGGTGTGGTCGCAGCCGCAGTCGGGGCCGTGCTCGTGGTCGTCGCCCTCTTCGATCGGCTCCATCTCCAGTTGCAGGCTGACCAGGTTGGTCGCCATCGGCCGCAGCAGCAGGTTGGTGTATTCGGTATCGCCGTCTTCGACGTCGACGCCGATCAGCAACTGGCCGTTGCCGGCTTGCTGGACCCACACTTCCTTGCCCTGCCAGACCACGGCGAAACGGGTGCAGGAAGTTTCCAGCTGGGTGCCGTCGGTATCTTCGAGGATCAGTTGCAGGCTATCGGACATGGTGGCGAGGCTCTCAATCGAGTTGGAAGGAATAAACCGAACCCAGTTTAAGGATCTGCGTCAGTTCATCCAATGCCGTCCGGCACTCCAGCAGCAGTTGCGGGTCGGCCAGGTCGGTTTCGCTCAGGCGGTCGCGGTAGTGCCGGTCGACCCAGGCTACCAGCGTGTCGTACAGGCCGGCGCTCATGATCACCCCCGGATTCACCGCCGCCAGCTCCCGCTCCTGCAGCGCCACGCGCAAGCGCAGGCAGGCCGGGCCGCCGCCGTTCTGCATGCTCTGCTTGAGGTCGAAGACCTTCACTTCGCGGATCGGGCCGTCGTCGCCGGTGAGCTGGTCCAGGTAGTTCCAGACCCGCGGGTTGTTCCGGCACTCCTCCGGTACCACCAGCAGCATCGAACCGTCGGCCTTCGACAGCAGTTGGCTGTTGAACAGATAGGACTTCACCGCGTCCTCCACCGCGACCTGGTCGCGCGGCACGCAGATGGCGCGGAAGCGGCCGCCGCGGCGGCCAAGCTTGTCGTGCAGTTCGGCAAGGACCTTCTCGGTATCGAGGAAGGCGTCCTCGTGATGGAACAGCACCTCGCCATTGCCCACCGAGATCACATCGTTGTGGAACACGCCCTGGTCGATCACCGCCGGGTTCTGTTGAGCGTAGACCACTCCGGCCTCGCTCAGCCCGTGCAGGCGCGCGACGGCCTGGCAGGCTTCCAGGGTCTGGCGCGCCGGATAGCGTTGCGGCGCCGGGAAGCGACTGTCGAAGGCGCTGCGACCGAAGACGAAGAACTCCACGCCGGCATCGCCATAGTCCTTGCAGAAGCGCGTGTGGTTGGCCGCGCCTTCGTCGCCGAACTGGCTCACCGCCGGCAGCGCCGCGTGATGGGCGAAATACCGCTCGTCGTTGAACATCGCCGCCAGCACGCGGCTGGTGGTGGGATGCTCGATGGATCGATGGAACTTGCAGTTCAGGTTGGCCGCGGTGAAATGCACGCGGCCGTCGGCGGTGTCGGCGCTCGGGCTGACCGTGGCGGCATTGGCGGTCCACATGCTCGACGCCGAACTGCAGGCGGCGAGGAGAGGCATCGCTTCCTTCGCCGCGCGGCGGATCACCTCCTCGTCGCTGCCGGAGAAGCCCAGGCTACGTAGCGCAGCGGTATCCGGGCGGGCTTGCGGGGCGAGCACCCCCTGCTTGAAACCCATCTCCATCAGCGCCTTCATCTTCGCCAGGCCCTGCTTCGCCGCTTCCTTCGGGTTGGACACCGCCTGGCTGTTGCTTTGCGAAGCGACATTGCCGTAGGACAGGCCGCCGTAGTTGTGGGTCGGGCCGACCAGGCCGTCGAAATTCACTTCATGGGCATTCATAGGCTGATCCCGGGAGTCAGGGTGGCAGGAAGGGACACGCTGGGGCTTTCCAGCGAGGCGACCGGATAGGCGCAGTAATCGGCGGCGTAGTAGGCGCTCGGCCGGTGGTTGCCGGACGCGCCGATACCGCCGAACGGCGCGCTGCTGGCGGCGCCGGTGAGCTGCTTGTTCCAGTTGACGATGCCGGCGCGGCTTTCCACGAGGAACTGCTCGAAACGCTCGCGGGAATCCGACAGCAGCCCGGCGGCCAGGCCGTACTGGGTGGCGTTGGCTTCACGGATCGCCGCAGCGAAATCGGAGTAGCGGATCACTTGCAACAACGGCCCGAAGAACTCTTCGTCCGGTCGCTCGGCCACCGTGCTGACGTCGAGGATGCCCGGGGTCAGCAGGGCGGCGCCGTCGATCGGCTGGGTCATCGCCAGCAGCGGCTGTGCGCCCTTGCCGATCAAATGCTCCTGGGCCTTGAGCAGGTGCTCGGCGGCGCTCAGCGAAATCACCGCGCCCATGAACGGCGCCGGCTGTTCGTCGAAGCGCCCGACCCGCAGGGTAGCGCTGACCGCCACCAGGCGCGCCAGCAGTGCGTCGCCCCAGGCGCCCTGCGGCACCAGCAGGCGGCGGGCGCAGGTGCAGCGCTGGCCGGCGGAGATGAAGGCGGACTGGATGATGGTGTAGACGGCGGCGTCGAGGTCGGCGACCTCCTCCACCACCAGCGGGTTGTTGCCGCCCATCTCCAGCGCCAGGATTTTCTGCGGCTGGCCGCCGAACTGGCTGTGCAGCAGGTTGCCGGTGCGACTGGACCCGGTGAAGAACAGACCGTCGAGCCCACGGTGGGCGGCCAGCGCGACGCCGGTTTCGCGACCGCCCTGGACCAGGTTGAGCACGCCGGCCGGCAGGCCGGCCTCGATCCAGGCCTTGAGCGTCAGCTCGGCGACCTTCGGGGTCAGCTCGCTGGGCTTGAACACCACGCAGTTACCGGCCAGCAGCGCCGGGACGATATGACCGTTGGGCAGGTGGCCGGGGAAATTGTAGGGACCGAATACCGCCACCACGCCATGCGGCTTGTGCCGCAGCACGGCGGTGGCGTCGGCCAGCGGACCGGACTTCTCGCCGGTGCGCTCGCGGAACGCCTGCACCGAGATCGCCACCTTGTTGACCATGCTGGTCACTTCGGTGGCCGACTCCCACAGCGGCTTGCCGGTTTCCTCGCCGATCGCCCGGGCCAGCTCGTCGGCGCGGGACTTGAGGGTCGCAGCGAAGCGCTCGAGCAACTCGATGCGCTGCTCCAGCGGGCGCCGCGCCCAGGCCGGGAAGGCCTCGCGGGCGGCTCGCACGGCAGCGTCGACCTGGGCGGCGTCAGCGCCGCGCCCGGACCAGACCACACCCTGGCCAACCGGGTCGAGGGACTCCAGGGTCTCGCCCTGGCCCGCCAGCCACTGGCCGGCAATGTAATGGGTACTCATCATCGACTCCTCGGGCGCCCTCGTCGGGACGCCTCCATCAGGCTTTCAAGCGCGCTTCTGCGCCGACAGCGGCACCGCGCGTACCGAGGCGCCGGCCGACAGGCGCAGGCGCTTGGCGGTCAGCGGATCGACCACCAGGGTGCCGGCGGCGGCCCGCGCCGGCGCGGCGGTGATGCGACAGTCTTCGCGCTTGCGGTTGTGGATCAGGTAGGGCTCGGCGTCGTCGCCGGGAGTGCCCACCGCCAGCACCAGGTTCTGGCTCTCGGCGATGGCGCGGATCTTGTCGGTCTCGGCCTCGATCGCCGGGCCGGCGTCGAAGATGTCGACGTAGCCCTGGTAGCTGAAGCCCTCGGCCTTGAGCATGGCCAACGCCGGCTCGGTGTTCGGATGGACGCGGCCAATCACCCCGCGCGCCTCCTCGGAGAGGAAGCAGGTGTAGAGCGGGAACTTCGGCATCAGCTCGGCGATGAAGGCCTTGTTGCCGACCCCGGTGAGGTAGTCGGCCTGGGAGAATTCCATCTTGAAGAAGTGCCGGCCGAGGCTTTCCCAGAATGGCGAACGCCCCTCCTCGTCGGACATGCCGCGCATCTCGGCGATCAGCTTGTCGCCGAACAGGTGGCGGAATTCGGCGATGAACAGGAAGCGCGCGCGCGACAGCAGCTTGCCGTTGAGGCCGCTGCGGTGGTCGGCGTGGAGGAACAGCGAGCACAGCTCGGAATTGCCGGTCAGGTCGTTGGCCAGGAACAGCGTGGGGATCTCGCGATGGATGTTGAGTTCCTGCGAGGCGCTCACGGTGAGGCCGACCCGGTAGTTGTACCAGGGTTCGCGAAGCCCTACCGCTCCGGCGATGGCGGAGATGCCGACGACCTTGCCGGCGTCGTCCTCGAGGACGAACAGGTAGTCGGCGTCGCCGCGTTCGGCCTCGCCACGGAAGGCCTTCTCGGCCCAACTGACGCGATGCTGCAGGCGCTGCTCGTTGGCCGGCAGGGTGGTCAGGCCGGTGCCGGTGCTGCGCGCCAGCTCGATCAGGGCCGGCAGGTCGGCGCTGGTAACAGGACGTACGATCATGACTGGCTCCTTCAGACCGCTACCAGGCGCACGCTGGCGCCTTCGCCGACGCCCAGGGCCTCGGCGGCTTCAACACTCAGGGCCACCGGCTTGCCGGGCGCCCAGTCCAGGTCCAGCACAACCGCGCGGAAGTCCTGCAACTGGCCGTTGGTGACCAGGTATGGACGCCCGCTCTTCGGCGCCTCGCCGATCTTCACCGGAACCACCCGGCTCTGGGCGATCGAGCGAATCCCCGAGGTGCGCGCGTGCAGGGTCGGGCCGCCATCGAAGATGTCGATGTAGTTGTCGGTCTCGAAGCCTTCGCGCATCAGGATGTCGAAGGTGATCTGCGCTCGCGGGTGAACCTGGCCCATGGATTCCTGGGCGGCATCCGGCAACAGCGGCACGTAGATCGGATAGTGCGGCATCAGTTCGGCGAGGAAGGTGCGGCTCTTCAGCCCGGAGAGCTTTTCCGCCTCGATGTAGTTCAGGTCGAAGAAGTTGCGCCCGACCGCGTTCCAGAACGGCGATTCGCCCTGCTCGTCGCTGTAGCCGACGATCTCCACCACCACCGCGTCGGCGAAGCGCTCCGGATGGCTGGCCATGAACAGCAGGCGACCGCGCGAGTTGAGTTCGGCATAGACGCTCTGCACCAGGTCGCGCTGTACGTAGAAACTGGTCAGCAGGCTGTTGCCGGTAAGGTCGTGGCACAGCGAGAGGACATGGATCTTGTTGTGGATCGACAGCGAGCGCGAGGCGTGCACGAAGGTTTCGTTGCGGAAGCTGTAGAACGGTTCCGAGAACCCGGCCGAGGCGACGATCGCCGAGCAGCCGACCAGCTCGCCGCTGGCGCTGTCCTCGAGGACGAAGAAATAGCTTTCCTCGCCGTTGTAGCTTACCTCCGCGGCGAACGAGGCCTCGGAAGCGAGGATCTTGTCGCGCAGGCGTTCGGCGTCATCCGGCAAGGACGTGACGCCTACCGGGCTGTCCGCCGCCAGACGCTGCACCTGTGGCAGGTCGGCCGCTTGGGCGGGGCGCATCACCAACATGGCGTCACTCCTTTCTCAGACAACGATGATTGCCGCATCCATGCGCGGGACCGCGGCACCTTCCTGTGCCACGGTTTCGAACGTCCAGCAGGGAAGATCCCGCGCCACGCACGGCGGCACGGTTCCCGGCTCCGGCGCGGGCCGCTCCGGGATGTCGCATCGGGTGCCCCGGCCTGCGCCGGGGCCCCGTGGGTTCGCTCAGCCGCGGACCAGCTTGGCCACGGCGCGCTCGAAGCGCTCCAGGCCTTCGTCGATCTCGGCGTCGTCGATCACCAGGCTCGGCGCGAAGCGCACCACGTCCGGGCTGGCCTGGAGCACCATGACCGCCTCTTTCTCGGCGGCGTTGAGCACATCCCTGGCCTTGCCCTTCCACTCGTCGGTCAGCGCCGCGCCGATCAGCAGGCCCATGCCGCGAATCTCGCCGAAGATGCCGTACTCCTGGCCGATCTTCTGCAGGCGGGACTTGAAGCGCTCATGCTTGGCCTTCACGCCATCCAGCACTTCCGGGGTATTGATCACGTCCAGCGCCGCCTCGGCCACCGCCGAGGCCAGCGGGTTGCCGCCGTAGGTGGTGCCGTGGGTGCCGACCGACAGGTGCTTGGCGATCTCGCCGGTGGTCAGCATCGCACCGATAGGGAAGCCGCCGCCCAGGCTCTTGGCGCTGGAGAGGATGTCCGGGACCACGCCGTAGTGCATGTAGGCGAACAGCTCGCCGACCCGGCCCATGCCGCTCTGGACCTCGTCGAAGACCAGCAGCGCGTTGTGCTCGTTGCACAGCTTGCGCGCCCCTTCCAGGTAGGCCTGCTGCGCCGGCAGCACGCCGCCCTCGCCCTGGATCGGTTCCAGCACCACGGCGCAGGTCTTGTCGGAGATCGCCGCCTTCAGCGCTTCCAGGTCGTTGTAGGGAACGTGGGTGATACCCTCGAACTTGGGCCCGAAGCCATCGGAATACTTCGGCTGGCCGCCGACGTTGACGGTGAACAGGGTGCGCCCGTGGAAGCTGTTGCTGGCCGCGATGATCTCGTACTTCTGCGGGCCGTAGACATCGTTGGCGTAGCGGCGAGCCAGCTTGAAGGCCGCCTCGTTGGCTTCGGCGCCGGAGTTGGCGAGGAACACCCGCTCGGCGAAGGTGGCGTCCACCAGCTTGCGCGCCAGGCGCAGGGCCGGCTCGTTGGTGAAGACGTTGGAAACGTGCCAGATGCGCTGGGCCTGCTCGGTGAGCGCCTTGACCAGCGCCGGATGCGCGTGGCCCAGGGAGGTCACGGCGATGCCGCCGGCGAAATCGATCAGTTCGCGGCCGCTCTGGTCCCAGACGCGCGATCCCTCGCCTCGCACCGGAATGAAGGCGGCGGGGGCGTAGTTGGGGACCATATACCGGTCGAAATCGGCACGTTCTACCTGCGCATGGGGAGCGGACATCGGTGTTTCTCCTGCCTGAAGGCGGCTATCGATGAAAGGATTGTAGGGATTGGGACCGGGCCGGCATTGCCGCCATGCGACAACTTGTTATAGCGCCAACCCGGGAATTTCCGCGGCTTTCGGAAATGCGACAGAAAGCATCGGGAAGGCGCAGTGTAAACGCGCGATGCACTCGGGTGCATACTTCTTCTACGCCGCCACGCGGGCGGGAACAGCAGGGAAACAAGCCATGCCCATCGAGGGAATCGACTACCGTCTCGTCTTCGCCTCCGACGTCAATCCGCGCGACGGCCTCGGCCTGGAGTGCTGGCGCGGCGAACAGCCGCTGTTCGAGGTATTTCGCGACGACGCCGGCCGGCGTTTCGTGGTCAACCTGTTCGCCAGCGACGTTCCGCTGGAACTGCTGAAGGCGATCATTCCGACGGCCCGTCGCGAACTCGGCGACTTCCCGAGGCGATCCGCCTCCCGGGGCGTCGCAAAGCCCGGCTGAAACCGCCGCGCCGTTGGCGATCAGCCGCGTTCGACGGGAGTGAAGGTCGTCTCGAAGGCGCTGCCGCCGCGCCGCTGGTTGCGGTCCTCGCGCGGAGTGACGCCGAAGAAGTTGCGGTAGGCGCTGGAGAAATGCGGCCCGGAAGAGAAACCGCAGGACAGGCCGATCTGGATGATCGACTTGCTGGTCTGCATCAGCATCTGCCGCGCGCGGTTCAGGCGCAGCTCCAGGTAGTACTGGCTGGGTACGCGGTTCAGGTATTGCTTGAAGATCCGTTCCAACTGGCGCCGCGAAACGCACACATGCTGGGCGATCTCGTCGGTGGTCAGTGGCTCCTCGATATTGGCTTCCATCAGCAGTACCGCCTGGGTCAGCTTCGGATGGCTGGAGCCGAGGCGATTCTTCAGCGGGATGCGCTGGCGCTCGTTGCCTTCGCGGATGCGCTCCACCACCAACTCCTCCGAGACCGCGCCGGCCAGTTCAGCGCCATGGTCGCGGGACAGCAGCGCCAACAGCAGGTCGAGTACCGCCATGCCGCCGCAGGCGGTCATGCGGTCGCGATCCCACTCGAACAGGTGGTTGGTGGCGATGACCTTGGGGAAGCGCTCGGTGAAGTCATCGTGCCAACGCCAGTGCACCGCGGCGCGATAACCGTCGAGCAGGCCGAGCTGGGCCAGCGGGTAGATGCCGGCGGACAGCGCGCCGATCGCCGCTCCCGAACGCGCCAGTTGCTTGAGCGCCAGGCCCAGCGCTGGCGACACCGCCGCCGGCGCCTCGTCGGCGACCAGGAACAGCCGCGAGCATTGCTCCAGCCTGCCGTTCCAGGCCGTTCCCGGCAGGCGCCAGCCCTCCTCTTCGGCCGGCGCTTCGGCGAGCAGGAACAGCGGCTCGTAGAGCGCCTCGGGGTGCAACCGCCGGGCCGCCCGCAGGGCTTCCTCGGCAAGCGATAGCGTCAGCGCGCGGGTGGCGGGCCAGAGGAGGAAACCGATGCGTTGGGGTTGGGCAGTCATGGGAGCAGCTTAGCCGGCCTCTGCGATGAATGTTACTTGAGGCTGCCGGAGAGGAACTGCTTGAGGCGGTCCGACTGCGGGTTGGCGAGGACTTCCTTCGGGCAGCCGTGTTCCTCGACCAGGCCCTTGTGCAGGAACACCAACTGGTTCGACACCTCGCGGGCGAAACCCATCTCGTGGGTCACCACCACCATGGTGCGGCCTTCCTGCGCCAGGTCCTGCATGACCTTCAGCACTTCGCCCACCAGTTCGGGGTCGAGCGCCGAGGTCGGCTCGTCGAACAGCATCACTTCCGGCTCCACCGCCAGCGCCCGGGCGATCGCCACGCGCTGCTGCTCGCCGCCGCTCATGTGCGCCGGGTAGGCGTCCTTGCGGTGCGCCACGCCGACCTTGGCCAGGTAGTGCTCGGCCTTCTCGATGGCTTCCTTCTTCGACACGCCGAGCACATGCACGGGCGCCTCGATGACGTTCTCCAGGGCGCTCATGTGCGACCACAGGTTGAAATGCTGGAACACCATCGACAGGCGCGAGCGCATGCGCTGCAACTGGCGGGAGTCGGCGGCCTTCAGCGCGCCGTCGCGGCCGGGCACCAGCTTCAGCTCCTCGCCGTTGAGCAGGATCTTGCCGGCGTGCGGCTGTTCCAGCAGGTTGATGCAGCGCAGGAAGGTGCTCTTGCCGGAACCGCTCGAGCCGATGATGCTGATCACGTCGCCCGCTTTCGCTGCCAGCGAGACGCCCTTGAGCACCTCGTGGCTACCGTAGCGCTTGTGCAGGTCTTGGACTTCCAGTTTGTACATGTGTGTGTTCTCGGCTAATCAGTCGCTGAGCAAGCGTCCCTGACGGATCGGTTGACGACCGGCCACCTTGGCCAGCCAGAGTCCCGGCTGCGCGTAGCGCATCCGTTCGATGGCGAAAAGCACGCCGGAAACCCCGGCGCACACGGTGCTGGCACGGTCGGCCAGGGGATCGATGACCTGGAACAGCGGTTCGCCCGCCTCCACCCATTCGCCCGGCCGGCGCAGGAAACTCACCACGCCGGTATGCGGGGCGTGGACGTATTCGGTGCCCTCGAAGGGCAAGCCTTCGCAGCAGGCTTCGGGCGCCGCCGGCCATTCGCCCTTGACGAAGCCCTGCTCGGCGAGGAAGGCCAGGATCGCCGCGGCGTTGGCCTCGGCCTGCTGCGCCGTGGTATCGGCCTGGCCGCCGAGTTCGACGGTGGTCGCCAGGCAGGCCAGCGGCAGCTCGGCGCGCGGATACAGGCGCGACAGGCGCAGCCACGGCACCGAGCAGGCCTCGTCGAAGGAACCGCCGCCGGACTCCTCGGCGAGCAGCCCGACGGCGGCGCCCAGGCGCGCGGCCAGGGAGGCGAAGGTGGGCCATTGCTGCGGCAGGGTATAGAGATGGATGGCGGCCTCGAAGTCGCAATGCAGGTCGAGCACCAGGTCGGCGTCGCAGGCGTGGCGATAGAGCAGGCGCTGCATGCCCTCCAGTTCCGAGGTCGCCGGCGGCAGGGCGTCCAGCGCCGCGCGCAGGGCCTGGCGGACCAGCGCGACATTGGCCGCCGGATCGCTGCCGAGACGCTCGCCGACACTGTCGATCACCGCGTCCAGCAGGTCGGGGAAATCGCGGTTGAAGTTGCGCCCGCTGCTCATTTCGAAGCGTCCCTGGTGCAGCGCCTGGATCATCTGCCCGAGACCGACCGGATTGGCCACCGGCACCAGCTCGACGGTGCCGCGCAGGCGGCCTTCCGCCTCCAGCAGGCGCAACCGCTGCTTCAGCTCCCAGGCGGTGCGCATGCCCGGCAGCTCGTCGGCGTGCAGGCTGGACTGGATGTAGACCTTGCGCGCGCCGCAGCCGAAGCGGAACACGCTCAGGCGCTTCTCGCTTCCCAGGGTGCTCCACGGCAGCAGGTGGTCGATACGCTCCATGCGGTCCTCCGGATCAGGATTTGCGCGGCGCCAGGTAGGCCAGCCAGCGGCGCTCGGCAAGCTTGAACAGGCGCACCAGGATGAAGGTCAGGCACAGGTAGAACAGGCCGGCGGTGATGAACGCCTCGAACGGCAGGTAGTACTGCGAGTAGACGGTCCGCGCGGCGCCGGTGATGTCCACCAGGGTGACGATGGACGCCAGGCTGGTGGTCTGCAGCATCATGATCACTTCGTTGCTGTACTGCGGCAGGGCGCGCCGCAGTGCCGACGGCAGGAGGATGCGGCGGTACATCTTCAGGCGCGACATGCCCATCGCCTTGGCCGCCTCGATCTCGCCATGGGGCGTGGCCTTCAGGCTGCCGGCGAGGATCTCGGCGGTGTAGGCGCTGGTGTTGATGGCGAACGCCAGGCAGGCGCAGAAGGACGCGTTCGACAGCCAGGGCCACAGCGCGCTCTCGCGCACCGCGTCGAACTGCGCCAGGCCGTAGTAGATCAGGAACAGCTGGACCAGCATCGGCGTGCCGCGGATCACGTAGGTGTAGAGCCAGGCCGGGAAGTTCACCAGCGGCTGCTTGGAGACCCGCATCAGCGCCAGCGGCACCGCCAGCAGCAAGCCGATCAGCAGGGAGATCGAGAGCAGCTTGAGGGTGACCAGCAGGCCGTCGAAATAGAGCGGAAGGCTGTCCCAGATGACGGAGAAATCGAAGATCACGATAGGGCCCCTTGACTCACAGTTCCGCGGTTTTCACGCCGACCGAATAGCGGCGTTCGAGCAGGCGCAGCAACAGCAGCGACACGCTGGTCACCAGCAGGTACAGGCCGGCCACGGCGAGGTAGTAGGTGAACGGCTCGCGGGTCGCATCGGAGGCCTGCTTGGCCTTGAACATCATGTCCTGCAGGCCGACCACGGAAATCAGCGCGGTGGCCTTGACCAGCACCAGCCAGTTGTTGGTGAAGCCGGGGATCGCCAGGCGGATCATCTGCGGCACCTGGATGCGGAAGAACACCTGGCGGTGGCTCATGCCATAGGCGTAGCCGGCCTCGCCCTGGCCCTTGGGAATCGCCATGAAGGCGCCGCGGAAGGTCTCCGAGAGATAGGCGCCGAAGATGAAGCCGAGGGTGCCGACGCCGGACACGAAGGGATTCAGGTCGATGTAGTCGTCGTAGCCGAGTTGCGGGGCGACCCAGTTCAGCAGGCCCTGGCCGCCGTAGAAGATCAGCAGGATCAGCACCAGGTCGGGGATGCCGCGCACTACCGTGGCGTACAGGTCGCCGCACCAGGCCAGCCAGCGCACCGGCGACAGGCGGAAGGCCGCGCCCAGCAGGCCGAGGACGATGGCCAGGAGCATGGAAAGCAGGGCCAGCTGGAGAGTCAGCCAGGCGCCATCGACGATGGTCGCACCGTAGCCAGTGATCATCAAAACGGTACCTCTATGCAGCTAATGCAGCGCTAAAGCAGTGGCGTCCACTCAATAAAAAAGTGGCACAAACAGCGCGAGGCGTCGCGGACGTTTGTGCCACCTCTGACGGATAGCGTCAGTTCGAACCGTAGACGTCGAAGCTGAAGTACTTGTCCTGGATCTGCTTGTACTTGCCGTTGGCGCGCAGCGCGTCGATGGCCGCGTTGAACTTGCCGGCCAGCTCGCTATCGCCCTTGCGCACGGCGATGCCGACGCCTTCGCCGAAGTACTTGGCATCGGTCAGTTGCGGACCGACGAAGGCGTAGCCCTTGCCGGCATCGGTCTTGAGGAAGCCATCTTCGAGGTTCACCGAATCGGCGACCACCGCGTCGAGGCGACCGGCCACCAGGTCCATGTTGGCTTCCTGCTGGGAGTTGTAGCGCACCACTTCGACGCCGGCCGGGGTCAGTTCGGCGGAGGCGTAGCGGTCGGCGGTACTGCCACGCAGCACGCCGGCCTTCTTGCCCTTCAGGTCGGCCTTGGGATCGTTGAGGCTGGCGCCTTCCTTCATCACGAAGCGCGCCGGGGTGTTGTAGTACTTGTTGGTGAAGTCGACCGAACGCTTGCGCTCGTCGGTGATGGTCATCGACGAGAGGATCGCATCGATCTTGCGCACCTTGAGTGCCGGGATCAGGCCGTCGAACTCCTGCTCGACCCACTTGCACTGCACCTTCATCTCTTCGCAGAGGGCATTGCCGATATCCACGTCGAAGCCTGCCAGCTGGCCGTCCGGGGTCTTCAGCGAGAACGGCGGATAGGCCGCCTCGATGCCGATGCGCACCGGCTTGTCGGCGGCGAAAGTGGGCAGGGAGAGCACGGACAGCGCCAGGGCGCCGAGAAGTGCGAGCTTCTTCATCTGGAACTCCTTCGAAGGGGATGGCATCGATTGGCAGGAGAAATAGAACCTTGCCCAGGCTGCCGACGGATATGCGTGATCACCGGCTCTTGCGCATGGCGCCTTCTCGTGGACAGGGCGCCAGCTGGGGTGAGCGGCATTCTAGCGACAGGCCGAAAGTGGTTATTTCTTCAATGCGACAACTAATTATAAAAGCACCGAAGAGGGCATTCGGCGATATTGACAGGCAGCGACATTTGTGCCCGGAAAGCGCGAAGTGTAATCAATGAGTAAAGCAAATCTCAAGCCATAAATTGCCAATTCCTTCTCCTTCAATGGCTTGGCCGCTACGACTCGCCTCGACTGCTACCCCGTGTCGCACCTTGGCTGTGCGTGGCGTTTCCTCTCGCCCCAATTATGCGCAGGCGCGCATCACCGAAGTGTTACCGCCGCCCCATTCCCGGCGCGAGCCCATTCGAAACGCCCTCCTCCTCGGCCCGCGCCAAATGAAAGACCCCGCGCGGCTCGCACCGCGCGGGGTCGTTTCGGATCAGGCGGAAGTCAGGCGGCCTGCATCGAGCGATGGGTCTCGATCAGGTGCTGGACCACGCCCGGGTCGGCAAGGGTGGAGATGTCGCCGAGGGTGTCGTACTCGGCCGCGGCGATCTTGCGCAGGATGCGCCGCATGATCTTGCCCGAACGGGTCTTCGGCAGTCCCGGCGCCCACTGGATCACATCCGGCGTGGCGATCGGACCGATCTCGCGGCGGACCCATTGCTTCAGCTCCTGGCGCAGCGCCTCGCTCGGCTCGACCCCGGAGTTTAGGGTGACGTAGACATAGATGCCCTGCCCCTTGATGTCGTGCTGCATGCCGACCACCGCCGCCTCGGCGACCTTCGGGTGGGCGACCATCGCGCTTTCCACCTCGGCGGTGCCCATGCGGTGGCCGGAGACGTTGAGCACGTCGTCGACCCGCCCGGTGATCCAGTAGTAGCCGTCCTCGTCGCGGC
>NZ_KV828512.1:67902-70562 GCF_001836405.1 Pseudomonas sp. HMSC057H01 | reverse complement strand
GTAGCCGTCCTCGTCGCGGCGCGCGCCGTCGCCGGTGAAGTACATGCCCTTGAAGGTCTTGAAGTAGGTGTCGACGAAGCGGTCATGGTCGCCGAACAGGGTCCGCGCCTGGCCCGGCCAGGAGTCGAGGATCACCAGGTTGCCCTCGGCGGCGCCTTCGATCAGGTTGCCGAGGTTGTCCACCAGCGCCGGGACCACGCCGAAGAACGGCTTGGCCGCGGAGCCCGGCTTCATCGCATGGGCGCCCGGCAACGGGGTCATCAGGCAGGCGCCGGTCTCGGTCTGCCACCAGGTGTCGACGATCGGGCAGCGCGACTGGCCGACGGTCTCGTAGTACCACTGCCAGGCTTCCGGGTTGATCGGCTCGCCCACCGAACCGAGCAGACGCAGGCTGGAACCGTCGGCACCGGCCACCGCCGCCTTGCCTTCGGCCATCATCGCGCGGATCGCGGTCGGCGCGGTGTAGAGGATGTTAACCTTGTGCTTGTCGATGATCTTCGCCACGCGGGTCACGTCGGGGTAGTTCGGTACGCCCTCGAACAGAATGGTGGTGGCGCCGTTGGCCAACGGGCCATAGACGATGTAGGTGTGGCCGGTGACCCAGCCGATGTCGGCGGTGCACCAGTAGACTTCGCCCGGACGGTAGTCGAAGACCCGCTCGTGGGTCAGCGAGGCGTACACCAGGTAGCCGCCGGTGGTATGCAGCACGCCCTTCGGCTTGCCGGTGGAGCCGGAGGTGTAGAGGATGAACAGCGGGTCCTCGGCGCCCATTTCCTTGGGCGCGCAAGTGCTGCCGGCAACCTTCATCAGGTCGTCGTACCAGACGTCGCGGTGCTGGTTCCACTTGATCTCCGCACCGGTACGCTTGCAGACGATGATCTTCTGCACGCTGGAGGTTTCAGGGTTGGTCAGGGCGTCGTCGACGTTGGCCTTCAGCGGAGTACGCTTGCCGCCGCGCACGCCTTCGTCGGCGGTGATCACCACCTTCGACTTGCAATCGATGATGCGTCCGGCCAGGGCCTCGGGGGAGAAGCCGCCGAAGACCACCGAGTGGATCGCGCCGATGCGGGTGCAGGCAAGCATGGCGACCACGGCCTCGGGGATCATCGGCATGTAGATGGTCACTACGTCGCCGCGGTGCACGTCCTGCCCGCGCAGGGCGTTGGCGAACTTGCAGACCTGCTCGTGGAGCTGGCGGTAGGTGATTTCCTGGTGGTCGGCGGGATCGTCGCCTTCCCAGATGATCGCCACCTGGTCGCCGCGTTCGGCGAGGTGACGGTCGAGGCAGTTGTGCGACACGTTGAGGGTGCCGTCGGCGAACCACTTGATGTCCACGTGATGGTCGTCGAAGGAGGTCTGCTTGACCTTCTCGAACGGCTTGATCCAGTCGATCCGCTGGGCCTGCTCGCGCCAGAAGCCGTCGGGGTTGACGACGGACTGCTGGTACATCGTCTTGTAGGTGGCTTCGTCGGTGAAGGTCCGTGCCACCGCTTCCGGGTGCACGGGGTACAGGGATGCCGCAGACATGGCTTTAACCTCGGTACGTGAGTGTTGTTTTTGTTGTGCCCAGTTGTAGCGAGCGCACACCCCACGAACCATACGACCATGGTCTTACCACTGCGCGACAGCACCGATAGTAGCTATAAGCCGCGCCGATCGTAGCCTTGCGCCAGCGGCGGAGCGCGTCCCGCGCCCCGCCGCCGCGACCTCAACTCATGCCCAGCAGGCCCGGCAGCCACAGCGAGATCAACGGCACGTAGGTCACCAGGATCAGGAACAGCAGCAGGATCATCAGCCACGGCAGCGCCGCGCGGATGGTCGCCCCCAGCGGCATGCCAGTGACCGCCGAAGTGACGAACAGGTTGAGGCCGACCGGCGGGTGTACCAGGCCGATCTCCATGTTCACCACCATGACGATGCCCAGGTGGATCGGGTCGATGCCCAGCTTCATGGCGATGGGGAAGAAGATCGGCGCCAGGATCAGCACGATCGCCGAGGGCTCCATGAAGCTGCCGGCGACCAGCAGCACCACGTTGACCATCAGCAGGAAGCCGATCGGGGTCAGGCCTTCCTGCACCACCCATTCGGTGATCTGCTGGGGGATCTGCTCGGTGGTCAACACGTGGGCGAAGAGCATGGCGTTGGCGATGATGAACATCAGCATGATGCTCAGCCGCCCCGACTCCAGCAGCACCTTGGGACAGTCGCGCAGACGCATGTCCTTGTACACGAACAGCGCGACGAAGGCCGAGTACACTGCCGCCACCGCCGCCGCCTCGGTGGGGGTGAACAGCCCGGAATAGATGCCGCCGAGGATGATCACCAGCAACAACAGGCCCCAGCCTGCACGGCGTGCGGCGGCCAGCCACTCGCGGAAGCTGGCGCGCGGCTGCGCCGGCAGCTTCTTGACCCGTGCGACGATGTAGATCACCACCATCAGGATCACCCCGAGCAGCAGCCCCGGAACCACCCCGGCGACGAACAGCTTGCCCACCGAGGTCTCGGTGGCGGCGGCGTAGACCACCATCACGATCGATGGCGGGATGAGGATACCCAGGGTCCCGGCGTTGCAGATGATCCCCGCGCCGAAGGCGCGCGGATAGCCGGAGCGGACCATGCCGGCCACGGCGATCGAGCCGACCGCCGCCACCGTCGCCGGC
>NZ_KV828512.1:46615-67802 GCF_001836405.1 Pseudomonas sp. HMSC057H01 | reverse complement strand
CGATCGAGCCGACCGCCGCCACCGTCGCCGGCGACGAACCGGACAGCGCGGCGAACAGCATGCAGGCGAGCACCGCAGCGATCGCCAGGCCGCCGCGGATATGCCCGACGCAGGCATTGGCGAAGTCGATCAGGCGCCGCGCCACGCCACCGGTGGTCATGAACGCGCCGGAGAGCAGGAAGAACGGGATCGCCAGCAGGGTGTAGGCCTCGGAGGTCTCGAACAGCTTGATCGCCAGCGAGCGCACCGAATCCGGGCTGAACAGCAGGATCGTCAGGGCGCCGGACAGCCCCAGGGAGATGGCGATGGGCACGCCGATGAACATGAACAGGAACAGCAGCAGGAACAGGATCAGCACGGTCATGGACGGTTCTCCCCGGCCTCTTCGCCGGCCAGTTTGGAGGCCTCGGCGGCCTCGTCGGCGAGGCCCAGCCCGAGCTGGCGACCGCGCAACAGGTTGACGAGGATTTCCAGGTAGCGCAGCAGCACCAGGCCGAAGCCGACCGGCACCACCACCGCGATGTAGGCCTGGAGGATGCCGAAGTGGTCGAGGTCCTCGGCGCCGATGCCGGCGACCAACAGGGTCTTCACCCAGTCGTAGCTGGCGACCATGAACAGCCCGGCATAGCCCAGGCAGCAGAGGCAGGCGAGTATCCCGATCAGGCGCTGCAAGGGACGCGGCGCCAGGCGCACCAGGGCGTCCACCCCGAGGTGGCCGGCGGTGCGTACGCCGTAGGCGATGCCGAGGAAGATCAGCCAGCCGAACAGCGCCTTGGTCAGCGCGTTGCTCCAGGACATGTCCTGGGCTACCCCGAGGATCGCGTCGCCCACCGAGTACAGCGGAGCCCGCAGTGCCGGCAGGCGGTCGCCGAGGTCGTAGAACAGGGTGAAGACGTTGGTCATCACCACATAGAGGAAGGTCACCAGCGTCATCGCCGCCAGCAGGAAGACGATAGCGCCCTCCTCGAAGCGGTTCCAGACGCGCACGAGTCGATTCATCGCAGCGTTCTCCACAATGCCCCGCCCGGCCGGACGGGGCCGGACGGGTCAATCGGGACGGTTGGAAGCTTCGGCGGCCTGGAGCAGGTCAGCGCCGACATTGCCGCGGAATTTCTGCCATACCGGCTGCATCGCCTGGCGCCAGTCGGCGCGCTGCTGCGGGCTCAGGGTATGGATCTCGCTGACGCCACTGGCGAGGATGCGCTGGCGGGCGTCGCGGTTGAGGCGCTCGGCTTCGATGTTCACCTGCACGGTGACCTCGTCCATGATCCGCTGCAGCGCTTCGCGGATGTCCGCCGGGAGGCCGTTCCAGAACTTCGCGTTGGTGATCACCATGTAGTCCACCAGGCCGTGGTTGGACTCGGTGAAATACTTCTGCACCTCGTTGACCTTCTGGCTCTCGTAGTTCGACCAGGTGTTCTCGGTGCCATTCACCACGCCGGTCTGCAAGCCCTGGTAGACCTCGGCGAAGGACATCTTCCGGGAGATCGCGCGGAGCTGGCGGAACTGCTCGTTGAGCACGTCGGACGCCTGCACGCGGAATTTCAGCCCGCGCGCGTCTTCCGGCTCCAGCAACGGGCGATTGGCGGAGAGCTGCTTCATCCCGTTGTGCCAGTAGGCCAGGCCGAGGATGCCCTTGCCCTGCATGCTGGTCAGCAGGGCGCGCCCCTGCGGGCTGCGCTGGAAGCGGTCGACCGCCTGGATGTCGTCGAAGAGGAACGGCAGGTCGAAGATCTGCACCTTGCGCGTGTACTGCTCGAACTTGGCCAGGGACGGCGCCAGCATCTGCACGTCGCCCAGCAGCAGCGCCTCCATTTCCTTGCCATCGCCGAACAGCGACGAGTTGGGATAGACGTCCACCTCGACCCGGCCGCCCAGGCGCTGTTCGACGAGCTTCTTGAACAGCAGCGCGCCCTGGCCCTTGGGCGTGTTTTCCGCGACCACGTGGGAAAACTTGATGACGATAGGCTGCGCGGCATTCGCCAGGCAGGAGCCACCGATCGCCAGGGCGCACAACAGCGCCCGTACCATCGTCTTGAACATTTCGTGACCTCAGATTGTTGTTGTGCTTTCGAGGTATCGACGAGCCTGACGCAGCCGGCACGTTCGGAGAATTCGCCATTGCTCAAGCCCGCGTTCGCGTCTGTCGAACGCGTTCAGCCACCCTCCCCGGCCCGCTCCAGCAGGCGTCGCGCGCGTCCCAGCACCGGCGCGTCGACCATCTCGCCGTCGACCACGAAGACGCCGGCACCGGAGGCGCCGGCCTCTGCCACCCGACGCGCCCACTCCAGTTCCGCGAGACTCGGCATCAATGTCTGGTGGATCGGCTCGACCTGGCTCGGATGGATGCACAGCAACCCGCCGAAGCCCATGTCGCGAGCGAAGCGCACTGCCTCGACCAGTCCGACACGGTTCTGGATCGCCGGGTAGACGCCGTCCAGCGGCGGCGCCAGGCCTGCCAGGCGCGATTGCAGGAGCAGCGCGTAACGGGCGTGACCGAGAATCTGTTCGGCTGCGTTGCTGCCGCTGTTGAGATCGAGATCCAGGGCCAGGTCGAGGCTGCCGAAGGACAGCCGCTCGACCCCCGCGGCGGCGGCGATCTCGCCCAGCGCGGCAAGGCCGCGGGCACTCTCGACGATGGGCCAGACCGGCTTGCCGCTGGCCACGGCGGCGTGGCGCACCTGGGCGGCGCTCTCCACTTTCGGCAGGAGCAGGCCGATCACTCCGGCGTGGTCGCGGCACAGCGCCAGGTCGTCGGCATGTCCGGGATGCTCCGCCGCGTTGATCCGCACCAGCACCCGGGCTTCCGGCGTATCGACGAGGAAACGCCGGAGATTGGCCCGCGCCTCGACCTTCAGCCCCTCCTCCACCGCATCCTCGAGGTCGACGATGACCCGGTCGGCGCCGCTGGCAAGGGCCTTGGGGATCCGCTCCGGGCGGGTCGCCGGGACGAACAGCGCGCTGCGCACGATTTGTCGGTTCATGTCCGCCTCCTCATACCGTTCCGGTCGCGCGCAGGCGCTGGATATCGGCCGCGGTACAGCCCAGTTCGGCAAGCAGCGCGTCGCTGTCGCCGCCCAGCGCCGGCACCGCATCCATGCGCGGAACGAAGGCGCTGCTGCTGGCCGGCGGCAACAACGCCGGCAGGCGCCCGGCCGGGCTGTCGATGGAGGTCCAGCGTTGCCGCGCCTGCAACTGCGGGTGCGCCCAGACCCCGGCCATGTCGTTGACGTGGGCGTTGGCGATCTGCGCCTGTTCCAGGCGCGCCACCACCTCGGCGGCCGGCAAGGCGGCGAAGGCTTCGACGATCAGCGCACGCAGCTCCTCGCGGTTGGCCGAGCGCTTGAAGTTCGCCGAGAAGCGTTCGTCGTCGGCCAGCTCCGGGCGGCGCAGGACCTTGTCGCAGAAGGCCCGCCACTCGCGCTCGTTCTGCAGGCCGAGCATCACCGTGCCGCCGTCGCCGGCGAGGAATGGCCCATAGGGGTAGATGGTCGAGTGCGAAGCGCCGGCGCGCGGCGGTGGCGGCGCGTCCTGGTAGGCGTAGTACATCGGGTAGCCCATCCACTCCACCAGGCTCTCCAGCATCGACACGTCGATGCGGCTGCCCTCGCCAGTGCGCTCGCGCAGCAGCAGGGCCGAGAGGATGCTGCTGTAGGCGTACATGCCGGCGGCGATATCGGCGATCGAACAGCCGGCCTTGGCCATCTCGTTCGGCCCGGCGCCGCCGGTCACCGAAAGGAAGCCGCCCTCGCTCTGGATCAGCAGGTCGTAGGCCTTCTTCTTCTCGTAGGGACCGCCTTCGCCGTAGCCGGAGATATCGCAGACGATCAGTCGCGGGAAGCGCTCGCGCAACGCCTCGTAGGACAGGCCCAGGCGCGCGGCGGCGCCCGGCGCGAGGTTCTGCACCAGCACGTCGGCGCCGGCCAGCAGCTTCTCCAGCAACGGCAGCGCCTCGGCCTGCTTGAGATCGAGGCTGAGGCTCTGCTTGGAACGATTGGTCCAGACGAAGTGCGACGACAGGCCGTTGACCCGCTCGTCGTAACCGCGGGCGAAATCGCCGACGCCGGGGCGTTCGATCTTGATCACCCGCGCGCCGAGATCGGCCAGTTGGCGGGTGCAGAAGGGCGCGGCGATGGCGTGCTCCAGGCTGACCACGGTGATGCCGTCGAGCGGGCGCGGCTGGTGGGATTGCGTCATGGGTCGGACTCCCTGCCCTCGTCCGTCGAAGACGAGGTGCGGCTGGTTCGGTTGATCAGATCAGGGGCGTTACGGAAGGCGCCTGACGCAGGCCCCAGGCCCGCTGGATAAGGATCTCCGCCTCGGCGCCGGTGGCCGCGCCGGAAAACGCCAGCAGGCGGCGGAACTTGTCGGCCAGCTCGTCGCGGCTGAGGGTATTGCCGGGATCGCCCTTGGGTTCGTCGATGGCGGCGGTATGGCGCCGCCCTTCGCCATCCAGTACTTCGACCCGCCCGAGCCAGCGCTGCGGATAGGCGGCGTCGACCTCCGGGTCCAGGCGCATCTCGACCCGCTCGCGGAACGCAGCGACCCGTGGGTCGCTCAGCGCATGCCGATGGAACTCGCCGAGGCCGGCCTTGCCGTACACGGCGATCAGGCCCAGCACGGTGCCCATGGAGAACTTCGCCTGGTGCACGGTCTGCGGCTCGACCACCCGGCCGAGCACGTCGATGGCGCCCTGGTGGACCCGCGCAGTGACCGCGGCGATCTGCGAGTGATCGAGCCCTTCGCGCTGCATCAGCGCCAGCAGCGCGTCGGCCGCGGGATGGGTATGGCGGCACGAGGCGTGGAACTTGAACGAGGTTTCCAGCAACGCCCAGCGGCTGCCGAGGCGATCCACCAGGCGCTCGGGGTCGGCGTCGCTGGACATCCCGGCGGCCATCCCTTGCTCGCCTTCGAGGATGTGTCGCGCGCCGCTCAGGCCGTCGGCGGTGAGATAGGCGGCGAGCAGCCCGTCGGCGGCGGCCTTGGCGGTATGCAACTGCTTGGAATCGGCGGCGTCGCGGAGGAACTCCCAGAGCCCGGCGGCCTGGGTTCCGGCGCTGCCGAGCAGGTCGACGAAGCGCTCGCGGTCGAAGTCCATCAGCTTGCCCACCGCCACTGCCGCGGCGAGGGTGCCGACCGTGGCAGTGGTATGGAACACCCGGTAGTGGGAACGACCGAGGAATTCGCCGATGCGGATGCCGGCCTCGTAGCCGGCCACCGCCGCGAGGATCAGCTCGGCGCCACTGCGGCCGAGGTCCTGGGCCGCGGCCAGGGCGGCAGGGAAGACCACTGCCGCGGGGTGCAGCACCGAGCTGTTGTGCAGGTCGTCCTGCTCCACCACGTGGGAAGCCGCGCCGTTCACCAGGGCGGCGAAATACGGCGAGCTGCGCCGCCGGCTGGGCAGGATCTGCGCGCTACCGTCGGCCGGGCCCATGCGTTCGGCGTAGCGCTCGAACAATGGGATCGGATGCTGGCCCTTGCCGGCCAGCGCCGAGCCGAGCCAGTCGAGGAACAATTCTTCCATCCGCGCCAGCACCGCCGGCGGCAGGTCCTGGTAGCGCAGGCCGGCGAGAAAGCCGGCGAGTTGCTGGGTGTAGTCGGTCATGACCAACGCTCTCTTGTAGTTGTCCCGAGGCACGCGGCCTACAGCAGGTTGCTCAGTTCGATCAGGTTCAGGTCGGGGTCGCGCAGGTACAGCGAGAGGATCGGCCCGCCGGCGCCGGTGCGCGGCACCGGGCCCTCGAGGATTTCCACGGCCTGCTGGCGCAGTTGCTCGGCCACCGCCTCGAGTGGCGTGGCGACGATGAAACAGAGGTCGGCGGACCCCGGCGTAGGTCGCTCGGCCTTGGGTTCGAATTCGCCCCCGGCCTGGTGCAGGTTGATCTTCTGCGCACCGAAGGCGAGGGCCTTGCGACCCGCGCCGAAGGTAACGGCGCGCATACCCAGTACGCGGGTGTAGAAATCGATGCTGGCGTCGATGTCGCGGACGGTGAGCACCAGGTGGTCGAGACGGTCGATCTGCATGGGCGGCTCCCGCTTCAGAACGAGCGCGGCAGTTCGAGCAGGTGCTCGGCCACGTAGGACAGGATCAGGTTGGTGGAGATCGGCGCCACCTGGTACAGGCGGGTCTCGCGGAACTTGCGCTCGACGTCGTACTCGCAGGCGAAGCCGAAGCCGCCGTGGGTCTGCAGGCAGGCGTTGGCCGCCTCCCAGGAAGCTTTCGCCGCCAGGTACTTGGCCATGTTCGCGCTGGCCCCGGCGTTGAGCCCAGCGTCGTACTCCTGGCAGGCGCGCCAGCGCATCAGGTCGGCGGCCTCCACTTCGATGTGCGCCTCGGCGATGGGGAACTGCACGCCCTGGTTCTGCCCTATCGGCCGGCCGAAGACCACGCGGTCGCGGGCATAGTGGCTGGCCTTGTCGATGAACCAGCGGCCGTCGCCGATGCATTCGGCGGCGATCAGGGTGCGCTCGGCATTGAGGCCGTCGAGGATGTAGCGGAAGCCCTTGCCTTCCTCACCGATCAGGCTATCGGCGGGGATCTCCAGGTTGTCGAAGAACAGCTCGTTGGTCTCGTGGTTGACCATGTTGGCGATCGGCTGCACGGTCAGGCCCTTGCCGATGGCCTCGCGCAGGTCGACGAGGAAGATCGACATGCCTTCGGACTTGCGCTTCACCTCGGCCAGCGGCGTGGTGCGCGCCAGCAGGATCATCAGGTCGGAGTGCTGGATCCGCGAGATCCACACCTTCTGCCCGTTGATCACATAGCGGTCGCCCTTGCGCACGGCGGTGGTCTTGATCTTGGTGGTATCGGTGCCGGTGGTCGGCTCGGTCACCCCCATCGACTGCAGGCGCAGCTCGCCGCTGGCCAGCTTCGGCAGGTAGAAGCGCTTCTGCGCCTCGCTGCCGTTACGCAGCAGCGTGAACATGTTGTACATCTGCCCGTGCACGGTGCCGGAGTTGCCGCCGCAGCGGTTGACTTCCTCCAGGATCACCGAGGCCTCGGCCAGGCCCAGGCCGGAACCGCCGTACTCCTCCGGGATCATTGCCGAGAGCCAGCCGGCGTCGGTCAGGGCCTTGACGAAGGCCTCGGGAAAACCGCGCTGCTCGTCGATGCGGCGCCAGTAGGCGGCGTCGAATTCGGCGCAGAGGGCACGTACGCCCTCGCGGATCGCGTTCAGCTCTTCGCTGTTCGGATTCATCGGTGACTCCTCGATTCTTGTCGTTGGATGGGCGCTGGGGCCCTTTCAGTCGAATTCCACGTCGCCACGCTGGGCCAGGCCGGCGCCATTGCCGACCCATACCTCGGCCTTGCCGGCAGCGAGCAGGCGGCCGCCGACCTCGAACGGCTCGGGACAGATCAGCGGGCGCAGGCCGCGATAGGCGAAGCGACGCAGGCGCGCCTGCGGATTGGCCCGGCAGAACGCGCGCAGGGCCAGGGTGGCGATCAGCGGACCGTGCACCACCAGGCCCGGATAGCCTTCGGCGTCGGTGACATAGGGCCAGTCGTAGTGAATGCGGTGGCCGTTGAAAGTCACCGCCGAGTAGCGGAACAGCAACACCGGATCGGGCTCCAGCGCCTCGCGCCAGTCGCCCTCGGGCAAGGCCTCGGTACCGCCGAGCTTGGGCGGGGTCGGTTCGCGGTAGACGATGTCGTGCTCTTCGCTCAGCGCCAGTTGGCCGTCCTGGCGGTAGTCGTGGCGCAGGGTGACGAACAGCAGCGCGCCGCTGCGACCGTGCTTCTCCTCGACCCGGAGGATGGTCGAGGTGCGGCTGGCCTCGCCGCCGACCCGCAGCGGCTGGTGGAACTCCAGGCGCCCGCCGGCCCACATGCGGTTGCGATCGTCCGCCGGCGGCAGGAAACCGCCGCGCGCCGGGTGGCCGTCGACGCCGAGGCCGGCGGCCTCCACCGGGTCCTGGAAGAACGCCCAGTGCCAGAGCGGCGGCAGCGCTTCGCCGTGGGCCGGGGTCAGCTCGCCGAAGGTGGCGGCGATGCGCTTGACCAGGTTGCGGCTCAATTGATCGTGGGTTTCTTCCTGGCGACCGATCCAGGGGGCGAAAGCGGACTCACTCATGCGTGGCTTCCCATGACCTAGGGGGTGATGGGAGGAGAATGATAGGATGCTAGCGTTTTGAGAATTTGCAATTACGCAATGGCGCGTTCGGATTTGCCGAACGCCATGGAGTGCCCATGCATTTCGATCTCGCCGACCTGCGCCTGTTCATCCATATCGCCGAGTCGCCCAGCCTGACTCAGGGCGCGCGCCGCGCCTTCCTTTCCCCGGCCGCCGCCAGCGCACGGGTCAAGGCGCTCGAAGGCCAGCTCGGCAGCCGCCTGCTGTACCGCGACAGCCGCGGCGTCGAACTGACCCCGGCGGGCCAGCGCCTGCTACAGCACGCGCGGCTGATCATGCGCCAGGTGGAATACCTGAAGAGCGAGTTCACCGAGTACGGCAGCGACGCCGCCGGGCATATCCGCATCTTCGCCAATACCACCGCGGTCACCGAATTCCTCCCGGAAATCCTCGCCGGCTTCCTTGCCGCTCGTCCCGGGGTCACCGTCGACCTGCAGGAACGCCTCAGCCGCGACATTGTCCGCGGCGTGCTGGACGGCTCCACCGACCTCGGCATCATCGCCGGGCCGGTGGCGGCCAGTGGCCTGCAGGTCCTGCATTTCAGCACCGACCGCCTGGTGATGGCGGTGCCCCAAGGCCATCCGCTGGCCGGACAGGCCAGGGTACGCCTGCGCGACACCCTGCAGTTCCAGCATATCGGCCTGCCCGAGGGCACCACCCTGCACGCCTTCCTGTACGAACGGGTGGAGCAGATGGGCGAGCAGCTATCGCTGCGCATCCAGGTCTCCAGCTTCGAGGCGATCTGCCGGATGATCGAGGGCGGCGTCGGTATCGGCGTGATCCCGCAGTCCGCCGCGCGCCGCCACAGCCGGACGATGAAACTGGCGACCATCGAACTCGACGAGCCCTGGGCGATCCGCGAGCGCAGCCTGCTGGTACGCGACCTGGAAGCACTGCCGAGTTGCCTGCGGGCGTTGATCGAGGAGTTGCAGAGGGTGGGAGACAGCCTGTAGGGCGGATAACGCCCCTGGCGTTATCCGCGGGGCTCCGGAGAATCGGCGGATAAGCGCCAGGCGGTTATCCGCCCTACGACTCCCGACAAGCCGGGGCGCGATCGTCGCGAAGGACGCCGCCCACCACTCCCGCTCAGTTCGCCAACCCACCGCTCTCCGCCAGGCTGCGCTCGTCCGCGGCGAGCATCGCCGGCATGTGCTCGCGGAGGAACTCGACCCAGGTGCGGATCTTTGCATCCAGGTACTGCCGCGAGGGGTAGAGGGCGTAGACGTTGAGATGGAACAGGCTATAGCGCGGCAACACCCGCACCAGGCTGCCGTCCTTCAGGCCGTTGACCGCCGCGTACACCGGCAGCGCGCCGATACCCATGCCGGAGACCACCGCCTCGGTCATGGCGTCGGCGGTGTTGACCTGGAAATGCGTCTGGTTGATGCAGGCCAGTTCCTGGCCGTCGGGCCCGTCGAACAGCCAGCGGTCCAGCGACATCACCGAGTTCACCAGGCGCAGGCAACGGTGCGCGGACAGCTCCGCCGGCAGCCTGGGGAAGCCGTGCGCGGCAATGTAGCCCGGCGAGGCGCAGAGGATGCTGTAGGTCTGGCCGATGCACTTGGAGACGAAACCGGAGTCCGGCAGTTCGGGGGCGATCACCACGGAAATGTCGTAGCCCTCGTCGAGAATGTCGGTGATCCGGTTGGCCAGGGTCAGGTCGAAGCCAACCTCCGGGTAGGTCTCGCAGTATTGCGAGATGGCCTTGATCAGGTAGTGCTGGCCGATGCCGGTCATCGCGTGGACCTTCAGCGTGCCCGACGGCCGCGCATGGGCGTCGCCCGCCTCGGCCTCGGCCTCCTCGATGTAGGCGAGTATCTGCTGGGCGCGCATCAGGTAGCGCTGCCCGGCTTCGGTCAGGGCGATGCGCCGGGTGGTGCGATGCAGCAGGCGGGTCTGCAGGTGGGCCTCCAGCTTGGCCACCGCACGGGAGACATAGGCGGTCGTCAGGTCCAGGCGCTGGGCGGCGGCAGTGAAACTGCCGGTCTCCGCGACGCTGACGAACGCGCGCATATTGAACAGGATATCCATCACGGCCCTCTAGGCTCTGACGCTTATGGCGCGTCTCTTTTCCACGCAACCCGGAGGACACCCCAAGGCGGCGCAGATTCTGTCACGAGTCAACCCACCTATTATTGCCTTTTGTGACAAAAATTTTTCACCTATCCGAGCTCTTATCCGCAAGCGCGGGCGCTCCTAGAATTCCCAGCCGTTTCGGCCTCCCCTCGCCGTCGTTCAGGATTCGCAGCAGTGCCCCGCGCCACCCGGAAAGGTCTCCCCTTGGTTCCACCGGCTCCCCTCGCGTTCTTTCCCAGCCCCGACGAATTGCGCCGCGCCCTGCTCGAATGGGCGCGTAGCGACGGCGTCGCCTGGGTCTTCGTGTTCAAGGCCCTGCTCACCGCCAGCCTCGCCCTGTGGCTGGCCTATCGCCTGGAGCTGCCGCAGCCAAGCACGGTGCTGGTGACGGTCTTCATCGTCATGCAGACGCAGAGCGGGCAGGTCCTGGCCAAGAGCTTCTACCGCATCGTCGGAACCCTGATCGGCCTCAGCGTGATGGTCACTCTGATCGCCCTGTTCGCCCAGGAGCGTGTGCTGTTCCTCGCCTGCCTGGCGCTCTGGGTCGGCCTGTGCACCGCCGGCGCCGCGCGCTACCGCGATTTCCGCGGCTACGCCTGCGTACTCGCCGGCTACACCGCGACCATGATCGGGATTCCAGCCACTGCGCACCCGGAAGGCGCCTTCATGGCGGCGCTGTGGCGGGTCCTGGAAATATCCCTGGGCATCCTCTGCACCGGTACCGTCAGCGCCATCTTCCTGCCGCAGACCAGCGGCGCCGCCCTGCGCAACACACTCTACGGGCGCTTCCGCGACTTCGCCGGGTTCGCCGCCGAAGGCCTGCAGGGCAGCCTCGACGGCGAGCGCTTCGGCGAGCTCAGCGCGCGCTTCGTCGCCCAGTCCGTGGGCCTGGAAAACCTGCGCAGCGCCACTACTTTCGAAGATCCGCACATGCGCCTGCGCAGCGGCCGGCTGATTCGCCTGAACAACGAATTCATGGTCATGACCAGTCGCTTCCACGGCCTCCACCGCCTGCTCGAACGCCTGCGCGGGCGCGGCGCGCAGAATGTCCTGGAGGTCCTGGCGCCCTGCCTGGCGGAGCTTGCCGGGCTGCTCGCGCCGATTCGCGAACGGACGCCCACCGACGCCGACGCCGCGCGCCTGGCCGAACGCATCGAGGCCTACAAGCCGGAACTGATGCAGAACATCCGCCAGGCCCGCCAGCGCCTGGTGGAGCAGCGCCCCGGCGAGAACGACCTGCTGGATTTCAACACCGCCGCCGAACTGGCCTTCCGTTTCACCGACGACCTGCACAACTACGCCCTGACCCACGCTTCCCTGGCCGAACACCACCATGCCCGCGAGCAATGGAAGGAAAGCTTCGTCGCCCGCGCCAACCCGGTCGCCGCGCTGGTCGCCGGAGCGCGCAGCGCGCTGATGATCGGCCTGCTCGGCACGTTCTGGATCCAGACCTCCTGGCCCCACGGCGGCACCTTCGCCCTCACCGCGGTACTGATCTCGGCGCTCTCCTCGACCTCGCCGAATCCCGGCCGGTTGTCGCTGCAACTCACCCTCGGGACCCTCGCCGGGGCCTGCACCGGGCTGTTCGTGCTGCTCTACCTGCTACCCCACGTGGACGGTTTCCCGATGCTGCTCTGCTGCCTGCTGCCGGTCTTCGCGGTCGGCGCCCTGCTGCTCTGGCGGCCGCAGTGGAACGGCTACGGCGTCGGCCTGCTGGTGTGGTTCTGCTTCGCCTCGCTGCCGGCCAACATGGCGCGCTACGACGCCCTGGCCTTCTTCAACGAATACCTGGCACTACTCTTGTCGATGGTCCTCGCCACGGTCGCCGCCAGGGTGATCCTGCCGCCGAACCGGCCGTGGATGTGGAAGCGCCTGGAGCACGACCTGCGCGAGCGGGTAGTGTTCGCCATCAGCGGCAAGAGCAAGGGCCTGGTCTCCGGTTTCGAAAGCGGCACCCGCGACCTGCTGAACCAGGCCTACACCTTCTCCGCCGGCCGCCCGGACGTGCAGCGCCGGTTGCTGGGCTGGATGTTCCTGGTGCTGGAGGTCGGCCAGGCGATCATCGAGCTGCGCCTCGAACAGCAACGCCTGCCCCAGGAGCCCTGCTACGCCGAACGCACCGCCTGGCGCCGGGCGATCCGCCTGATGGGCCGGGCGCTGATCCGGCTGTTCCTGCAACCCGGGCCGAGCAACCGTCAGCGCGCCCTGCACGCGGTGAACCAGGCGATCATGGCGGTACGGGCGGCGCCGGAGCCGCGCGCACCGCAGTTCGATACCTCGCCGCTGCGACGGGTGCTCAGCTACCTGCACTTCATTCGCAGCGCCCTGCTCGACCCGCAATCGCCCCTGGGCCAGGAAAGAAACCCGTGAGCCGGTCGAAAAGCCGCGGCGCAGAAGGCCACAGGGATATTGTTACCGATCCGTACAAGGTTCTTGTCTTGACTGAGTCTATATGTCGCAGCCTATCCCAACTTAAAATAAACTCAACAGCCGAAGTTAATTCCCGTTGAACTTCGACTCCGCAACTTGATTGCAGACTTACTTACCCAGCCTTGTTTATCGAGTTGCACCGGTGACCTGTCCGCCTGTCTTCCGACGGCAGATCGTACCCACTCAGAAACTACTCAGGTAAATAGTAATGAAGGCTTTCGCCCTGATGGCCCTGTTCGCCTGCTCGCCGCTGGTGATGGCGGCTGGCGCCCAGGATCAACCTGCCAGCCAGCAGGAAAACGCTGTTGAAGAATATGCCTATGGCATGCAACTGGATGTGGCTCGCGTTATATCTTCAACCGACACTTCCAATGCCTGCGGCATCGTTCCCGCACGCATGACCTACGAAGATTCGAACGGGCAGAAACATACCGTCGAATATCAGGTCTGGGGCAACGGCTGCACTGGCGGCTAAACTCTCCTCGACCTCCGGGTCGACCTCCGAAGGATCGCGCCACGAGGGGCAGCTCGCCCATCCGGCGCGATCATTGTGTACTCGGCGGCGAAAATCCCGCCCCTCGGCGAACATCCTGGCCGTCTTCCCCGCGCCTCACCGCGCTGCCGCCCTTCCACAGGGGCCGACGCCTCCGCCGTTTCTTTCCCAGCCTGCAACAAACCGGCAAGCATGCCGCTCAGCCCTCGCCTTGCCCCACGCCATGCTGGCGCAGCTTGTTCGCCGCCGTGGTATGCGAAACGCCGAGGCGCTTGCCCAACTGGCGGCTGCTCGGATGCTCGCGGAACAGGCGCTCCAGCACCGCCTTCTCGAAGCGCCCGACGATGGCGTCGAGGTCTCCTTCCAGGGAAAAATCCCCCAGCGGCTGCGGTGCGCCGTAGTCCGGCAGGCGGATGTGCTCGGCCTTGACCGTTCCCCCTTCGCACAGCGAAACCGCCTGGAACAGCACGTTTTCCAATTGCCGCACGTTGCCCGGCCAGTGGTAGCGTTCGAGACGTTCCAGCGCCTGCGCGGAAAGCTTCGGCAGGCCGCAGCCGATCTGCCGGCTGGCCTGGTCGAGGAAATGCTCGGCGAGCGGCGCCAAGCCATCCAGGCACTCGCGCAGCGGCGGGATGTGCAGCGAGAGCACATTGAGACGGTGATAGAGGTCCTGGCGGAATTCGCCCTTGGCGCAGAGTTCGGACAGGTCTACCTGGGTGGCGCAGATCACCCGCACGTCCAGGTACACCTCCTCGTCGCTGCCGACCCGGCGGAAACAGCCGTCCTGCAGGAAGCGCAACAGCTTGGCCTGCAGGCGCGGGCTCATCTCGCCGACGCCGTCGAGGAACAGCGTACCGCCGGCGGTAAGCTCCAGCAGGCCGAGCTTGCCTTCCGGACGGGCGCCCTCGAAGGCTCCCGGACCATAGCCGAACAGCTCGGTCTCGGCCATGGATTCCGGCAGGCCGGCGCAGTTCAACGCCATGAACGGCGACTGCCCGCGCGGGCTGGCCAGGTGGCAGGCGCGCGCCAGCAGCTCCTTGCCGGTGCCGGTCTCGCCCTCGATCAGCAGCGGCGCGTCCAGCGGCGCCATGCGCCGCGCCTCGCGGACCACCGCGGCCATTACCCGCGAACTCTGGAAGATACTGTCGAAGCCACGCAGCTCCTGCTTGCGCACATGGTAGATGCGCTCGCCGACGCGATCCGCGCGATGCAGGGTCAGCACCGCTCCAGCCAGCGCCTCGCTCTCGTCGTGCTCGGATTGCAGCGGCGCGATGTCGGCGAGGAACACGTCGCCCTTCACCTTCACCCGCAGCCCGTTGATCCGCGCCTTGTTGGCGCGCACCAGTTCGGGCAGGTCGAGGTCCTCGACATAGCGCGACAGCGGAATCCCCGGCACCTCGTCGACGCGCACGCCGAGCAATTGCGCGGCGGCACGGTTGGCGGCGACGATCTGCCCGCCCATGTCCACCGAGAGCACCGGGAAGTCCAGGGCGGCGAGCAGCGCGTTGAGTTCCAGGTGCCGGCGCTCGCTGGGCATCAGGCCGACGCGCTTGACCCCGAAGACCCCCGGCACCGCCTCCAGCTTGGGCCGCAGCGACTGCAACTGGAGGTTGATCATGTTCGGACAGAGCAGGTAGATGGCGTTGCCCTGGTCGCCGCCGACTTCGCCGCGATTGACGTTGATGCCGTAGTCGACCAGCAGGTTGAGGATGTCGCGGAGGATGCCTACACGGTTCTGGCAGTGCACTTTGATACGCATGGCGTGGCCCGGTGTTGTCGTTCTGATGGGCTCGCGGCCGGTTTTTTTAACTCCCGGCCGGAAATTTCCGTCAAGAATATGTGACAGCTAGACTCACCAGCAACAATGCCTGGCCCAATGAACAGGCGACCCAGGCCAATTCGTAAGGAAAACTTTACGAAAACGCCGATTCCTCCCCGTTGCCCGGTCCCTATCCGGGGCTGCACGGACCGTCCCGACGCGGTATCGATAAGGCAACGACAACAACAAAGACCCCGCGGCCACAAGCCGCTCATGGAGTCCGTATGAAAACGACGCAGTACGTGGCCCGCCAGCCCGACGACAACGGTTTCATCCACTATCCGGAAACCGAGCACCAGGTCTGGAATACCCTGATCACCCGGCAACTGAAGGTGATCGAAGGCCGCGCCTGTCAGGAATACCTCGACGGCATCGAACAGCTCGGCCTGCCCCACGAGCGGATCCCCCAGCTCGACGAGATCAACAGGGTTCTCCAGGCCACCACCGGCTGGCGCGTGGCGCGGGTTCCGGCGCTGATTCCGTTCCAGACCTTCTTCGAACTGCTGGCCAGCCAGCAATTCCCCGTCGCCACCTTTATCCGCACCCCGGAAGAACTGGACTACCTGCAGGAGCCGGACATCTTCCACGAGATCTTCGGCCACTGCCCACTGCTGACCAACCCCTGGTTCGCCGAGTTCACCCATACCTACGGCAAGCTCGGCCTCAAGGCGAGCAAGGAGGAACGCGTGTTCCTCGCCCGCCTGTACTGGATGACCATCGAGTTCGGCCTGGTCGAGACCGACCAGGGCAAGCGCATCTACGGCGGCGGCATCCTCTCCTCGCCGAAGGAGACCGTCTACTGCCTCTCCGACGAGCCGCTGCACCAGGCCTTCAATCCGCTGGAGGCGATGCGCACGCCCTACCGCATCGACATCCTGCAACCGCTCTATTTCGTCCTGCCCGACCTCAAGCGCCTGTTCCAACTGGCCCAGGAAGACATCATGGCACTGGTCCACGAGGCCATGCGCCTGGGCCTGCACGCGCCGCTGTTCCCGCCCAAGCAGGCGGCCTGACGAGAATCGCCGCCACCGCGGCTGACCCCGCGGCGGCCTTGTACTATGGTGGACGGGTCCGGCCCGTCCGCCGCTCCCACATGCGACAACCAAGGACTCCCACCATGACCGCACTCACCCAAGCCCATTGCGAAGCCTGCCGCGCCGACGCCCCGCACGTCAGCGACGAAGAACTGCCCGTGCTGCTGCGGCAGATTCCGGATTGGAACATCGAAGTCCGCGACGGCATCATGCAACTGGAGAAGGTCTACCTGTTCAAGAACTTCAAGCACGCCCTGGCCTTTACCAATGCCGTCGGCGAGATATCCGAGGCCGAAGGCCACCATCCGGGCCTGCTGACCGAGTGGGGCAAAGTCACCGTGACCTGGTGGAGCCACTCGATCAAGGGCCTGCACCGCAACGACTTCATCATGGCGGCGCGCACCGACGAGGTAGCGAAAACCGCCGAGGGGCGCAAATGAGTCATTTCGCCAAGGTCGCCCGCGTACCGGGCGACCCGATCCTGGGCCTGCTCGACGCCTACCGCAACGATCCGCGCGCGGACAAGCTGGACCTCGGCGTCGGTGTCTACAAGGATGCCCAGGGCCTGACCCCGATCCTGCGCTCGGTGAAACTCGCCGAGCAGCGCCTGGTCGAGCAGGAAACCACCAAGAGCTACGTCGGCGGCCACGGCGATGCGCTGTTCGCCGCGCGCCTGGCGGAACTGGCGCTCGGCGCCGCCTCGCCGCTGTTGCTGGAGCAACGCGCCGACGCCACCCAGACGCCCGGCGGCACCGGCGCCTTGCGCCTGGCCGGCGACTTCATCGCCCATTGCCTGCCCGGCCGCGGCATCTGGCTGAGCGACCCGACCTGGCCGATCCACGAGACGCTGTTCGCCGCCGCCGGCCTGAAGGTTTCCCACTACCCCTACGTCAGCGCCGACAACCGCCTGGATGTCGAGGCGATGCTTGCTGGCCTGGAGCGCATTCCCCAGGGAGACGTGGTGCTGCTGCATGCCTGCTGCCACAACCCGACCGGTTTCGACCTGAGCCACGACGACTGGCGCAGGGTGCTCGACGTGGTGCGTCGTCGCGAGCTGCTGCCGCTGATCGACTTCGCCTACCAGGGCTTCGGCGACGGTCTCGAGGAAGACGCCTGGGCGGTACGCCTGTTCGCCGGCGAACTGCCGGAGGTGCTGGTCACCAGTTCCTGCTCGAAGAACTTCGGCCTGTACCGCGACCGCGTCGGCGCGCTGATCGTCTGCGCGCAGAACGCCGAGAAGCTCACCGACGTGCGTAGCCAACTGGCCTTCCTCGCCCGCAACCTCTGGTCGACCCCGCCGGCGCATGGCGCCGAGGTGGTCGCGGCGATCCTCGGCGACAGCGAGTTGAAGGGACTCTGGCAGGAAGAGGTCGAAGGCATGCGCTCGCGCATCGCCAGCCTGCGCATCGGCCTGGTCGAAGCCCTGGCGCCGCACGGCCTGGCCGAGCGCTTCGCCCATGTCGGCGCGCAACGCGGGATGTTTTCCTATACCGGACTGAGCCCGCAGCAGGTCGCTCGGCTGCGCGACGAGCACGCCGTTTACCTGGTCTCCAGCGGCCGGGCCAACGTCGCCGGTCTCGACGCGCGCCGCCTCGACCGCCTGGCGCAAGCCATCGCCCAGGTCTGCGCGGACTGAACCCTCACGGTTACCCTGAGCCGGCTGTGATGGCCGGCTTTTTTTCGCCCCAGCGAATGCCGCGCACTCCCGCCGAGGCGGCGGATAACCGCGTTGCGGTTATTCGCCCTACCGCACCACGACCTTGTGGGCGTAGGGCGAATACCGCCACAGGCGTTATCCGCCGAACCTCTCCGAACCGTGCCAACCATAAGTCAGCACTTTCAAAGCCCTACGTGCTTTTCCTACAAAAGAGCATAAAATGCTCAATTATGGGCACCAGTTCACACTGCGCCCCACGGCCCCCACTTTCTCGTCTTAGTGAGCAACGCACGTGAGAAACCGTCTCCTGTCACTGGTCACCCTGTTCCTGTCCCTCAGCGTTGCCACCGCGGTATCCGCCTCCCCGCCGCCCAAGGCCGGGCTGCCGCTGCAACAGGAGCTGGCGTCGGGCAGCGCGCTGGTTACCGACCAGAACACCGGCAAGGTGCTCTACTCGCGCAACCCCGACCTGGTGGTGCCGATCGCCTCGATCACCAAGCTGATGACCGCCATGGTCGTGCTCGACTCGAAACTGCCGCTGGACGAGGTACTGCCGATCGCCATCAGCGAGACCAGCGAAATGCGCGGGGTGTTTTCCCGAGTGCGGGTCGGCAGCCAGATCAGCCGCCGGGACATGCTCCTGCTCGCCCTGATGTCCTCGGAGAACCGCGCCGCCGCCAGCCTCGCGCAGAACTATCCGGGCGGCAAGAACGCCTTCGTCAAGGCGATGAACGCCAAGGCCCACGCCCTCGGAATGAAGAACACCCGCTACGTCGAGCCGACCGGGCTGTCGCTGCACAACGTCTCCACCGCTCGCGACCTCACCCGCCTGCTGGTGGCCAGCCGGCAATACCCGCTGCTCAGCCAGTGGAGCACCACTCCGGAGAAGACCGTGGCCTTCCGCCACCCCAACTACACCCTGGGCTTCCGCAATACCAACCACCTGATCAACAACAAGACCTGGAACATCCAGTTGACCAAGACCGGCTTCACCAACGAAGCAGGTCACTGCCTGGTGATGCGCACCACGATCAACCGCAGCCCGGTCAATCTGGTGGTGCTGGACGCCTTCGGCAAGTACACCCACTTCGCCGACGCCACCCGCCTGCGACGCTGGCTGGAAACCGGCCAGGTCACTGCGATCCCGGCCGCGGCCAAGGCCTATCGCCTGCAACGCGACCGCGAGCGCGGCCTCGGCCAGCCGGTGGCCCAGGCCGTACGCTGATCCGTCGCGAAGACCGGCCGGCTCAGAAATCCACCTTGCCGCGCCCGGCCTTCACCGCGCCGCGCTTGGCCTTGCCGTCCAGCCGGCGCTTCTGCGAGCCGCGCGTAGGCTTGGTCGGGCGCCGCGCCTTCTGCACCTTGGCCACGCTGCGGATCAACTCCGCCAGGCGCTCCAGGGCATCCTCGCGGTTCTGCTCCTGGGTCCGGTACTGCTGGGCCTTGATCACCACCACGCCGTCGCCGCTGATGCGCTGGTCGTTCAGTGCCAGCAGACGCTCCTTGTAGAACGGCGGCAACGACGAGGCCTGGATGTCGAAGCGCAGGTGCACCGCGCTGGAGACCTTGTTGACGTTCTGCCCGCCGGCGCCCTGGGCGCGAATGGCATTCAGCTCGATCTCATGGTCGGGCAGGTGGACGGCATTGGAGATGATCAGCATGGGGCGGCACGGTGGACCAACGGGCTGCCAGCATACCCCCTTTGCCGAGCGGAAAAGCAGGCCAAAAGAAACCCGGCCGCGGCCGGGTTCCTTCATTTCGACTAAGGCGCCAGGTCGAACTCAACGCTCCTTGCAGGCGACCCCGTCGGTGGGCTCGCCGCCCTTCCAGTCGCCGTAGAGGGTGGCTTCCTCGCCCTTGGTCCACCAGATGTACTGGCCGGCGGCGTACTTGGCGCCGGAGGCGGAAATCACATTGCTGAAGACCAGCGTCGAGTTGTCGCTGACCGGCACCACGGCGAGGCTGTTGTCGCCCTTGTTCAGGTACTGCACGGTGAACTTGCGACCGTTCTCGCACTTGTAGTCGACGCTGCGGGTATCCAGCTTGGCATCCCCCGGCAGGGCCAGGTAATCGACCTGGGCGGTCTGCTTGTCGTCGTCGCTGCCGCCGCAGGCGACCAGGACCACGGGAACGGCAGCCAGAAGCAGCCAGAGCGCTTTTTTCATGGAAATCCCTCTAACGAGAAAAAATGGCGCTGCCACTGTAGGAATTCGGCACCTGCCGCGTCAACGACAGGCGCCCCTAGAAAAAGTCTTGTGGGCCGCCGGGACGCGCAAAGGAGCGCTCCCCTCTCCTCTGCGCGCCGGCGCCCCATCGATCACTCGGTGACCGGCTTCACCCGCAGGCCCGGCATCGGCCGCGGGGCTCCCTTGAGTCGGTAGCAGGCCCACATCACCAGCAGCCAGACCGGGATGGCATAGACCGAGACCTGGATGCCGGGGATCAGCAACATGACGCCGAGGATGAACACCACGAAGGCCATGCACAGGTAGTTGCCGTACGGATACCAGAACGCGCGGAAGTGCGTGCGGGTGCCCTGGCGGTCCATCTGCGCGCGGAACTTCAGGTGCGCCATGCTGATCATCGCCCAGTTGATCACCAGCGCCGCCACCACCAGCGACATCAGCAGCTCCAGCGCCTGGTGCGGGATCACATAGTTCACCACCACCGCGAGGAAGGTCACCAGCGCCGATACCACCAGGGCGCGTACCGGTACGCCGCGCTTGTCGACCCTGGCCAGCGCGCGCGGGGCATCGCCCTGCTCGGCCAGGCCGAGAAGCATGCGGCCGTTGCAATAGGTGCCGCTGTTGTACACCGACAGTGCGGCGGTGAGCACCACGAAGTTCAGCAGGTGCGCGGCGGTGCCGCTGCCGATCATCGAGAAGATCTGCACGAACGGGCTGCCGCTGTAGGCATCGCCGGAAGCGTTGAGGGTCTGCAGCAGGCTGTCCCAGGGCGTCAGCGAAAGCAGCACGACCAGGGCGCCGATGTAGAAGATCAGGATGCGATAGATCACCTGGTTGATCGCCTTCGGGATCACCGTCCTCGGCTTGTCCGCCTCGGCCGCGGTGAAGCCGAGCATTTCCAGGCCACCGAAGGAGAACATGATGATCGCCATGGCCATCACCAGGCCGCTCACTCCGTTGGGGAAGAAACCGCCGTGTGCCCAGAGGTTGCTCACCGAAGCCTGCGGACCGCCGCTGCCGCTGAACAGCAGGTAGCAGCCGAGCAGGATCATGCCGATGATCGCCACCACCTTGATGATCGCGAACCAGAACTCGGCTTCGCCGAAGGCCTTGACGTTGGCCAGGTTGATCGCGTTGACGACGACGAAGAACAACGCCGCCGTGGCCCAGGTCGGCACCTCCGGCCACCAGTAGTGGATGTACTTGCCGACCGCGGTCAGTTCCGACATCCCGACCAGGATGTACAGCACCCAACAGTTCCAGCCGGAGAGGAAGCCGGCGAAGCCGCCCCAGTACTTGTGCGCGAAGTGGCTGAAGGAGCCGGCAACCGGCTCCTCGACGATCATCTCGCCGAGCTGGC
>NZ_KV828512.1:0-46515 GCF_001836405.1 Pseudomonas sp. HMSC057H01 | reverse complement strand
TCGACGATCATCTCGCCGAGCTGGCGCATGATCATGAAAGCGATGAAACCGGCGATGGCGTAGCCGAGGATCATCGACGGGCCCGCCGACTTGAGCACCCCGGCCGAGCCGAGGAACAGGCCGGTGCCGATGGCGCCGCCGAGGGCGATCAACTGGATGTGACGATTCTTCAGGCCGCGCTTGAGCTCGCCCGAATGCGGATGTTGGCCGTCCATTGAGTTATCTCACGCAAGTGGAAATTTATTGTTGTCGGAGGCGAAACGGGGCCGTGCGGCTCAGGCGGCAGGCGCACGGCGGGCGCCATGCGGGGCGCGTGGCGGCGGGCGGTCGGCTGGGCGAAGGAAGGACTCACGGATCATGCGTCACCTGTTTGTTGTTGTACGTGACGTGAATGGGCCGCCAGGCTCGTGGCTCGGCGGTGCGGGCAAGGCTGGCGCGATCGGCGCCGCTGGAACGGAAACGCGGAGCGCAAGGAAAACCGCCAGCCCCGGAAGAGGCTGGCGGCAGCGGGATCAGATCACGCCGCGGCGAATCTGATCTTCCTCGATGGACTCGAACAGGGCCTTGAAATTGCCCTCGCCGAAACCCTGGTTGCCCTTGCGCTGGATGATCTCGAAGAAGATCGGGCCGATCACCGTGTCGGTGAAGATCTGCAGCAGGATGCCGTCGTCGCCCGGGGCGCCGTCGATCAGCAGGTTCAGTTCGCGCAGTTGCTCGAGCGGCTCGCCATGCCCGGCGACGCGGGTGTCGACCTTCTCGTAGTAGGTGTCCGGGGTCGACATGAACTTCACGCCGTTGGCGCGCAGCTTGCGCACCGTGGCATAGATGTCGTCGGTGGTCAGGGCGATGTGCTGGATGCCTTCGCCATGGTATTCGCGGATGAATTCCTCGATCTGCGAGGTATCGTCGGCCGACTCGTTGATCGGGATGCGGATCTTCCCGCAAGGCGCGGTCATGGCGCGGGAGAACAGGCCGGTGAGCTTGCCTTCGATGTCGAAGTAGCGAATCTCGCGGAAGTTGGCGATGCGCTCGTAGAAGCCGGACCAGACGTCCATCTGGCCGCGCTTGACGTTGTGGGTCAGGTGGTCGATGTAGGTCAGGCCGACCGAGTTGTCGTTGGCGCTGCGGCCTTCGATGAACTCGAAGTCGACGTCATAGATGCTGCGGTCGCCGTAGCGGTCGACAAGATACAGCAGCGAACCGCCGATGCCTTCCAGGGAAGGGATGTTCAGCTCGCCGAAGTTGGCGTGGCTGCCCACCAGCTTGGCGCCCTGGGATTCGGCGTAGGCGGCGGCCTGGGAAGCGTTCTTCACCCGGAAGGCCATGGCGCAGGCGCTCGGGCCGTGCTTGAGGGCGAATTCATGGACATGCCCGGTCGGGCTGCCGTTGAGCACGATGTTGATATCGTTCTGCTGGAACAGGAAGACTTCCTTGGAACGATGCTTGGCGGTTTCGGTGAAGCCCATCATGTTGAACAGCTGGCGCAGCTGCTCGATGCCCTTGGCGTCGGGGGCGGTGAACTCGACGAATTCGAATCCGTCGGTACCGATGGGATTGTGCTGTTCGATCTTGGCCACGGCGTTCATCCGGCCTCCTCGTTGTTCTTGTTGAATGGACCGCCGCCGGTCCAGGCGGCCGGCGACATGGGAGATGCCTTCATCTCACCCCGTGGCGGCGCGGCGGACAAGCCGTCGGCAGGGCCCGGCGCAGGGCCTGGCGCAGGGTTTCTGGCAACTATTCCTTACGCGCCGGCGGCATGCATGGCGAACGCCCGGTCTTCGTAAAATTATCTTTACAGGGCGGAGCAAAAAGCTGCCAGCAGCGCTGTCACGGCTGCGCTGAAAGCCGGCGCTGCATGATCGGCGTCAAGCGGTTAACCTGCGTCTTTACTCCGCGACGGCATTCCCATGGCACGACCCGCCCCACCCGACCTGAGCGACAGCCGCCGGCCCCTGCGCGGCGTCGCCCGCAGCTATCCTGCCGGGCACCGCGTCGATGCCCACGAGCACGCCTGGGGCCAGGTGCTCTATGCGGTGTCCGGGATGATGTGGCTGGAGACGCCCGACGAGGCCCTGCCGGTCCCGCCGCAACGGGCGGTCTGGTTGCCTCCGGGCCTGCGCCATGCGGTGCGGATCGCGTCCGAGTTGCAGATGCGCAACATCTACCTGAGCCCGGAACTCTCCCGCGGCCTGGAGGACCGCACCCTGGTGCTGGTGGTCGGCCCGCTGCTGCGCGAGCTGATCGTCAGCCTGGTGGAGCAGGAACGACAGAGCGACCCCCACTACTATCGGGCGCTGGCCGATCTCGCCGTGCTCGAACTCGGTCGCGCGCGCCGTTCCAGCCTCCGCGTACCGCTGCCGGACGCCTCCGACAGGCGCCTGCTCGCGCTGTGCCAGGCGGTGATGGCCAATCCCTCCCTGGACATCGGCCTGGAGCGCCTGGCCGAAGACGCCGGGGCCAGCGTGCGGACCCTCTCGCGCCTGTTCCAGCGCAGCCTGGGCATGGGCTTCGCCGACTGGCGGCGGCAGGTGCAACTGGCGACCGCCGCCGCCGCACTGATCGATGGCCGTCCGGTGGCGGGCATCGCCCATGCCCTGGGATATACGCCGAGCGCCTTCAGCGACATGTTCCGCCGCGAGCTGGGCGTCTCTCCCACCGAGTACAGGGCCGAGCATCACCAGCCGTTCCAGCCTTGACCGGTATTCGATAGCGATTGGCCGATAGATGTTTTTTCGGCCAACTAGACTGGCACCATCGTTCACCGTCCCTGTCAGCCGCCATGAACTACCTGATCTCCCTCGGCATCGGCCTGCTGGTCGGCCTGCTCTACGCCGTACTCGACTTCCGCTCGCCGGCGCCACCCGCCATCGCCCTGGTCGGCCTGCTTGGCATGCAGCTCGGCGAACAGCTTTTCCCCCTTGGCCGCGACCTGCTGCAGCAGTGGCTGCACTGATCGCCGCGACGACACGGAGCCCCCGATGAAAGCACTGCAATTCGACCGTACCGGCGACCTCGCCGCCCTCAAGCTGGTGGACATGCCCGACCCGCTTCCCGCCGCCGATGAGGTGCGGGTGGAAATCCGCGCCGCCGGGCTGAATCCGAGCGACGTGAAGAACGTCCTCGGCCGCTTCCCCTATACCACCCTGCCCCGGGTACCGGGCCGCGACTTCGCCGGGGTGGTGGTGGAGGGACCGAAGGCCCTGCTCGGCCAGGCGGTCTGGGGCACCGGGCGGGAGCCAGGGTTCTTCCGCGACGGCAGCCACGCGCAGTTCCTGACCCTGCCGGCCGCCGGCGTCGCGCTCAAGCCGGAAAGCCTGAGCTTCGCCCAGGCCGCCAGTTGCGGGGTGCCCTACAGCACCGCCTGGGACGCCCTGCAACGCAGCCAGGTCAAGGCCGGCACCCGGCTCCTGGTAATCGGCGCCAACGGCGCGGTCGGCAAGGCCGCGCTGGCGCTGGCCAAGGCCCTGGGGGCCGAAGCGATCGGCGCGGTGCGGCGCGAGGAGCAACGCCAGGCGCTGGAAGCGCAGGGCATCGCCGCGCTGCTGCTGGGCGAGCCGGCCGAACTGGCGGCACAGGTGGAAGGGATCTTCCCCGGCGGGGCCGAGGTGATCTTCGATACGACCGGTTTCTGGCTCGAGGCGGCGGTCCCGGCGCTGGCCGCCTTCGGTCGCCTGGCGATCATCGCCGCACCAGCCGACGGCCATGTGCGCCTGCCGGCGTTGAACCTGTACCGTCGCGGTGGCTCGGTGGTGGGGATCAACTCGCTGCTCTATGGCGTGGAAGCCTGCGCAGGCTTCCTCGACGCCTTCGGCAAACTGTTCGACCAAGGCCGCCTGCCGCTGCCGGACGGGCTGCGGGAAGTCCCGCTGGAGCAGGGCGTTGAGCAGTACCGGGCAGTGAACGAAGGCACCTGCGAGAAGATCATCCTGGTGCCTTGAGGACCAGCGGAATCCCGGCAGAACACGCCGGGATTCCGCTGCGCGCAAGACTACTCCGCGCCGACCGCGAGCTTGCGGGCGCTGCGCGCCTCCTCCAGTTGCATGCAGCGCTCGAGGAACAGGTACATGTAGTCGTAGCTCTTGCAGATCGCGTCGCGCAGTTGCCGGCGCAGCTCGGCGCTGGGATTGGTGCCGGCCAGGGTGCAGATGATCTCCAGCGCCTCCCAGGGGTGGGCATCGTCGTACTGGGCGTGGAGCTTGAGCCACTTCATGGCGCGCTTGCGGCCTTCCTTGGGGAAGGCGTTTTCGTAGACGCCGTTCGAACAGACCAGCGCCGACCACTCGCCAGTGACGCCTTCGATGGCGTAGTTGGTGGCGGCCATGGCCACCGGCAGTGAGTCGCTGGCGCAGGTGTGCCAGCACCAGTGGCTGAGCGCGTGCAGTTCGGCCGGCACGTCTTGCGCCTGGATCTCGGCCAGGCTCACGCCGTGGGCCTCGGCCCAGTGCAGCCAGTAGTCGGCGTGGTTGAGTTCGACCCGAATATTGCGCATCAGCCAGCGGCGCGCCATGTCTTCGCCGGGATGGCGGGCGAAACGGGTCTTCAGCAGGTTCTGCGACATGTACAAGGGGAACTGCTCGACCACCGGCCAGCCGCCGATCAGGTACAGGCGCATCAGCGCCGGGCTCAGCTCGGCGTCGCGCATGCGCCGGTACAGCTCGTGGCCGGAAACCCGGTCCTTGCTCGCCTGGCAGTCGACGATCAGTTGCTGCGCCCACTGCGGATAGCTTCCCGCCTCCTGCAAGGGGCCCGTACGGTCAAAGAACTCGCTCACACCCGTCTCCCTTCTCTTCTTCTCGGCAACGGCCTCATAGCAGCGAAACTACTCTTTCTTCGCTCCGCGGTCACCTACCGGAGGTTCTGTCCGAGGCTCGGCCACAGGCCCTGGGCATCCAGCCCTGCGCCCGGAGGCTGGCGACTGAACGGCAGGGGCGCGCCGATGGCCAGGCCCTGGGCATAGTCGATGCCGATCTCGCGCAGCGCCTCCATCACTTCGACGGTTTCGACGAACTCGGCGATGGTACGTTTGCCCATCACGTGGCCGATATGGTTGATCACCTGGACCATGGCGCGATCGATGGGATCCTCGAGCATGTCCTTGACGAAGCTGCCATCGATCTTCAGGTAATCCACCGGCAGGTGCTTGAGGTAGATGAAGGACGACATGCCGGCGCAGAAATCGTCCAGGGAGAAACGACAACCGGTGTCCTTGAGCTCGTTGATGAAGCGGATGGCGCTGGCCAGGTTGGCAACCGCCACGGTTTCGGTGACCTCGAAGCAGATCGTCTGCGGCGGAATGCGGTAACGGGCGAACAGCTCGGTGAGGAACTGCAGGAACGACTCGTCGCCGATGGTCGCGCCGGAGAGGTTGATGGCGCAGGTGCCGATCGGCTCGGCGCGAGGGTCCTGGGCGCGCTCGACGAGGGTGCGGAAGGCATTCTCCACCACCCAGCGATCGATCAGCGTCATCAGGCCGTAGCGCTCGGCGGCGGGTATGAAGCTCAGCGGCGGCACCAGGCGCCCGCCCTCGTCGCGCAGGCGCAGCAGCAGTTCGACGTGCAAGCCCTCCTCCGCACCTTCGCCCAGCGGCACGATGGGCTGGGCATAGAGACTGAAGCGGTCTTCCTCCAGCGCCAGGTGGATGCGCTGGACCCAGGTCATCTCGCCGAAGCGCATCGACAGTTCGACGTCGTCCTGATGGAACACCTGGACCCGATTGCGCCCCTTTTCCTTGGCCATGTAGCAGGCCATGTCGGCGGAGCGCAGTGCCTCCTCGAGGGTCGAGATACCCGGCAGCAGGTGCACCAGGCCGACGCTGACGGTGCAGTTGAACGGCTGCCCGCTCCAGGTGAAGTGCAGGTCCTGGACCGTCTTGCGCAGATGGTCGGCGATCTCCACGGCTTTTTCCGCCGGGCAGTTCTCCAGCAGGATGCCGAACTCGTCGCCGCCCAGCCGCGCCAGCGTGTCGCCCTCGCGCAAGCCTTGTTGCAGCAGGGTGCAGACCTGGCGCAGCAGTTCGTCGCCGGCGGCGTGGCCGCAGGTGTCGTTGACCAGCTTGAACTGGTCCAGGTCGAGGAACATCAGGGCGTGCCGCCCGCTGTTGCGCTCCAGGCGTTCCAGCGCTATCTGCAGGCGATACTCGAACTCGCGGCGGTTGGTCAGCCCGGTCAACGCATCGTGGGTCGCCTGCCAGGACAGGCGCGCCATGTACTGGCGCTCGCGGGTCATGTCGTGAAGCACCAGGACCACCCCGGTGATCTCGCCGCCGCGATGGATCGGCGCGCCCACCAGGGTCACCGGCACGCTGCTGCCGTCGTGGCGCAGGACCAGCTTGGAATGCTCGCGGCCGCCGTCGATCTCGCCGCTGAGGATCTGCTCGATCAGCAGCATGCCCTCCTCCCGCGAGCTTTCGTCGACGATCCGGAACAGCGACGCCAGGGGCAGGCCGCGGGCCTTGTCCAGCGTCCAGTTGGTCATCTGCTCGGCGGCCGGGTTGAGGTAGGAAATGCCCCCCTGGGTGTCGGCGGTGATCACTCCGTCGCCGATCGAGGCCAGAGTGATCTGGGCCCGTTCGCGCTCGGCATCGAGGGCGTTCTCCACTTCCTGGCGCTGCATCAGTTGCTGCCGGGTACGCAGGAACGCCAGGAGGATGAGCACGCTGGCGGTGGTCAGGTTGGCCACCAGCAGCAGCCTGAGCAAGGCCCGCGAGCCCTCGCCGAGGGCGTCGCTGAAGGCCTTGGCCGCCGGCGTGACCTTCTCGTTGATCGCGTGGATCTCGGTCTTCCACTGTTGCACCTGCTCGGCACTGGCCTGCCCGGTGCCGATGCCCGCGCGCATCTTGCCGGCGACGTCGATCAGTTCCATGACGTACTTGTCGCCCACCAGCCACAGCTCGATGGCGCGCTCGAAGTAACTGAAGTCGTGGAAGTTGCGGTACAGCCAGATGATCGCGGTAACGTCGTCGGCATGGTTGCCGCCCTTGAGGATGCCCTGGCGGGCCGCCTCGATGTCCGGGTCGGGCTGGTCCAGGGCAAGGCGCATCTCGCGGTCGCCGAGGGGGATCGCGATGGCCTCCTCGTAGCGGCGGAAGTCTTCGTCGGCGCGTGAGTCGGCATGAGGGTGAGATAGTAGATGGCATCCTTCTGGCCCTTCGACCAGAGGCTTTCGCCGCCGACATAGCTGCGCACCGCGGAGAGGACGTAGAGACTGCCGCCCGCCAGCATGGCCTGCAACAGCACCACGACGATGAAGGGCCATACCAGGCCGAGCAGGCGGGGCTTGTCGAGAGTCCGGTTCTGCCTCATTCCATCTACCATTCAAACTGGCGCTAAGCGATCGGGTGCCGTCTCCGTCACCCCTGACTGCATCACCTGTCGGCCGCTCAAGATCCCGTCGCAGAACTCCCGAGGCCTTGCCTGCCGGCAGCCACGACGCTGGAGGAGGCGGACACCCGGCAAACAGTAGGAGTCTAGTGGCTGTTTGCCGAACCTGCCCTGCACCTGGCGGAACAGACAGCGTTTTTTATTGCCGCAGCCAATAAAAACCGGATGTCTTATATGGAATATACGAGAAAAACCGCCAGGCGACAGCCTGGCGCCTCACATCTGTTGCAGATGTCCGTAGAGCCGGGCGTAGAGGCCGCCTTCGGCGATCAGTTGCTGGTGGTCGCCGTCTTCGGCGATATGCCCGCCATCGAAGACCAGGACCCGGTCGGCCTGCTTCACCGCCGACAGCCGATGAGCCACGATCAATGTGGTGCGGCCTTCGAGGAAGTCGCCGAGCGCCTGGTGCAGGGCGTACTCGGTAGCGGCGTCGAGGGCCGAGGTGGCCTCGTCGAGGATCACCACCTTGGGCTCGGCGAGGATCATCCGGGCGATCGCCAGGCGCTGCCGCTGACCGCCCGACAGGCGCACCCCGGAACGCCCGACCACGGTGTCCAGCCCCTGCGGCAGGCGCCGCACGCCGTCGGCCAACTGGGCGATCTCCAACGCCCGCCAGCAGGCCTGGTCGCTGCGTTCGCGGCCCATGGTCAGGTTGGCCCGCACGCTGTCGTTGAACAGCGCCGGATGCTGGAGGACCACCGCGACATGTTCGCGCACGCAGTCCAGGCCGATTTCCTCCAGGGGCACCCCGCCGTAGCGGATGCTGCCGCGCTGCGCACTGTAGAGGCCGAGTAGCAGTTGCACCAGCGTGCTCTTGCCGCCGCCGCTGGCGCCGACCAGGGCAACCTTCTCGCCGGCGCCGATGTTCAGGTCCAACTGCTCCAGGACCTTGTCCTCGCCGTAGGCGAAATCCAGCCCGCGCACCTCGATGCCAACGGTCGTGCGGCCGGCGAACGGATCGCGCAGCGGCGGGTAGCGCGGCTCGTCGGCCCGCGCCAGCAACTCGTTGATCCGCTGCAACGCGCCGCCAGCGGCGTAGTAGGCGTATTGCAGGCCGAGCAGCTGTTCGACCGGACCGATCATGAACCAGAGGTAGCTGAACACCGCGAGCATCTGGCCGATCGACAGGTCCGAGAGCAGCACGGTAAGCATCGCCGCGGCGCGGAACACATCGATGCCGAACTGGAACAGCAGGCCGCTGGCGCGCCCGGCGGCGTCGCTTTTCCATTGCGAGGCCACGGCGTAGTCGCGGACTTCCTGGGCGCGGTGGCCGAGGCGGCCGAGGAAATAGCCCTGGCGATTGCCGGCGCGGACTTCCTGGATCGCCTCGAGGGTCTCGGTGAGCGCCTGGGTGAAGCGCGCGGTGCTGTCGTTCTCGAGCTTCTTGAGGTGCTTGACGCGCTTGCCCAGTTGTACCGTGGACCAGATCACCAGCGGGTTGAACAGCAGGATCAGCAAGGCCAGCTGCCAGTGCATCCAGACCAGGATCGCGGCGGTGCCGAGCAGCGTCAGCAAGGCGACCAGGAAGCGGCTGAGGGTTTCCCCGACGAACTTGTCCAGGGTGTCCAGGTCGGTCACCAGGTGGGCGCTGATCGAACCGCCGCCGAGGGTTTCGTATTCGCCCAGGGCGATATGCCGGAGGCGCTCGATCAGACGCAGGCGGATGCGGTAGACGATGTCCTTGGACAGCCGCGCGAACAGCTTCGCCTGGAGCACGTTGAACACCAGCGCCGCCCCCCGCAACAGGAGGGTCGCCGCCAGCATCAGGCCGATGTAGCCGAACGCCACCTGCCAGTCGGCGGGCAACAGGCGGTCCATGAAACGCAGCGCGCCGTCGCCCTTGCCGAGCAGCACTTCGTCCACCAGCAACGGCAGCAGCAAGGGGATCGGCACGGTGCAGAGGGTGGCCAGCACCGCCACCAGGTTGGCGAGCAACAGGGCTTTCTTGTGGCGCAGTGCGAGTCGACGAATCTCCGCCCAGCTCAGGCGGTCTCCGCGCTCACTCATGCCGGCCCCGTTCCAGCCAGCGGCCGAGCAAGGGTGAAAGTTCGGCAAGCGGCTGGTAGCCGTTGGTGAGCAACGCCAGTTGGCCGTTGCGCTCGGCCAGCAGGGTCGGGAACCCGGCGATGCCAAGATCCTGGACCCAGGCGAAATCGGCGGCGGTGGCGTCACGCGCCTCGCCGCTGTCGAAGGCCGCGGCGAACTCGATGCGTGGAATTCCCACCGCTTCCGCCAGGTCGGCGAGCACCGCCGCCTGGGTGACATCGCGACCCTCGGCGTAGAACGCCCGCTGGATCGCCCTCACCAGCGGCCAGGCGCTTTCCTCGTCGAGGCTGCGCGCCGCCACCAGGGCCCGGCAGGCCGGCTCGGTGTCATAGACGAAGCCTTCGGGCAACGCGTCGTCGAAGCGGAACGGCTGGCCGGTGGTCTGCTGCACGGTCTGCCAGTGGCCGAGGATGTAGCCGCGGGTATTCGGGTCGAGCGCCGCGCCGTGGCCGGCGCGCAGGCCACCGGCTACCAGGTGGAAAGCGACGCCGTCGGCGGCCGCCTGCCGGGACAGCGCCTCGGCGACCGGGGCGAAGCCCCAGCACCAGGAACACATGGGGTCCATCACGTACAGCAGGCGGGCCTTGGCCAAGGTTCAGTTCTCCAGCGTGGACTGGCGCGGATCGCGACCGAGCGGGTGCGGCTGGTTGCGCTGCCGCGCCAGTTCGATCTGTTTCTGCCGCTCGCGGGCGCCGGCGCGGGTCTTCTCGCTCAGCGAGTCCCAGCAGTGCGGACAGCTGATGCCGGGCACGTAGTGCTCGGACTGGCGGTCTTCCAGCGAAACCGGGTTGCGGCAGGCGTGGCACTGATCGTACTCGCCCTCGCTAAGATCGTGGCGCACGGTCACGCGGTTGTCGAATACGAAGCAGTCGCCGCGCCACAGGCTCTGTTCCTGCGGCACCTCTTCGAGGTACTTGAGGATGCCGCCCCTGAGGTGGAAGACCTCCTCGAAACCGGCGCCGAGCATGTAGCTGGAAGCCTTCTCGCAGCGGATGCCGCCGGTGCAGAACATCGCCACCTTCTTGTGCCGCGCCGGGTCGTAGTGGGCCTTGATGTACTCGGGGAACTCGCGGAACGACCTGGTCTTCGGATCGACCGCGCCCTCGAAGGTGCCGATCGCCACCTCGTAGTCGTTGCGGGTATCGATCAGCAGGACTTCCGGATCGCTGATCAGGGCATTCCAGTCCTTCGCCTCGACATACTGGCCGACCTGCTTGTTCGGATCGACGCCAAGCACGCCGAGGGTGACGATTTCCTTCTTCAGCTTGACCTTGGTGCGGTAGAACGGCTGTTCGTCGCAGTAGGATTCCTTGTGCTCGATATCGGCCAGCCGGGGATCGCTGCGCAGCCAGGCGAACAGCGCATCGATGCCTTCGCGGCTACCGGAGACGGTGCCGTTGATGCCTTCCTCGGCCAGCAGCAAGGTGCCTTTCACACCGTTGTCGAGCAGGGTTTGCAGCAGGGGTTCACGCAGCGCCACGTAATCGTCGAGAGTCACGAACTTGTACAGCGCCGCCACGACGATGGATGTCATGGGGATATAGCCTCCAGGTGGTCGCCCGCGTAAAGGGCGGACCGGAACGAAAAGCGCCAGCCGCTGGCGCCATGGAAACGACAACGCCGGCGGAAGGCCGGCGCTGGGTGCGTAGTCTAGCGCAGCAGGGGCAGGCTCTGCACCCCGCCGCGACGGACGCCGTCTCAGGGTATGTCGTGCTTGCTCCCGCCGCGGCAGGTCGGCGAGGACGGCACCGCAGCCTGGCTCCACTCCTCAGGGGTGAAGGTATGCAGCGCCAGGGCGTGGAACTCGCCCATCAACCCACCGAGGGTGGCATATACCTTCTGGTGCCGCTTCACCGCGTTCAACCCGGCGAACTGCGGGCTGACCAGCACCACCTTGAAGTGGGTCTCCAGCCCGCGGCTGTGCATGTGGCTCTCGTCGAGCACCTCGACGTGTTGCGGATCGAGGGGCTGCAGGGCGGTCTGGATACGGTCACGCATGCTCATCGCGAATCACGACTCACTTTTTCTTCTGGGCCGGCGCGGCGACGCCGAGTTCCTTGTCCATGTCGGCCATCAGCTTGTTCACCGGCTCGACGGCGCCTTGCAGCTTGGCCTGGGTCAGTTGGGCGGATTCGGCGGTCAGGCGCGGCATCTTCTCCAGCACCTTCTTGCCCAGCGGCGACTGGTAGAAGGCATTCAGGTCCTTCAGCTCGGACTCGGTGAAGTTGGTGGTGTAGAGCTTGATCAGCTCGGGCTTGATCTTGTCCCAGCCGATGGCGCGGTCCAGTTCGGCATTGGCCTTGGCCTGGTAACGCTCGAGAACCGCCTTCTTGCTCTCCGGCGCCTTGGCCTGGGCGAAGCGCTGGGCCAGCATCTGCTGCACCTGGGCATAGACCGGGACCGTCAGCTTGTCGGCATGGACCAGCTTGAGGAATTGCTCGGCCTGGCTGGCGGAATCGGCCATGGCCATGGAGCTGAGGCTGAGCAGCACGGCGCTGCCGATGAGGCGAAGACGGGTCATGGAAAATCCTTGAGGTTGGGTAGATGTGTCCGTGGGACCCGACATTCTGCGCCTAAGTTCGAAATCCGCTCAAGCGCGGCGCCGAATATCGGGAGAATCCTATCCGGCGCCCGCCCGCTCCATGCCGTCTACTATCAGTTCTGTAGTGGGTACTTGCCGCCTTCCTTCCGCAGCCGGCATGCTTGCGTCAGCCTGTCACATGGATGTGTTAGATGAACGGAACCGCCGCCGATACCCTCGCCGTATCGCCCCCGCCCCTGCGCAACCTCTGCGACAGCCACGGCCGGCTCGATCCCCGGGCGGTCGGCTGGTCCGCCCGGCCGCGGGTGCTCTGCCACATCCCCGGCCACTTCGGCCGGCGCAAGCGCTGGAACCACTGGTGCATCGTCAGCCCCGGCTGGATGCTCTCGCTGACCATCGCCGACCTCGACTACCTGACCTACGGCGCCGCCTATTTCCTCGACCTGGACAGCGGCCAGGCGGTAGCGCACACGCAGATCCGCTTCTTCGGCCTCGGCTGCCAGTTGCCCGACGAGCCGCAGGCCAGCCATGCCTTCGAGCATCCCCGCCTGCAATTGCGCTTCGACGAACAGCCCGGGCGCCTGCGCGTCACCGGCCAGGCCCCGGACCTCGGCGGCCTGCCGCTGGAGCTGGCGCTGGAAGTGCGACGACCGTCGCACCTGGAGTCGGTGAACCTGGTGGTGCCGATGGGCGAACACACCTTCCATGCCTGTAGCCGCCAGCTCGGCCTGCCGATCAGCGGCTGCCTGCAACTCGGCCGCCGGCGCTACGACTGCCAGGCGGGCCAGAGCTTCGCCGCGCTGGACTTCGGCCGCGGCGTCTGGCCGCTGCATACCTACTGGACCCGCGCCGCCTTCGCCGCCCCCGGCGGCATCGCCGGCAACTTCGGCACCGGCTGGACCGAAGCCAGCGACCTGCGCGAGAACGCCCTGTGGTTCGGCGGCAAGCTCAGCCGCGTGCTCGACGACGTGCACATCCGCGAGCCTCGCGACCCGCTGGCCGAATGGCGCCTGGACAGCGCCTGCGGTCGCGTCGAGCTGCTCTTCCGTCCCGAACAGCTGCACCAGGCGCGGCCCAGCGTCGGCCTGTTCTATGCCAATACCCGCCAGTGGTTCGGCCGTTTCAACGGCACCCTGCGCCACGACGACGGCGACTGCGTGCCGGTGGACGGCGCCCTCGGCTGGATCGGTTCGACCCGCGCGCGCTGGTGACGCCGGCGGCGGGCAATCTATTTCCGACCCGCAGCGCGGCGAAAAATGCCCACGAGGAAGCGACGGCAGCGGAACCCAAGGCGGGAGCGAAGGCCTAAACTGCCGGATACGCACCCTGGAGAACACTCATGAGCCGGACCGAAACCGATAGCCTGGGCACCATCGAGGTGCCCGACGACGCCTACTGGGGCGCCCAGACCCAGCGCTCGCTGGAGAACTTCGCCATCGGCGGCCAGCGCATGCCGCTCGCCGTGATCCACGCCCTGGCGCTGATCAAGAAAGCCGCCGCGCGGGTCAACGACCACCTCGGCGAACTGCCGCCGGAAGTCGCCCGGTTGATTGAACAGGCCGCCGACGAGGTCCTCGCAGGCCGCCACGACGAACACTTCCCGCTGGTGGTCTGGCAGACCGGCAGCGGCACCCAGACCAACATGAACGTCAACGAGGTGATCGCCGGCCGCGCCAACGAACTGGCCGGCAATCCGCGCGGCGGCAAGTCGCCGGTGCATCCCAACGACCACGTCAACCGCGCGCAGAGTTCCAACGACAGCTTCCCCACCGCCATGCACATCGCCGCCGCCAAGGCCGTGCACGAACAATTGCTGCCGGCCATCGCCGAGCTTTCCGGCGGTCTCGCCGAACAGTCGGCGCGGCACGCCAGCCTGGTCAAGACCGGGCGCACCCACCTGATGGACGCCACGCCGATCACCTTCGGCCAGGAACTCTCGGCCTTCGTCGCCCAGCTCGACTACGCCGAGCGCGCCATCCGCGCGGCGCTGCCGGCGGTCTACCAGTTGGCCCAGGGCGGCACCGCGGTGGGCACCGGGCTCAACGCGCCGAAGGGCTTCGCCGACGCCATCGCCGCGGAAATCGCCGCCGAATCGGGCCTGCCCTTCGTCGCCGCGCCGAACAAGTTCGCCGCCCTGGCCGGCCACGAGCCTCTGGTCATCCTCTCCGGCGCCCTGAAGAGCCTGGCGGTGGCCCTGATGAAGATCGCCAACGACCTGCGCCTGCTCGGCTCAGGCCCACGCGCCGGCTTCGCCGAGGTGAAGCTGCCGGCCAACGAACCGGGCAGCTCGATCATGCCCGGCAAGGTCAACCCGACCCAGTGCGAGGCGCTGTCGATGCTGGCCTGCCAGGTCATGGGCAACGACAGCACGATTTCCTTCGCCGCCAGCCAGGGCCATCTGCAACTCAACGTGTTCAAGCCGGTGATCGTCTACAACCTGCTGGAGTCCATCCGCCTGCTCGCCGACGGCTGCCGCAACTTCAACAAGCATTGCGTCGCCGGCCTGGAGCCGGACGCCCGGCGCATGGCCGACCTGCTGGAGCGCGGCCTGATGCTGGTCACCGCACTGAACCCGCACATCGGCTACGACAAGGCCGCCGAAATTGCCAAGAAGGCCTACGCCGAAGGCACCACCCTGCGCGCCGCGGCGCTGCAGCTGGGCTACCTGGACGAAGCGCAGTTCGACGAATGGGTACGGCCGGAGCAGATGCTGGAGGCCGGCCATCATGGTTGAAACCGCCAAGTCCGGCGCCACCCCGCTGGAAGGCGACGGCAAGCGCATCCTGCTGATCGTCGGCTCGCCCAAGCGCAAGAGCTTCTGCCACCTGCTCGCCGAATGCTACGCCCAGGGCGCGCGCAGCAAGGATCACGTGGTGCGCGAACTGAAACTGGGCGAACTGGCCTTCGACCCGATCCTCCACGAAGGCTACGAGCAGAGCCAGGTGCTCGAACCTGACCTGCTGGAAGCGCAGCGGCAGATCCACTGGGCCGAGCACCTGGTGTTCGTCTACCCGGTCTGGTGGGGCGGCCTGCCGGCGCTGCTGCAGGGTTTCTTCGACCGCGCCCTGCAGCCGGGCTTCGCCTTCCGCTACCGCGGCACCCAGGACAAGGACTGGGAGCAACTGCTGGGCGGGCGCAGCGCCGACCTGCTGGTCTGCCACGACCAGCCGCTGTCGCGGCTGCGCTTCCTCAAGGGCCCGCCGGCGCACCGGCAGATGGTGCGCAGCGTGCTCGGCGCCTGTGGCATCGCCACCCGCCGCCTGGAAGAGTTCGCGCCGATGCGCAGTTCCAGCGAGGAACAGCGCCAGGGTTGGCTGCGTCGCGCCGAACAGCTCGGCAGCCAGGTCTAGTTCCCTTCCCGCCCGGCTGCGGCCGGGCGCGGACACTGATCGTTCTGACAGGTCCGCCACCTTCCCGCCGGCTTGCCTTCCCCGCCCCCATGGCGGCCCTTTGCCTGCCTCTACCGGCTCACAGTGCGGGTGCCGACCGCTTTGCATTCCGCGACATCCATCAGGAGTGGGTAGCGAATCTGACCGGCCCGTCACATTTGGTAGGGACCTCAAACCGGCACCGAGGGCTAGGATCAGCCCGCTTCGAAATGAATCCGGTTCTGGAAAAAAGGACTTGTCATGAAACACTACTCAGCCACCCTGGCACTCCTGCCACTCACCCTCGCCCTGTTCCTGCCCCAGGCAGCCCATGCCCACGGCTCGATGGAAACGCCGCCCAGCCGGGTCTACGGCTGCTTCCTCGAAGGTCCGGAGAATCCCAAGTCGGCCGCCTGCAAGGCCGCCGTCGCCGCCGGCGGCACCCAGGCGCTGTACGACTGGAATGGCGTCAACCAGGGCAACGCCAACGGCAACCACCAGGCGGTGGTCCCCGACGGCCAGCTCTGCGGCGCCGGCAAGGCACTGTTCAAGGGCCTGAACCTGGCTCGCAGCGACTGGCCGAGCACCGCCATCGCCCCGGACGCCAGCGGCAACTTCCAGTTCGTCTACAAGGCCAGCGCGCCGCACGCGACCCGCTACTTCGACTTCTACATCACCAAGGACGGCTACAACCCCGAGAAGCCGCTGGCCTGGAGCGACCTGGAACCCGCGCCGTTCTGCTCGATCACCAGCGTCAAGCTGGAGAACGGCACCTACCGGATGAACTGCCCGCTGCCCCAGGGCAAGACCGGCAAGCATGTGATCTACAACGTCTGGCAGCGTTCGGACAGCCCGGAAGCCTTCTACGCCTGCATCGACGTGAGCTTCAGCGGCGCCGTCGCCAACCCCTGGCAAGCGCTGGGCAACCTGCGCGCGCAGCAGGACCTGCCGGCCGGTGCCACCGTCACCCTGCGCCTGTTCGATGCCCAGGGCCGCGACGCCCAGCGTCACAGCCTGACCCTGGCCCAGGGCAACAACGGTGCCAAGCAATGGCCGCTGGCGCTGGCGCAGAAGGTCAACCAGGACTCCACCCTGGTCAACATCGGCGTGCTGGATGCCTACGGGGCGGTCAGCCCGGTGGCCAGCTCGCAGGACAACCAGGTCTACGTGCGCCAGGCCGGCTACCGCTTCCAGGTCGACATTGAACTGCCGGTCGAGGGCGGCGGCGAGCAACCGGGCGGCGACGGCAAGGTCGACTTCGACTATCCGCAAGGCCTGCAGCAATACGACGCCGGGACCGTAGTGCGCGGTGCCGATGGCAAGCGCTACCAGTGCAAGCCCTACCCGAACTCCGGCTGGTGCAAGGGCTGGGACCTCTACTACGCCCCGGGCAAGGGCATGGCCTGGCAGGACGCCTGGACCCTGCTGTAACGCCCTCGACTGCCGCCCGCTCCGGGCGGCAGTCGTTTTCGCCGCCAGGCACCCGCCGCGAGACGGCGAATCCGCGCAACGGTACAGTCCCCCGGCGAAACCCTGGCTACGTGTGCCTGTTCAATCTGCCGTGCGCTCCCTAGGCTGGTCCGACCACCAGCACGGGGAAACCACGCATGCCTTTTTCTCTCGCCTCCCTCCAACAAGCCGCCGCCATCGTCCACCAGAGCCTGCCGCCGACGCCGCAGATACGCTGGCCACTGCTATGCGAGGCACTGGGTTGCGAAGTGTGGATGAAGCACGAGAACCACCTGCCGGTGGGGGCCTTCAAGCTGCGCGGCGGCCTGGTGTATTTCCACCACCTGGCGCACCAGGGTGAGCGGCCGGCCGGCGTGATCAGCGCCACCCGCGGCAACCACGGCCAGTCGGTGGCCTTCTCGGCGAGCCGCTACGGCATCCAGCCGATCATCGTCGTGCCGCACGGCAACAGCCGCGAGAAGAACGCGGCGATGCGCAGCCTCGGCGCGGAGCTGATCGAGCATGGCGAGGACTTCCAGGCCTCCCGCGAATACGCCGCCGAGCGCGCCCGGCACGAAGGCCTGCACCTGATTCCGGCGTTCCATCCCTGGCTGGTGGCCGGGGTCGCCAGCTACAGCCTGGAGTTGTTCGCCGCGCTGGCCGACCTTGACGAAGTCTACGTGCCGATCGGTATGGGTTCGGGCATCTGCGGCCTGATCGCCGCGCGCGACGCGCTGGGCCTGAAGACCCGCATCGTCGGCGTGGTGTCCGCCCATGCGCCGGCCTACGCCCTGTCGTTCGAGGCCGGCACGGCGATCAGCCACCCGGTCGACACCCGCCTGGCCGACGGCATGGCGTGCAGTACGCCGGACCCGAGCGCGCTGGAAATGATCCTGGCCGGCGCCGATCGCCTGGTGCGGGTCAGCGACAGGGAGATCGGCGCGGCCATGCGCCTGTGCTTCACCAGCACCCACAACGTCGCCGAGGGCGCCGGGGTGGCGGCGCTGGCCGCCGCCTGGCAGGAGCGCGAGCGCCTGAAGGGGCTGAAGGTAGGCCTGATCCTCAGCGGAGCGAACGTCGACCGCGAGGTATTCGCCGAGCAACTGGCCGCCGGCGACTGAGCCGGCGCCGCTAGGCCAGCCCCGCGAGGAGCAGCAGCCACCAGGCGAGCACCAGCAACTGCACGAAGAAGCCGGCGAAACGCAGCCAGACGAACAGCGCGGAGGTGCTGACCAGGTGCATCAGCGATTGGAACAGCCGGGCGCCGAGCACCAGTGGCGCCAACGGGTCGGTCAGGCTGCTCTGCCCGCTGGCGATCGCGTAGAGCAGCGCGCCGGCCAGCAGCGGCAGGTTCTCCACGCAGTTGGCATGGACTCGCACCAGCCGCTGGCCGAAACCGCCAGGCGTGTTGCTGCCATCGGCGGCGAAGGCGTTCACCGCCATCCGCCCGCCGAGTACCAGCAGGCCGCGCTGGCTGACCAGCAGGAAGACCAGCAACAGGGTCCAGGCGATCAGGCCGAGCAGGCAGATCGCGCTAGGGCTGAGAAACATGGATGACGCTCCTTCTATTGTCTTGTCGTGGGAAGGATGAAGCGTCTGGATTCTAGGCCGGCTAGAGCAATTGCTCTATTCGCAGTCCGCCGTCCTTAAGTCGTGTTCTGCCAGTACGCCGCTCGGCCCCGATGTCCGCCGTCGGCGGATGCGTAACCGGACGACCCACTGCCCGCGGCTTTCCGAACGGACAAAGAAAAGCCCCGCCGAAGCGGGGCCTTCCTTGCACGCAGCACTCAGGGCTGTCTTCTCATCAGAGCGAATCGAGATAGCGCTCCACATCCAGCGCGGCCATGCAGCCGGCGCCGGCCGAGGTGATCGCCTGGCGGTAGACGTGGTCGGCCACGTCGCCGGCGGCGAACACACCCGGTACGTTGGTCGCGGTGGCGTTGCCTTCGCGCCCGCCGTTGACCACCAGGTAGCCGTCCTTCAGGGCCAGTTGCCCTTCGAACAGCGAGGTATTGGGAGTATGGCCGATGGCGACGAACATGCCATCCACGGCGATCTCCTCGCTGCCACCATCGCGGTTCTTCAGGCGCACGCCGGTGACGCCCATCGTGTCGCCAAGCACCTCATCGACCTCGGCGTTGAGCTTGAGCACTATCTTGCCTTCGGCGACCCGCGCCTGCAGCTTGTCCTGGAGGATCTTCTCGGCGCGGAAGGTCTCGCGACGATGCACCAGGGTCACCCGGCTGGCGATGTTGGCCAGGTACAGGGCCTCTTCGACAGCGGTATTGCCGCCGCCGATCACCGCCACTTCGCGGTTGCGGTAGAAGAAACCGTCGCAGGTGGCGCAGGCCGACACGCCCTTGCCCATGAACGCCTGCTCCGACGGCAACCCCAGGTAGCGCGCGCTGGCACCGGTGGCGACGATCAGTGCGTCGCAGGTGTAGGTGCCGTTGTCGCCGCGCAGGGTGAACGGCTTGCCGGCCAGGTCCACGGCATGGATGTGGTCGAAGACAATCTCGGTCTCGAAGCGCTCGGCGTGCTCCTGCATCCGCTGCATCAGTGCCGGGCCGGTCAGGCCGTGGGGATCGCCCGGCCAGTTGTCGACCTCGGTGGTGGTGGTCAACTGGCCGCCGGCCTGCATGCCGGTGATCAGCAGCGGCTTGAGGTTGGCACGCGCGGCGTAGACAGCCGCGCTGTAACCGGCGGGACCGGAACCGAGGATGATCACTCGGGCGTGGCGGAGGGTATCGGGCATCTCGTCGGACTCCTGCCGACATCAGCGTCGGCGCGAATAAAAACGGGGCCACCAAAGCACATGGGGAAGGCTTGGAAGGAGCGGTCGCCCCGGAAAAAGGTCGGTCGGGCACACTTCGCGCCCGGCAGCGGGATCACAGTGCCTCGGCGTTCTCGGCCAGGTACGAGGCCACGCCCTCGGCGCTCGCCTTCATGCCTTTCTGGCCCTTGCGCCAACCGGCCGGGCAGACCTCGCCGTGTTCCTCGGTGAACTGCAGGGCCTCGACCAGGCGCACCATCTCGTCCACCTCGCGCCCCAGCGGCAGGTTGTTCACCACCTGGTGCTGGACCACCCCGGCGCGGTCGATCAGGAAGGAGGCACGCAGGGCCACGCCGTCTTCGTGCTCGATACCGTAGGCGCGGGTGATCTCGTGCTTGACGTCGGCGACCATGGTGAACTCGACCGCGCCGATGCCGCCCTTCTCCACCGGCGTGCTGCGCCAGGCGTGATGGGTGAACTGCGAGTCGATGGAGACACCGACCACCTCGACGCCCAGCTCGCGGAACTTATCCATGCGGTTGTTGTGGGCGATGATTTCCGAGGGGCAGACGAAAGTGAAGTCGAGCGGCCAGAAGAACAGCACGACGTACTTGCCGCGCAGGCTGGAAAGCTGGAAGGCATCGACGATGGAACCGTCGCCGAGGACCGCGGCAGCAGTGAAGTCGGGGGCTTGCTTGTTGACCAGTACGCTCATCGTCGAGGCTCCTAGAAGGTTGGGTTGCGCCTGGCGACGCCAGGCTCCCGGAAGAATATGCAGCGCAGGTTACCCAGCCACGACGATACATTGAAATGTCGAATTTCAATTCGCACGATAGAGTCAGCCTATGCTCTCAACCTGCGGCTAGACTCATGCTGTCGCCCATTACCCGTCCTCACCGCATGCCCCTACGCACACGCCTGCTCTGGCTGTTCCTGCCGTTGCTGGCCGCCAGTCTCGGCGGTATCTGGCTCTTGTCGGAAAGCATCCTGCTGAGCCGTTTCGACCGAGAGGACCAGCAACGCCTGCAAGAGGGCGCCACCGTCCTGCACAACCGGCTGGACTTCGAGTTGAAGCGCCACCTGGACATCGTTCGCACCTACGCCTGGTGGGATGCCAGCTACGACTTCATCCAGCGCCCCAACGAGACCTTCGAACAGGAAAACCTCGACCACGAGATGCTCGACGACCTGGGATTCGACTTCGTCCTGTTCCTCGACGACCGGGGTCACCTGCAACTGAAGCAGTGGTCCCCGCCCGCGCCCGACCAGCGCGTGCTCTTCGGCGCCCCCTCGGCGAGCGACCAGGCCCTGCTCGAGGCACTGCAGCAACGCGCCATCCGCCTCGGCGCGCTGGACTTTCGCGGACGCACCGACCACAGCCTGAGCGAGCTGCTGCTGGTCGACAACCTGCCGACCCTGCTGGTCAGCGTGCCTATCAGCAACAACCAGGGTAGCGCGCCGGCGAAGGGCGCGATCCTCGCCGGCTACTTCCTCGACCGGGAACGCCTGGCCAACCTCCGCGAACAGATGCAGGCCGACCTGCAACCGATGCCCAACATCGCCACCGACGCCACCTGGAAGCCGCTGCGCAGCCGCAGCGGCAGTACCCACAACCAGGCCCTGCTCAGCCCGCGGCGATTCATCGGCGAACATGTCCAGCAGGTCTCGGTGCAGTACCTGAGCTCCAGCGGCGAGCCGCAGCTGCGTTTCGACATCACCAAGAAACGCCTGCTCTACATCCAGGGCGAGAAGGCCATCAACTTCTTCCTCGGCGCCTCCCTGCTGGTCGCGCTGGGCGCTTTCCTGGTCGGCTACCTGGCCCTGGAGCTGTGGGTCCTGCGCCGGGTCCAACGGCTCAACCGGGAGGTCGCCGAAGTCGGACGCAACGCCCACTCGATACGCCTGAGCGACTTCGGCAACGACGAGCTGGGACAACTGGCGGGCGAGATGAACCAGATGCTCGAGCGCCTGGAACACAGCGAGGCGCGCGACCGGGCGATCCTCCAGTCGATGCGCGACGGCTACTTCGAAATGGACGTCGACGGCGTGATCCTCACCGTCAACCCCGCGCTCTGCCAACTGCTCGGTCAGACGCGCGAAACGCTGATCGGCCACCCCTACTACGAACTGCTCGGCGAAGACGACCTGGCGCGTGCCCGCCAACCCTTCCAGCGCGCCATGCAGAGCGGCGCAGGCAAGACCTTCGCCATCCCCCTGCAGCGCGCCGACGGCAGCCTCGGCTACTTCGAGGCCACGGTTTCGCTGATCCACGACCTGCAAGGCGAACTGCGGGGCTACCGCGGCATCGTCCGCGACGTCAGCGACCAGATCGCCTACCAGCAGCAATTGCTGGAAATGGCCTACCGCGACCCGCTGACCGGCCTGGGCAACCGCAAGGCCTTCGACGAACAGCTCGGCCAGGCGTTGCTTCGCGCCGGCTCCGGCGGAAGCGAACTGGCGCTGCTGTACCTGGACCTGGACCGCTTCAAGGAGGTCAACGACCGCTTCGGCCACGACATCGGCGATGCCCTCCTCAGGACCGTCGCCGAACGGGTACGCAGCACCCTGCGGCAGCCGGACAAGGCCTACCGCCTGGGCGGCGACGAATTCGCCGTGCTCCTCGAGGACAGCCAGGAAAACAATCCGCAGCGCCTCGCAGAACGCCTGCTGGCGGCGCTGGTCCAACCGATCGCGCTGAATGGCGAACGCATCGACTTCGTCACCCCGAGCATCGGCATCGCTCTCTACCCGCGGCATGCCGGCGATGCCGAAGGACTGGTCCGTGCCGCCGACAGCGCCATGTACCAGGCCAAGCGCCAGCGCAACCACTATTGCCTGTACCAGGCGCCAGCCTGAAATGCGCGGTCAAACAGGCTCTGTCGCGGGCTTTCGCCAGTCTGCTAAGGTTTCAGCCCGCATCCCATCGGAGAACCATTCCCTATGCCAGCCCTGAGCGGCCCGCAATACCTCGGCGAAGGCCTGAAGCTGATCATGCGTCCCGGCCTGCGCCTGTTCGTGCTGATCCCCCTGACCCTCAACCTGCTGGTGTTCGCCCTGCTGATCGGCTTCGCGATGCAGCAGTTCAGCCACTGGGTCGACCTGCTGATGCCCAGCCTGCCCGACTGGCTGAGCTTCCTGCAGTACATCGTCTGGCCGTTGTTCGTCCTGCTGGTGCTGGTGATCGTGTTCTTCACCTTCACCATGGTCGCCAATATCATCTCCGCGCCGTTCAACGGCTTCCTCTCGGAAAAGGTCGAGGTGGTGGTTCGCGGCCGCGACGACTTCCCGCCGTTCAGCTGGGCCGAACTGCTGGCGATGATCCCGCGCACCATGGGTCGCGAGATGCGCAAGCTCGCCTACTTCCTGCCGCGCGCGCTGGTGCTGCTGGTGCTGAGCTTCGTGCCCGGGGTCAACCTGATCGCCACGCCGCTGTGGATCCTCTTCGGCATCTGGATGATGGCGGTGCAGTACATCGACTATCCGGCGGACAACCACAAGCTCGGCTGGAACGAGATGCTCGCCTGGCTGCGCAGCAAGCGCTGGGCGTGCATGGGTTTCGGCGGGATGACCTACCTGGCGCTGCTGATCCCGCTGGTCAACCTGGTCATGATGCCCGCCGCCGTCGCCGGCGCCACCCTGTTCTGGGTCCGCGAGGAAGGCGAGAAGGCGCTGGTGAAATAAGCATGCGCCCGGTGTCCGCTGTCGGCATTGTCAGGCGGGCGTCAGCGCCCTGACAGCCGGCGTCGGGCACACTACGAATGCCCTCGGGAGCGTCGGCGCAGGCCGCAGCCGAGACCTGCGCCAGCCCTTGCAGACCGGCTCGACGCTGCCGAACCGACTGGCCGCCGGTGCCTCCCCACGCAGGCGGCCTTTTTTTACCCGCCGGCCTTGCCGTCCATGCAGGATGTCCGGCGCTCACCCCCTTCCTGTCCGCTACGCCCCCCCTCGACGCCGCCACCCTGGCACTACAGTGGCAACCAGGCGAGGCAGGCTCCGGCCCGCTTTCGATGACCACCGTCCCCAGCCCGCCCAGCGGCGGAAAACAAGAAGAGGGTCGCCATGTCACGTTCCGCATTCACCGCGCTCTTGCTGTCCTGCGTCCTGCTGGCGCTCTCCATGCCTGCCAGGGCCGACGACCTGCCCTACCGCTTCGGCCTGGGCAAGGCGGACATCACCGGCGAAGCCGCCGAAGTCGGCATGATGGGTTACTCCTCCCTCGAACAGAAGACCGCCGGCATCCACATGCGCCAGTGGGCGCGTGCCTTCGTGATCGAGGAAGCGGCCAGCGGACGTCGCCTGGTCTACGTCAACACCGACCTGGGGATGATCTTCCAGGCCGTGCACCTGAAGGTCCTGGCCCGGCTCAAGGCGAAGTACCCCGGTGTCTACGACGAGAACAACGTGATGCTCGCCGCCACCCACACCCACTCCGGTCCGGGCGGCTTCTCCCACTACGCGATGTACAACCTGTCGGTGCTCGGCTTCCAGGAAAAGACCTTCAATGCCATCGTCGACGGCATCGTCCGCTCCATCGAGCGGGCCCAGGCCAGGTTGCAGCCCGGCCGCCTGTTCTACGGCAGCGGCGAGCTGCGCAACGCCAGCCGCAACCGTTCGCTGCTGTCGCACCTGAAGAATCCGGACATCGCCGGCTACGAGGATGGCATCGACCCGCAGATGAGCGTGCTCAGCTTCGTCGACGCCAACGGCGAGCTGGCCGGCGCGATCAGTTGGTTCCCGGTGCACAGCACCTCGATGACCAACGCCAACCATCTGATCTCGCCGGACAACAAGGGCTACGCCTCCTATCACTGGGAGCACGACGTCAGCCGCAGGGCCGGTTTCGTCGCCGCCTTCGCCCAGACCAATGCCGGCAACCTGTCGCCCAACCTGAACCTGAAGCCCGGCTCCGGTCCCTTCGACAACGAGTTCGACAACACCCGCGAGATCGGTCTGCGCCAATTCGCCAAGGCCTACGAGATCGCCGGCCAGGCCCAGGAGGAAGTGCTCGGCGAACTGGATTCGCGCTTCCGTTTCGTCGACTTCACCCGCCTGCCGATCCGCCCGGAGTTCACCGACGGCCAGCCGCGCCAGTTGTGCACCGCGGCCATCGGCACCAGTCTGGCCGCCGGTAGCACCGAAGACGGTCCAGGCCCGCTGGGGCTGGATGAAGGCAACAATCCGTTCCTCTCGGCCCTTGGCGGGTTGCTCACCGGCGTGCCGCCGCAGGAACTGGTGCAATGCCAGGCGGAAAAGACCATCCTCGCCGACACCGGCAACAAGAAACCCTACCCCTGGACGCCGACGGTGCTGCCGATCCAGATGTTCCGCATCGGCCAGTTGGAACTGCTCGGCGCCCCCGCCGAGTTCACCGTGATGGCCGGGGTGCGGATCCGCCGCGCGGTGCAGGCGGCCAGCGAAGCGGCCGGTATCCGCCATGTGATCTTCAATGGCTACGCGAATGCCTATGCCAGCTACGTCACCACCCGCGAGGAATACGCCGCCCAGGAATACGAAGGCGGCTCGACCCTCTACGGCCCCTGGACCCAGGCCGCCTACCAGCAGTTGTTCGTCGACATGGCGGTGGCGCTGCGCGAACGCCTGCCGGTGGAAACCTCGGCGATAGCGCCGGACCTGTCCTGCTGCCAGATGAACTTCCAGACCGGAGTAGTGGCCGATGATCCCTATATCGGCAAGTCCTTCGGCGACGTGTTGCAACAACCCAGGGAAAGTTATCGCATCGGCGACAAGGTGACCGTCGCTTTCGTGACCGGACATCCGAAGAATGACTTGCGCACCGAGAAGACTTTCCTGGAAGTGGTGAATATCGGCAAGGATGGCAAACAGACGCCCGTGACCGTTGCCACCGATAATGACTGGTATACCCAATACCGCTGGGAGAGAGTGGGTATATCTGCCTCGAAAGCGACTATCAGCTGGTCCATTCCACCAGGGACCGAGCCCGGCCATTACTACATCAGGCACTATGGCAACGCGAAGAACTTCTGGACCCAGAAGATCAGCGAAATCGGCGGCTCGACCCGCTCCTTCGAGGTGCTCGGCACCACTCCCTAGCGGGCTCCAGCCAAGGTTTCGAGATTCGCCAGCCAACTTTATGACGCATGAAAGTCGTCAAATAAAATGTGATTTAAAACACATGAACAAGTGACCTTTCATTCAGCCGACAAGGGCATGGAACTCTATTTCCATGCCCTTTGTTTTTATCCCGAAAAACTTCTCAAGTTGTCGCTCAAGGTCATATCGAAGTCGCTTTCGGGATCAACCGATAAATTATCGCCATGAAACCATCGGCTCGCTGTATTCCCTGCCGGAAAAACAGGGAAGACGATTAATCATCTCGAAACAAGAAGTACGCAGATTGATGGAAATCAAAAAACCACCCGGGAAATAAAACGATGACCGAAAACTGGAAATTCCGCCGTCGAACCTTTCTCAAGCACGGCGCCCAGGCCGCTACCCTGGCCGGCCTTTCCGGGCTGTTCCCGGAGACGCTCCGGCGCGCCCTGGCCATCGAGCCGGACATCCGCACCGGAACCATCCAGGACGTCCAGCACGTGGTCATCCTGATGCAGGAGAACCGCAGCTTCGATCACTACTTCGGCCACCTCAACGGCGTCCGCGGCTTCAACGATCCTCGCGCGCTCAAGCGCCAGGACGGCAAGCCGGTCTGGTACCAGAACTACAAGTACGAGTTCTCCCCCTATCACTGGGATACCAAAGTCACCAGCGCCCAGTGGGTGAGTTCGCAGAACCATGAATGGTCGGCCTTCCACGCGATCTGGAACCAGGGCCGCAACGACAAGTGGATGGCGGTGCAGTACCCCGAAGCCATGGGCTACTTCAAGCGCGGCGACATTCCCTACTACTACGCCCTGGCCGACGCCTTCACCCTGTGCGAGGCCTACCACCAGTCGATGATGGGCCCGACCAATCCGAACCGCCTCTACCACATGAGCGGACGCGCCGCCCCCAGCGGCGACGGCAAGGACGTACACATCGGCAACGACATGGGCGACGGCACCATCGGCGCCAGCGGCACGGTGGACTGGACCACCTATCCCGAGCGGCTAAGCGCCGCTGGCGTGGACTGGCGGGTCTACCAGGAAGGCGGCTACCGCTCCTCGTCACTCTGGTACCTGTACGTCGACGCCTACTGGAAATACCGGCTCCAGGAGCAGAACAACTACGACTGCAACGCCCTCGCCTGGTTCAGGAACTTCAAGAACGCTCCGCGCGATTCGGACCTCTGGCAGCGCGCCATGCTCGCCCGCGGCGTCGACCAGTTGCGCAAGGATGTGCAAGAAAACACGCTGCCGCAGGTGTCCTGGATCGTCGCGCCCTACTGCTACTGCGAGCATCCCTGGTGGGGCCCCTCGTTCGGCGAGTACTACGTGACCCGGGTGCTCGACGCGCTGACCAGCAACCCCGAGGTCTGGGCCAGGACCGTGTTCATCCTCAACTACGACGAGGGCGACGGCTTCTATGACCACGCCAGCGCCCCGGTGCCGCCGTGGAAGGATGGCGTCGGCCTTTCCACGGTCAGCACCGCCGGCGAGATCGAGGCATCCAGCGGGCTGCCCATCGGGCTCGGCCACCGCGTCCCGCTGATCGCCATCTCGCCCTGGTCGAAGGGCGGCAAGGTCAGCGCCGAAGTGTTCGACCATACCTCGGTGCTGCGCTTCCTCGAACGCCGCTTCGGCGTCGTCGAGGAAAACATCTCGCCCTGGCGGCGTGCCGTCTGCGGCGACCTGACTTCGCTGTTCGACTTCCAGGACGCAGGCGATACCCAGGTCGCCCCCGACCTGACCAACGTCCCGCAGAGCGACGCGCGCAAGGAGGACGCCTACTGGCAGCAGTTCTACCGGCCCAGCCCCAAGTACTGGTCCTACGAGCCCAAGAGCCTGCCCGGCCAGGAAAAGGGCCAGCGCCCTACCCTCGCGGTGCCCTACCAGTTGCACGCCACGCTGGCCCTCGACATCGCCGCCGGCAAGCTGCGCCTGACCCTGGGCAACGACGGCATGAGCCTGCCGGGCAATCCGCAGGGACACTCCGCTGCGGTATTCCAGGTGCAGCCGCGGGAAGTCGGCAATCCGCGTTTCTATACCGTGACCAGCTATCCGGTGGTCCAGGAAAGCGGAGAGGAACTGGGCCGGACCCTCAACGACGAACTCGACGACCTGCTCGACGCCAACGGCCGCTACGCCTTCGAGGTGCACGGCCCCAACGGCTTCTTCCGCGAGTTCCACGGCAACCTGCATCTCGCCGCGCAGATGGCGCGGCCCGAGGTATCGGTCACCTATCAACGCAACGGCAACCTGCAGTTGAACATCCGCAATCTCGGCCGCCTGCCGTGCAGCGTGACGGTGACGCCGAACCCGGCCTATACCCAGGAGGGCAGCCGTCGCTATGAACTCGAACCGAACCAGGCGATCAGTGAAGTGTGGCTGTTACGCAGCAGCCAGGGCTGGTACGACCTCAGCGTGACCGCCAGCAATACGGAAGCCAACTATCTCCGCCGCCTGGCCGGACACGTCGAGACCGGCAAGCCGAGCAGGAGCGATCCATTGCTCGACATCGCAGCGACCTGAAGCGAGGAGTCCATCGATGAGACCTACCCTGACCTGGACCTTGCTGGCCCTGCTGCTCTGCGGCACGGCCATCGGCGCCGTCCTGTTGTTTTACCCATCGGAGCCGGCGCCCGTCGCGCCCTTCGCGTCTCCCCCGCAGGCCACACCGGCGGCAAAACCTTCCATTCCTTCCCGAGCCCCCGAGATGAATACAGCCACCGCTCCCGACAACCTGGAACAGCAACTCGGCGAGTTCGGCCGCAACGCCGGGCAGATGTCCGAGATCGAACGCAAGCAGGCCGCCGAAGGCCTGATCGAACAGCTCAAGCGCGAGGTGGCGGTCGGCGCCGATCCGCGCCAGACCTTCGAGGAGATCCAGCGTCTGACGCCCTATGTGGAGGCCGATGCCAGGCGCCGCGAGGCGCTCGACTTCGAGATCTGGATGGCGCTCAAGGACAACGCCTCCGTCCAGCAGCAAGCGCCGACGCCTGGCGAGGAAGAGCAACTGCGCGAATACGCGCAAGAGTCGGACAAGGTGATCGCCGAGGTGCTCGCCAGCGTCGACGGCGAGGAGCAGCGTCACGCCGCCATCGACGAACGCCTCAAGGCCCTGCGCAAGCAGATCTTCGGCGAGGAGAACCCACGCCTGCTGCAACGCTGAAATCCACGGCGCCCCGAGCGGGGCGCCGTCACGCAAGCGTCACCAAAACTTCACATCCGCTACACGGCGTCGGTCGACACTGACGTCATGAGCAGACCTCTAAGCATCGCCCTGATCAGCGAAACCTACCCACCGGAAGTCAACGGCGTCGCCAATACCCTGGGTCGCCTGCATGCCGGTCTCCAGCAGCTTGGCCATCGGGTTCAGGTGGTGCGCCCGCGCCAGCCCGGCGACGACGGCCGGCGCAGCGACGCCGAGCTGGTGCTGACCCGCGGCTGGCCGTTGCCCGGCTACCCCGGCCTGCAATGGGGCATGTCGAGCCTGCACAAGCTGCTGCGCTGCTGGAAGCGCCAGCGCCCGGACGTGCTCTACATCGCCACCGAAGGCCCGCTCGGCTTCTCTGCCCTGCGCGCCGCGCGGCGCCTGGGCATCCCGGCGGTCAGCGGCTTCCACACCAACTTCCAGCAGTACAGCGAGCACTACGGCTTCGGTCCGCTGACCCGGCTGGTCACCGGCTACCTGCGCTGGTTCCACAACCGCACGCAGATGACCCTGGTGCCCAGCGGCAGCCAGCGCATGGAATTGCAACGGCGCGGTTTCGAACGCCTCAACCTGCTCTCCCGCGGGGTCGACAGCCAACTCTTCCATCCCTCCCGGCGCGATCCCGAACTACGCCGGCGCTGGGGCCTGGGCGAACAGGACATCGCCGTGCTGCACGTCGGCCGGCTGGCGGCGGAGAAGAACCTCGGCCTGCTCGGCGGCACCTTCCGCGCGCTCTGCGCTGCCCATCCGCAGCTGAAGCTGCGCCTGGTACTGGTGGGCGACGGGCCGGAGCGCAAGCACCTCGAACGGGACCTGCCCGAAGCGCTGTTCTGCGGCGTCCAGCGCGGCGAAACCCTGGCCGCCCACTACGCCTCGGGCGACCTGTTCCTCTTCCCAAGCCTGTCGGAGACCTTCGGCAACGTGGTCCTCGAAGCCCAGGCCGCCGGCCTCGCGGTGGTCGCCTTCGACCAGGCCGCCGCCGGCCAGCACATCCGCCATGGGCACAACGGCGTGCTCGCCGCGCCGGGCGACAAGAGCGGCTTCGTCGAAGTCGCCAGTTGGCTGCTGGACGACCAGGAACGCCTGCGCCGGGTCCGTCTCAACGCCCGCCAGCACGCCAGCCGGCAAGGTTGGGACAGCATCGTCGAGCACTTCCAGAACTACCTGGAGGACGCCTGCGCCAGTCCGCTGGTCCAGCCCGCTCGGTCGAAGCCCGAGCGGCCGCCGGCGGAGGATGGCGGGGCCTTGCCACGCAGCCGCGAGTAGGTCTCAGGCAAAGGCTTTCGGCGCGGCGATGAAGCCCAGGCTCATGGCCCCGGCGCCCAGATTGATGCCGCCGGTGGGACTGAGCATGCCCAGGTGCAAGTGGATGTCGCGCTCGCGGCAGGCGTTCTCCAGCGCGGCGAAGCCCGGCAGGTCGCGCAGCGCGGTCGGATCGCCGGCATAGCTGAGACCCAGTTGCGGTGCCAGCAGCTCACCCGCCTGTACCCGCGCCAGGGCATAGCCGAACAGCTTCTCCGCCGACTTCTCGAAGCTCGGCGAGAGCGCCACCGGTTTGTCCTCGCCATCGGCCAGGCTGAACACCGGCTTGACGTCGAGCAGCGAGCCCAACCCCAGCGCCGCGCCCTTGACCCGGTCGACGAAACCGCTGCGATCACCCTTCTGGAAGCCGCGCCGGCGCAAGTGGCCCAGGTCGTCGGCGACCAGGTAGGTGCAGGTCTGCTGGCTGAGCTGTTCGAGGCGCGTACGCAGCGCGTTGGGGTGGCTGCCCTGCGCCAGCAGGCGCGTGCCCTCGGCCGCCAGGCAGGCGATGCCGGCGAACACCGAGTGGCTGTCGAGTACGCGCAGGGTGAAGGGACCGGCGATGCCGGCCGCGTGGCGGCGCTCGTGGTAGTGCTGGAGCAGGCCGAAGGAGGCCTGGGTGGCGTGCTCGAAGATCGGACTGCGCAGGCTGTCGACGGTGAGGCAGACCACGTAGTCGAAGTCGGTCACCAGTTCGTCGAGGAACCATTGTTGCAACTCGGCGGCGGAGAGCGGCTGGCTGCCGTCCTTGCTACCGACCTTGGGCAGGTGGTCGCGGTAGAAGCTCAGGGTGGTGTCGGGGTCGCGTCGATCGATGAGCCGCTGCTCGCCCAGGCGGATCCCGATCGGCATCACGCGGATGCCGTGGGCGGCGAGGAATTCGGGCGGCAGGTCGCAGGTCGCGTCGACCACCAGGCCGATACGCATGGATTCGCTCCTCTGGCCGTTTCTCGGCCTATTGTTGTGTTGGCGGTCATACAATGCCGGTTTCGGACTTTGAAGTCAGCCGGTCGCAGGGCGGGTTTTCGGAAAAAATCACGGCCATGAAAAATCCCACCCCGAGGGGTGGGATCTGCTTGCCGGCGCAGCGCCGGACCGGTGTGTCGCGGACGCGCCTTCAGACCAGGCTGGCCAGGGCCTCGCGGCTGAACGGCTTGATGTCGCCGATGCGCCCCTCGCGGACCTTCACCGCCCACTCCGGATCCACCAGCAGCGCGCGGCCCACCGCGACCAGGTCGAACTCGCCCTTGTCCAGGCGCTCCACCAGGCCGTCGATGCTCGCCGGCTGCGCCACCTCGTCGGTTTTGCCGAAGAATTGCAGGAACTCGCTGCCGTCCAGGCCGACGTTACCCACGGTAATGGTCGGCTTGCCGGTCAGCTCGCGGGTCCAGCCGGCCAGGTTGAGTTCCGAGCCTTCGAACTCGGGAATCCAGAAGCGGCGGGTCGAGCAGTGGAAGATATCGACGCCGGCCTCCACCAGCGGCGCGAGGAACTCGCGCAGGCCCTCCGGGGTTTCCACCAGGCGCGCGGAATAGTCCTGCTGCTTCCATTGGGAGAAGCGGAAGATGATCGGGAAATCCGCGCCGACCGCCGCGCGCACCGCCCGCACCAGCTCGACGGCGAAGCGCGAGCGATTGGCCAGGCTGCCGCCGTACTCGTCGTCCCGCTGGTTGCTGCCTTCCCAGAAGAACTGGTCGATCAGGTAGCCGTGGGCGCCGTGGATCTCCACCCCGTCCATGCCGATCGCCTGGGCGTCGCGGGCGGCCTGGGCGAAGGCGGCGATGACTTCCTGGATGTCGGCCTTGCTCATGCCGTGGACCAGCACCTTGCCGTCCTTGGCCTTCTCCATCGGGCCGTAGCCGGGCACGCTGGCGTCCGGCTCCACGCCCAGGCGCCGAACGCTGCCGACGTGCCAGAGCTGCGGAACGATGCGCCCGCCCTCGGCATGCACTGCATCGACCACCTGCTTCCAGCCGGCCAGGGCGTCCTCGCCATAGAAGCGCGGCACGTTCGGATAACCGTTGGCGGCCTTGTGGCCGACCGTGGTGCCTTCGCTGACGATCAGGCCGACGCCGGCGGCGGCGCGCCGGCGGTAGTACTCGACGACCTTGGCGTTGGGTACGCCGCCCGGGGAAAAGTTGCGGGTCATCGGCGCCATCACCACACGGGTGGGCAGCTCCAGGGCGCCGAGACGGAACGGTTGGAACAGGGCTTCTACGGGGGCACTCATGGACGGACTCCTGAGGGGGAATGGGAGGTTCGGGCAGGTATCAGGCGCGGAGCAGCAGTTCCAGGCGCGACATGAAAGCATTCAACGGAGCGAGGCCGGCGCCGACCTTGAAGCGCGCCAGGGCGCCCTGCCAGGCGAAGCCGATGAAGCCGGCCAGGCTCGCGCAGTCCTCGTCGGCGGCCAGTTCGCCGGCCTCGCGCGCCTGCTCCAGGCAGTCCTGGAGGATTTGCGCGGAAGCCTGCAGGATCGACTCGACCGTGGCCGCGATCGGCGGCGACAGCTCGGCCATCTCGAAGCTCAGGCTGCCGATGAAGCAGTGGTATTCGGGCTTTTCCTGGCGGGCGAAGTGCTCCAGCAGCTCGCCGTAGTAGCGCAGCACCCGCTCGCGCGGGCTGAAGCGGCTGTCGCCGAGGGCCTGGGCGTAGCGCGCCAGGCGCGGCGCGTAGACGTGCTCCAGGGCCTGCTGGGCGAAGGCTTCCTTGCTGTCGAAGTAGTGATAGAAGGAGCCCTTGGGGATGCGCGCGGCCTGGACGATCTCCAGCACCCCGGTGCCGTGGTAGCCACGTCGGGTCATGACCTCGGAGCCCTTGGCCAGGATCAGTTCGCGCTTGTCAAGTCGGTTGCTAGTCATGGAACGAGAGAATATGACCGGTCGTCTCGTCCGCCCAGCATTATCAACGGCGGTGATCAGGCGTTACAGGCAGGGACTTATCGCGTTGCGTCATGAACCGGCGCAAGACAGGAAAGGAAGCGGCGGGACGCGAACGCGTCCCGCGGGAGATCAACCCAGGGCCTTCTCGATGGCTTGCACCAGGGCCGGGTCGTCCGGCGCCGTGCGCGGGCTGAAACGCGCCAGCACGCGACCGTCGGGACCGAGGAGGAATTTCTCGAAGTTCCAGGTGATGTCGCCGGGAAACTCCGCGCCCTCGCCCGCCAGCAGGCGATAGAGCGGATGCCGCGCGCTGCCGTTGACCTCGACCTTGGCGCTCATCGGGAAGCTGACGCCATAGTTCAGGCTGCAGAAGGACTGGATATCCGCCTCGCTGCCCGGCTCCTGCCCGGCGAACTGGTTGCAGGGCACGCCGAGCACCGCGAAACCGCGCTCGCGGTAGGTCTGGTAGAGATTCTCCAGGCCAGCGTACTGGGGTGTCAGGCCGCATTTGGAGGCGACATTGACCACCAGCAGCACCTTGCCCTTGAACGGGGAAAGCGGCAGGTCCTGTCCATCCAACCCCAGCAGGGTGAGATCGTGAAAGGCACTCATGACGTACTCCTTGCGCATTCAGCGACACAACGTGCCAAGCCCCGCACCGGGCAAGAACCCTGGCTGCGGCGCATCCCCAGGGACGGGGTAAAGAGCCCAGGCATGGCGCATGACGCGAAAGGCGCCCACAGGCGCCTTTCGCTATACCAGCTTAGCAGTTCCGCCGGCGGACGGCCCAGGCCATCAATCGGCGAATGAACGCCGATCAGTGGTGGTGACCGCCTTCGCCATGGATGTGACCATGGGCGATTTCCTCGGCGTTGGCCTCGCGCACGTCGACTACCTTGACCTTGAAGTTCAGGCGCTGGCCGGCCAGCGGATGGTTGCCATCGACGGTCACGTCGTCGCCGTCGATGTCGCGGATGGTGACGATCTGCATGCCGCCGTCCGGAGCCGAGGCGTGGAACTGCATGCCGACTTCCAGTTCGTCGACGCCTTCGAACATCTCGCGGGTCAGGGTCGCGACCAGTTCGGCGCTGTATTCGCCATAGGCGTCTTCCGGCTCGATGGCGACGCTCAGTTCGTCACCGACGTTCTTGCCTTCCAGGGCCTTCTCCAGGCCGACGATGATGTTGCCGGCACCGTGCAGGTAGACCAGCGGCGCGCCACCAGCGGAACTGTCGATGACATCCCCGGCGTCGTTGGTCAGGGTATAGTCGATGGAAACCGCCTTGTTGGCCGCGATCTGCATGGTTCGAAACCTTTTCGATAAAGAAGATGAATGCGTAAGTGTACGCATCAATAGCCCCGAAAGCGACCGCGCCCCTGATGAACGGGGCGCGCGAGCGCCGTCGCGGGTGATTGATTTTCATCAGGACGAGGAAGGCCATTGGGTGGCAGTCTTGTCCTGTGGCCATACTCAACACCTGCGCCACCAACCGCCCTGGCAATCGCGCGCCTGGGTCCTTGACGAAAACGAGCGGCACAGACAGCTCGGCCGCGAATTTCGCTGCGGCTGGTGTGCCCGGGAAGAAGAAGAGCAGACCAAGGAGCAGTGATGCCCTCACGCAACATACTGGTGATCAACTGCGGCAGTTCGTCGATCAAGTTCGCCCTGGTCAACGAGGCCCACTCCCTGTTTCCCCTGCACGGCCTCGCCGAGCGCCTGGGCAGCCGCGATGCGGTGCTGCGCTGGAAGCGCGGCGGCGACAGCGACAGCCTGATGATTCCCAACGCCGACCACCGCGCCGCCCTCGCCCAGTTGCTGCCGATGGTGCAGAACGCCGCGGGCGGCAAGCTCCACGGCATCGGCCACCGGGTGGTGCATGGCGGCGAGCTGTTCACCCATGCCACGCGCATCGACGACCGGGTGGTCGAGGCGATCCGGGCCACCGCGCCGCTGGCGCCGCTGCACAACCCGGCCAACCTGCAAGGCATCGAGGCAGCGATGACGCTGTTTCCAAAGCTGCCCCACGTCGCCGTGTTCGACACCGCCTTCCACCAGAGCCTGCCGGAGCACGCCTACCGCTACGCCCTGCCGGAAGCCCTCTACCGCGAGCATGGCGTACGCCGCTACGGCTTCCACGGCACCAGCCACCGCTACGTCAGCCACCGCGCCGCGGAAATGGCCGGGTTGGCGGTCGGCGACAGCAGTTGGCTCAGCGCCCACCTTGGCAATGGCAGCTCGACCTGCGCCATCGTCAACGGCCAGAGCCTCGACACCAGCATGGGCCTGACCCCGCTGGAAGGCCTGGTAATGGGCACCCGCAGCGGCGACGTCGACCCCAACCTGCACAGCCACCTGGCGCGGACCCTGGGCTGGAGCCTGGAGCGCATCGACTCGATGCTGAACAACGAAAGCGGCCTGCTCGGCCTCTCCGACCTGTCCAACGACATGCGCACCCTGGAGCAGGAGCGCGAGCAGGGCCACCCCGGCGCGGCCCTGGCGATCGAGGTGTTCTGCTACCGCCTGGCCAAGTCCCTGGCGGCGATGAGCTGCGCCCTGCCGCAACTGGACGGGGTGATCTTCACCGGTGGCATCGGCGAGAACTCGCCGCTGGTGCGCGCCAAGACCGCCGCCCACCTGCGGCTGTTCGACCTGCGCCTCGACCAGGAGGCCAACGCCCGCTGCGTGCGCGGCGTCGCCGGGCCGATCCAGGCCGCGGGGCATCCGCGGGTACTGGTGATCCCGACCAACGAAGAGCGGCAGATCGCCCTCGACACGCTGGCCCTGCTCGACTGAACTGGATCGACGCCCCCGCCCAACCAGGCGGCGTGGCCAAACGCACGGCTTAAGGAGCCCAGATGCATACCTTCTTCATCGCCCCGACCGGTTTCGGCGTCGGCCTCACCTCGATCAGCCTCGGCCTGCTTCGCGCCCTGGAACGCGCCGGGCTGAAGGTTGGCTTCTTCAAACCCATCGCCCAGCTGCATCCCGGCGACCTCGGCCCGGAGCGCTCCAGCGAACTGGTGGCGCGCACCCACGGCCTGGATACGCCGAAGCCGCTGCCGCTGGCCCAGGTCGAGCGGATGCTCGGCGACGGCCAACTGGACGAACTGCTCGAAGAGATCATCAGCCTCTACCAGCGCGCCGCCGCCGACAAGGACGTGGTGATCGTCGAAGGCATGGTACCGACCCGTCACGCCAGCTACGCCGCGCGGGTCAACTTCCACCTGGCGAAGAGTCTCGACGCCGAGGTGATCCTGGTCTCCGCGCCGGAAAACGAGACGCTCACCGAACTGACCGACCGTATCGAGATCCAGGCCCAGCTGTTCGGCGGCCCGCGCGACCCGAAGGTGCTCGGGGTGATCCTCAACAAGGTCCGCGGCGAGGCCGACGCGGCCAACGCCGAGGACGGCGTGGCGGACTTCGCCCGGCGCCTCACCGAACACTCGCCGCTGCTGCGCGACGACTTCCGCCTGATCGGCTGCATTCCCTGGCAGGACGAACTCAACGCCGCGCGCACCCGCGACATCGCCGATCTGCTCAGCGCACGGGTGATCAACGCCGGCGACTACGAGCAGCGCCGGGTGCAGAAGATCGTGCTATGCGCCCGCGCCGTGCCCAACACCGTGCAACTGCTCAAGCCCGGCGTGCTGGTGGTGACCCCCGGCGACCGCGACGACATCATCCTCGCCGCCAGCCTGGCCGCGATGAACGGCGTACCCTTGGCCGGCCTGCTGCTGTGCAGCGACTTCCCGCCCGACCCGCGGATCATGGAACTCTGCCGCGGCGCCTTGCAGGGAGGCCTGCCAGTGCTGTCGGTGGCCACCGGCTCCTACGACACCGCGACCAACCTGAACCGGATGAACAAGGAAATCCCGGTGGACGACCGCGAGCGCGCCGAGCGGGTCACCGAGTTCGTCGCCGGGCACATCGATTTCGAATGGCTCAAGCAGCGCTGCGGTACGCCGCGCGAGCTGCGCCTGTCGCCGCCGGCGTTCCGCTACCAGGTGGTGCAACGCGCGCAGAAGGCCGGCAAGCGCATCGTCCTGCCCGAGGGCAGCGAGCCGCGCACCGTGCAGGCGGCGGCGATCTGCCAGGCGCGCGGCATCGCCCGCTGCGTGCTGCTGGCCAAGCCGGACGAGGTCCAGGCGGTGGCCCAGGCCCAGGGCATCGTGCTACCGGAAGGCCTGGAGATCATCGACCCGGACCTGGTGCGGCAGCGCTACGTCGAACCGATGGTCGAGCTGCGCAAGGGCAAGGGGCTGAACGCGCCGATGGCGGAGCAGCAACTGGAGGACAGCGTGGTCCTGGCGACCATGATGCTTGCCCTGGACGAGGTCGACGGCCTGGTCTCCGGCGCCATCCACACCACCGCCAGCACCATCCGCCCGGCGCTGCAACTGATCAAGACCGCGCCCGGCTACAACCTGGTGTCGTCAGTGTTTTTCATGTTGTTACCGGACCAGGTGCTGGTCTACGGCGATTGCGCGGTGAATCCCGATCCTTCGGCCAGTGACCTGGCCGAGATCGCCGTGCAGAGTGCCGCGTCGGCGCAGGCTTTCGGCATCCCGGCACGGGTCGCGATGATCAGCTACTCCACCGGCGACTCCGGTTCCGGGGTGGATGTCGACAAGGTTCGCGAGGCCACCCGCCTGGCGCGCGAGCAGCGCCCCGACCTGTTGATCGACGGACCCTTGCAGTATGATGCCGCCGCCATCGCCAGCGTCGGCCGCCAGAAGGCGCCGAACAGCCCGGTGGCCGGGCAGGCCACGGTGTTCATCTTCCCCGACCTGAACACCGGCAACACCACCTACAAGGCGGTGCAGCGCAGCGCCGATTGCGTCAGCGTCGGGCCGATGCTGCAAGGCCTGCGCAAACCGGTGAACGACCTGTCGCGCGGCGCGCTGGTGGAAGACATCGTCTACACCATCGCCCTCACCGCCATCCAGGCGGACGCCCAGGCCCCGGCCTGAAGGAACGCCGCCCAGTGGGCGGCACTGGCTTCGGCCAGGCACGAGGATGTGCCATGTGAACGGCGGGACCACGCCCCGCTCCACGCGCCCGGCCCTGGCCGGGCGCCTACGTACAAGGACTCCTTGATGCTGTCGTTTCTCCCCCATTTCCTGCGCGGCTCCCTGGCCGGCCTGCTGCTGGTGTCCAGCACCCTGTGCTGGGCCTGCCTGCTGTTCGGCATGACCCTGGTCAAGCTGCTCCTGCCGTTCGCCGCCGCCCAGCGCCTGTGCAGCAAGATCATGAGCCTGATCGCCGAAGGCTGGATCGCCTGCAACAAGGGCTGGATGAACCTGGTCCAGCGCACCCGCTGGAACGTCCAGGGCCTGGAGGGCCTGGAGTACCAACACTCCTACCTGGTCACCAGCAACCACCAGAGCTGGGTCGACATCCTCGTCCTGCAATACCAGTTGAACCGGCGCATCCCGCTGCTGCGCTTCTTCCTCAAGCAGGAACTGATCTGGGTCCCGATCATCGGCCTGTGCTGGTGGGCCCTCGATTTCCCCTTCATGAAGCGCTACAGCAAGGCCTACCTGGCCAGGCACCCGGAGAAGAAAGGCCAGGACCTGGCGACCACGCGCAAGGCCTGCGCCAAGTTCAGCCGCATCCCGGTAGCGGTGTTCAACTTCCTCGAAGGCACCCGTTTCACCCGCGCCAAGCACGACGAGCAGCAGTCGCCGTTCCGCCACCTGCTCAAGCCCAAGGCCGGCGGCATCGCCTTCGTCCTCGACGCCATGGGCGAGCAATTGAAGACCCTGGTCAACGTGACTATCCACTACCCGGACGGCAGCCCGACCTTCTGGTGCCTGCTTTCCGGACGCCTGAAGGACGTCGTGGTGCGCTTCGAAGAACTGGAGATTCCGCGCCAGTTCGTCGGCAAGAGCTACGACCAGGACGCCGGCTACCGCGCGGAATTCCAGCAATGGGTCAACCAGCTGTGGGAGCGCAAGGACCAGTTGCTCGACAGCCTGCACCGCGAGTTTCCCGGTAACGCCAAGGCGTAGGACGAAGAGCGCCGACCAGCGCCCATGAAAAAGCCCGCCGAATGGCGGGCTTTTTCTTCCAGGCCGCGATCAGTACTGCGGCTGGGTCTGCGCCGGGCCCTGGGCGCCCGGAACCGGTCGCAGGTTGACCTCGACGCGCCGGTTCTGCGCGCGACCGTCGGCGGTGGAGTTGCTCGCGATCGGCTGGTCCGGGCCCATGCCGCGGGTACTCAGGCGGGTGCCGTCGACGCCCTGGGCGGTCAGGTAGCCGGCCACGCTCTGCGCACGACGCTGGGACAGGTCCATGTTGTGCTGGCGGCTGCCGGTGCTGTCGGTGTAGCCGACGATCTCGATGGTGTTCTGGTTGTACTGCTTGAACGAGTTCGCCAGGTTGTTCAGCGGCGCGTAGAAGCTCGGAGCGATGTTCGCCGAATCGGTGGCGAAGGTGATGTTGCCCGGCATGATCAGCTTGATGTCGTCGCCCTGGCGCTGCACTTCCACGCCGGTGCCTTCCATCTGCCGACGCAGCTCGGCTTCCTGCTTGTCGGCGTAGTAGCCATAACCCGCGGCGGCCGCGCCGGCAACGGCAGCGCCGATCAACGCGCCCTTGCCACGGTTGTTGTGGTCGATCGCGGCGCCGGCGACGGCGCCGGCCAGCGCACCCAGTCCGCCGTACTTGGCCGTCTTGCTCATGCCACCCTGGCTTTGGCTTTGCGTGTCGTAGGGGTTGTTGTTGGCACAACCGGCGAGCAGCGCCAGTGCGGTGACGGCTGCGGCCAGAGGCAGGCAACGGGAGGTGAACATGGGAAAACTACTCCTCGAGGTACTGAAACGCCCCTGCGTGAGGGGCGGCCGACATCTTAGAGCATAGCCAGGTGGCAAAATTCCCGATGCTCGGAAAAATCCTTTTCAGCCCCTGACGAAGGGATTCTCGCGCATCTCCTCGCCCAGCGTGGTGTCCGGGCCGTGGCCGGCGACCACCGTGGCGTCCTCGTCGAGGCTGTACAGGCGCAGCCTGATCGAACGCTGGATCGCCGCCGAGTCGCCGCCCCACAGGTCGGTGCGGCCGATGCCACGGCGGAACAGGGTGTCGCCGGCGATCAGCAGCTTCGCCCGGGGGAACCAGAAACTCATCGAGCCCGGCGTATGCCCCGGCGTGTGCAGTGCCACTCCGCAACCGCAGGCCAGTTCCTCGTCGTCGGCCAGCCAGCGGTCCGGGGCCGGCACCGGCGTGTAGGGCACGCCGAACAGTTGGCACTGCATCTCCAGGTTGTCCCAGAGGAACTGGTCGTCCTTGTGCAGGTGCAGGCTGGCGCCGGTGCGCTTCTTCATCTCGCCGGAGGCGAGGAAGTGATCCAGGTGCGCGTGGGTATGGATGATGCTGACCACCTGCAGGCCGAGGCGGTCGAGGCGCTGCAGGATCAGTTCGTGGTCGCCGCCCGGATCGACGACGATGGCCTTCCTGGTCAGCGGATCGCCAATGATGGTGCAGTTGCACTGCAAAGGCCCGACGGGAAAGGTTTCGCGGATCAGCGCGGGGGATGTCGACATGCAAGACTCCGATCACGGTCGGCGCGGCAAGCGCGCCATGGATTTCTATGAAACGCCAAGCATGGCACATCCGCCTGGTGCCGAGGACCGTCGGCGTCGGCTCAGGGCGCTTCGCGGTAGTCGCTGGGCAGCTTGCCGGTCCACTTGCGGAACGCCCGGCGGAAGTTCGACGAGTCGTTGAAGCCGAGCAACAGGGCAATCTCGTACAGCGGTAGCTGGGTGGTGGTCAGGTATTGCAGGGCCAGGCGCTTGCGCACATCGTCGAGGACCTGCTGGTAGGTGGTGCCCAGCGACGACAGGTGCCGGCGCAGGCTGCGCCCGCTGGTGTGCAGTTCGCGGGCGGCCTGTTCGAGATCGGGGAAGTCGCCGGGACGCGCCAGCAGCAGGCGGCGCACACGGGTCAGCAGGCCTTCCTGGACGTCCAGGGTGGCCAGCAGCGCCTCGCACTGCTGCTCGCACATCTGCACCGTGGCCGGGTTGGCCAGCGCCATCGGTCGTTCCAGGTACTCGCTGGGCATGCTCAGCCAGTGCCAGGGCTGCTCGAACTCCGCGGCCACCCCGAACACCTCGGCGTAGCGCCGGGCATGGGCCGGCGGCGGATAGGCGAAGCCGACCCGCACGTCCTGCAACGGCTCGCCGACCAGGAAGCAGGCGATGGAATACAGCGTCGCCATCAGGCCCTCGGCGGCGAACACCGAAGCGGCGCCCAGCGGCATCGACTCCACCGCGCGCAACTCGGCGCGGCCGTCATCGAGCACCAGTTCCAGTTCGTAGGCCAAGCCGAGCACCCGGTAGTACTTGAGGGCGAACTGGATGGCCTTGCCCAGGTTGGCGCTGGACAGCACCGCGTAGCCGAGGATGCCGTGGGCGGAGACGTTCAGGCGCTGGCCGAGCACCAGCCCCAGCGCCGGCTCGCCGCACAGGGCCTGGGCGCTGTAGGTGAGCTGGTTGAAGTCGAGGAAGGACAGGCGGCCGTTCGGGCTGTCCAGCACCTCGGGACGCACCCGCGCAGCGTCGAACAGCGCCTGGCGGGATACGCCGTACTCCGCGACAAGATCGAGGAGTGCCTCGGCATAGGCCACCGGCACCAGTTCGGCGGTGAAATTGAGCGGTTGTTTCATGGCTGTTTATTGTTCTGACCGCTGGCCGGATATGACCGGAAAATTGGCAGAAGATAACCTTGTGAGGCTATCCCCCGCAAGCGATAGTCGATCCCATGGTCCTTCACCATCACAGGGAGCCGCTATGGCCAGCACCACCCCCGAAGGTCTGGAGATCCGCCCGCGTCATCTGGACTTCGACCTGCCCGATCCGATGCCGCGCCACTGGCACAGCGGCGACGCTTTCAAGACCCACATGTTCAACGCCATGTCGGTGCTGTTCCCCGATGGCGAGCGCTTCTTCATCGACTCCGTGCGCCACTACCGCGAGCGGGTCGAGGACCCGGCGCTGAAGCAGCAGATCCGTGGCTTCATCGGCCAGGAAGGCCACCACAGCCGCGAGCACCTGGTCTACAGCGACCGCCTGCGCGCCCTCGGCTACGACATCGACCGCCTGGAAGGCGGCGCCAAGCGGCGCATCCGCTTCGCCCAGCAGAAACTGCACCCGTCGCGGCAACTGGCGGCCACCGCGGCCCTGGAGCACCTCACCGCGATCATGGCCGACGGCCTGCTGAGCAACCCCAGGTGGCTGGAAGGCGCCGACCCGACCATGGCCCGCCTGTGGCGTTGGCACGCACTGGAGGAAACCGAGCACAAGGCGGTGGCCTACGACGTGTTCATGCTGGTCAACGGCAAGGCCAGGCTGCGCCGCCGGGCGATGGTCCAGGGCACCTTCTTCTTCGCCCTAGACACCACCAAGGGCCTGGTCCACATGCTCAAGCGCGACGGCCTGCTGTGGAACTTCAAGGTCTGGCGCGACGGCATCAAGTGGCTGTGGGGCAAGGACGGCGTGTTCCGCTCGCTGGTGGGCGTGTACCTGGACTTCTACAAGAAGGACTTCCACCCCTGGCAGCACAATAACCTGCACCTCATCGAGCAGTACCGCGACCAGTTCGAACTGGAACCGAAGGCCGCCTGACCCTCCTCGCCGCCCCTCCGCGCCGCGAGAGGGGCTTGCATCGCTTCCCTGCCCTGCCTGGTATTTCGGCCTTTCGTCCATGCATTAAAAAGCCCGCGACTGACCAGCGCGGGCTTCTTCATGACGGCCTGGGATCAGGCCATCAGGAAGCGCAGTGCATCCGCCGCGGTCTGCTCGGGAATCTCCTCCATGGGGATATGCCCGACGCCCGGATAGGTCTTCACCTGGATCCCCGGCAGGTCGCGTTGCCACAGCGGTACGTGCTTCGGCGAGATCCAGCGGTCGCGTTCGCCCCACATCAGCAGGGTCGGCGCGACGATCCGGGCGATGCGTTCGCCGGAGGTGCCGAGTTCCTCGCGGTTGACCTTCAGCAACACGCGGAAGATCTCCATCATGCCCTTGCGGTTGCCCGGGCGGCGGCTCAGGTCGTAGTAACGGTCGACCACTCCCGGCTTGATCCGCCCCGGCTCGCCATAGACTTCCTTGATGCCCTGGGCGATCAGCGCCCGCGGCATCCACAGCGGCATCGCCAGGGTCGAGCCGGGCAGCGCCGCCGAGGCGATCATCCACGGCACCTTGCGCATCTGGTAACCGGCCGGGTCGATCAGCACCAGCCGCTCCACTCGCTGCGGCTGCGCCAGGGCGAAGTTCCAGGCGATATAACCGCCCAGGGAGTTGCCGGCGATCGAGGCCTTGTCGATCTTCAGGAAATCGAGCAACTGGCCGAGGATCGCCACCATGCGCTCGCCGGAGTAACGGCTGTCACGCCCCGGCCCGGTCAGGCCGAAGCCCGGCACGTCGAAGCGCACGATGCGGAAGTAGGGCGACATCGCCTTCACCCAGTCGTCCCAGGTGTGCAGCGAGGCGACCACGCCGTGGATCATCACCAGTACCGGCTTGTCGCGGCTGCCTTCGTCGCGGTAGTGCAGCGGGAAACCGTCCAGCTCGATGAAGCGCGAGCCGCTGGACGGTGCGGCGTAGCGCTCGCGCAACGACTCCAGCGAGAGGGAGCCGAAGCCCAGGCGGGCGAATCCGACCGCCAGCGGCGGTTGCAGCAGATAGGGTGTCGCGGACATGGACGCACGTCTCCCGTCTTGTTGTTATGACAGGGCATCAGAGCATGGCCACGGTGGGCTGCGAGCCCAACCTAGGTTCTGTAGGCGCGAGCGGCGACTGCCCGGCTGTTACCCTTGCAGTCTCGTCAGAGCCTGGGTGCTGGGACAGAGCGTACCCACCAGCAGGTCGCCGAGCACCCGCTTGACCCGCGGCAGCTCCAGCGGGTCGCTGGCATTGAGCAGCTCCAGCGAAGCCGCCTCCATCGCCCAGATCAGCACCCGGTAGGTCAGCGCATCGTGGGCCGCACCCTGGGCGCCCAGGCGCTCGGCCCACAGCTCGATAATCTTCAGGTGCGCGCGCTGCCGGTGCGCCGCCAGCGGCGAGCCGGCATGCAGGGCCTCCTCCTGCATCATGCGGATGATCGGACCGACCGCCAGGTGGTAGTCGAAGAACAGCGAGACCATCGCCCGCAGCCAGTCCTCGTCGCTGCCTGCCTCGCTGCGCAGCCCGCCGAAGCGCGCCAGCAGCAATTGCACGGCGCTGTGGTAGATGCTTTCCAGCACCTCCAGCTTGCCGGCGAAATACTTGTAGAAAGTCCGCCGCGAGACCCGCGCCGCCTCCAGCAGGTCGTTGACCGTGGTCTCGGCGACTCCCTTGCGGGTGAACACCGGGATCGCCGCGAGCTGGATGTTGGTCCGTTGCAGATGCCCCACCAGCGGCCCCTCGCCCTGCGCCGCCTGGCGCGCCAGCGCGCCGTAGCCGCCGAGGTCCTCGAATACCGCCTGCAAGCCGTCCCACTGCGCCGTTGCCATCCCGTCCGCCCCAATCGAAGCGCGGGGTGACGGCGGCCCCGGCCATCGCTAACCTAGGCCGATCCACGCGCCCCGCAAGGAAAGTCCGTGCCGACCCTATCACGCCGCCTGCTCTGGCCGCTGGCCATCCTTTTACTGGTTCTCGGCCGCCCGCTCGCGGCCGCCGACCTCTACTACCTCGGCCAGCGCATCCCGGACATCCAGAAGCCCTGGGACAGCCACGACTACCAGGTGCTGATCGACGCCCTGAAGAAGATCGAGGAAACCCAGAAAAACGCCCTGCCGCGACGCAGCGGCGAATTCACCGGGCCGCTCTACCTGCGCATGGTCAGCGAGGAAAACTTCCGCCCGCAGCTGAACATCTACAGCCCCCTGGAGATCCGCCAGAACGAGGCCCGCGAAGTGCTGTTCAAGCTCAAGGAGCTGATGCGCCTGTACTTCGACTTCCGCGCCGCCAAGCAGCCCTACGGCGCCGAAGCGCTGGGCCTGATGAGCTACTCGCTGCGCGAGCAGTCGATCCTGTTCACCCTCACCGTCGAATTCTGGATGACCCTGTCCCAGGCCGAACAGCGCAACCCCGCGCGCCTGCAGGGCATGCAGGAAACCAAGGCGGCCGCGGCGATGCTCACCGGCAGCGCCCTCGACTACCTCGGCCTCACCGCCCAGTTCGAGCGCCAGGACCTGGTGCTCTACTCCGCCGAACTGGCCAAGGAAATGCCCGAGCTGTTCATCCACCTGCCCTCCCCGGTGCGCGCCCAGTTGCTGGAACGCATCGCCGCTTTCGCCAAGGACCACCCTTACCCCGAGGTCCGCGACAACATGCGCGACCTGCAACCGGTGTTGCAGGCGATCCAGGCCGACGTGGAAAAACAGCTGGCGCCCGGGCGGAACGCCAAGGCACCGGACAAACCCCTGGACCTGAGCCCGCCTCCGGAGGGGAAACCCAGCGGCGTCAACGGTTTATGAGCGGCGGATTGGACTCTCGCAGCCCTTTGCCGTAGACTGGTCGTCGACCTGTCAAGGTTTTGGGGCCGATTAGGATTCGACGCCGGTAACAAAACTTGAGGGGCATGCCGAGCTGGTAGCAGAACTCGTAAATTCGCTGCTGCAAACTTATAGTTGCCAACGACGACAACTACGCTCTAGCTGCTTAATGCGGCTAGCAGTCGCTAGGGGATGCCTGTAAACCCGAAACGACTGTCAGATAGAACAGGATCGCCGCCAAGTTCGCTGTAGACGTAACGGCTAAAACTCATACAGCTCGCTCCAAGCACCCTGCCACTCGGGCGGCGCGGAGTTAACTCAGTAGAGCTGGCTAAGCATGTAGAACCGATAGCGGAGAGCTGGCGGACGGGGGTTCAAATCCCCCCGGCTCCACCAAACAACCCTTACAAATCAGGCACTTAGCGATTATCGCAAGTGCCTTTTTTGTGCCTGAATGGGCTGTTTTGGCTCGGTAATGCCAGCTTTATGACAGCCTGTCATTCACCTCTGTTCGCCTCCGGCAGCGGGAAGCGCACCCTGATCTCCTCGACCTTGGCCACCCAGGCGCTGTAGTCCGGTTCCACGCCGGCCTTGATCGCATCGAACTCGGCCTCGGTCTTGAGCGGGTCACTTTCCAAGCGGTAGGCATTCGCCCGCGCCGCGGTTGCGGCATCGTACTCAGCCTGCCAGCGTTCTTGCGCCTGCTGTTCAGCGGTCTTTAACTTGCTCCAGTCGATCATCGCGGTAACTCCACCGGGCCGTCGGCCTCGATCAGCAACGGTTCAGGGAAGCGAGCAGCGGCACTGGCATCAGCGGCCAGCGGGAACCGCAGGATCAGCTCCAGCCGGCCGGCACGTCGCAGTGCAGGACCAGCGAACCACTCCGACCCGATAGCCTCGGCCGGCACTTCACCACCGTCCGGGAGCGGTGTGAAGTCGAACACCTGGCCGTTCACAGTGAGCACATCGCCAATCCTGACCAGCGACAGGTGCTCGTCGCTGCCTGGCAGTGGT
>NZ_KV828511.1:391217-391618 GCF_001836405.1 Pseudomonas sp. HMSC057H01 | reverse complement strand
CCTGGCGGCTTCCCTAACGAATGCTGTCAATCGCTTGATTCAGATTGCTGGTAGTGGACCTGGCGCATACGTGGCCACCTTCGCGGTGCTATCGCTCTACTCCGACCAGGCTGGTAAAGACAGTGACAAGGTTCCTGCCGGCGTTCGCAATGCATTGGCACTGGAGGCGTCCGCTCTGGGGCTTCCTGGCACGGCTGATTTGCAAAGCGTCGCCAAGGCAGGTGGCACGGTTGATATGCCGGTACGACTCACGAGTGCTGCACAAGAGAGCCCGAGTGGTAAATCGCAGATTGCCGCGATGCTGACCAACGGGGCAACTGTCCCCAAAGGCGTGCCTGTTCGCGCCGCGACCCTCAATACTGCGACAGGCCGGTATGAGGTGACGGTTCCCGCAAAGTCCA
>NZ_KV828511.1:293053-391117 GCF_001836405.1 Pseudomonas sp. HMSC057H01 | reverse complement strand
CCCTCAAGCACCACTCCGGTCGTACCGCAGCCGGCTCCGGTGTATGAGGGAGCAACGATTACCCCAGTGCAGGCCGAACCGGAGTCCTATCCGGGAGTGCCGTTAGATCTGGACGATCTGATCGTGATCTTCCCGGCGGGCTCGGACGTTCCTCCGCTCTATCTGGTCTTTTCCAAGCCGCCGGTTAAGCCGCTGGAAGTGGACATTTATGGTAATTTTGCAGGAAGACCTCGTGATGGAAACCATCTTGACCATATGCCGGCTCAAGGTGCGTTGGCGACGAGTTTGAGAGCTATTTATCCAGACATCCCCTATGGAGAAATTCGCAAATTAATGAAGAAAGGGGGGAGTGTTGCCATACCAGCTAGAGTGCATCAGAGGTTCAGTGAAACCTACGGAGGACGTAACACCAAAGAAAAGCAACAGAAGGATGCCTCCGACTTGCGTGCAGCAGTCGATAGCAATTTCGATGCCGTCAAGAAAGGATTGCTAGAGGAGGGGTTCTCCGAAGATGATATTGAGAGGGCGCGCGCAGAACTACACATGGTGAACAAAGAACAGGGGTGGTACTGATGGAGAAGAAGCTGATCGTTAAATTAATTGATAGCATCGGAAAATCCCATGAGGAGATTGTTGGTGCTGGATTGGTTAAGTCTGGAAAACTGGAGAGCCCCTACGAACATTCTGAACACCTAACGCTCTCTCCAGAAAAAGGACTTGAACTAAACTTCCGAGCAGAAAACAAGATTCTTGAGAAGATTCATATTTCATTAATTGACACTGTGGAGGGTTCTGCTGCTTACTCAGGGGAACTGCCTGAACCTCTAGTTAGAAAAATGAGTAAAGAGCAAGTTCGTTCAGTGATGGGGAAACCATTTGAGACGAGAGAGTCTTTCAGAGTTCCTGTGATTGGAATTCTTGGCGGCTGGGACTACTTTATGCACCCCCAGAAAGCCAATTTACGTATTGGGTTCACATACACATCTGACTCGAATGTGTGCAATTTAACTTTCGCTCTTCTTGGTTCTAAATAGATAATTATTACTTTAGCATGAGGCTTCAATGAAGCCTCATGCTTTTGTATAGATATCATCCCAGTTGTCGCGCAAGCCTTTGGTAATATAGAAAGCGGAAACAAGGGCTTCTAGGCCTGAACGTCAGTCGCAAAGAGCGTGAACCCGCGGTGATGGATTGCAAGCCCGGCGCATGGATTGCATGCTCGCTCGCAATTAATCTGAGCCCAGCCTATCCGTCAGTCGCAGATAATTCTGGTTGGCCGCGATGGATTACAGGCCGGTGCTGATTGCAGGCCACGACAAGTAGTCATGTAAAAGCAGGTCACTCCGCTGCTTCAAGCCCTGACTCCTTTCAGGGCATGTGGCGGGGTCAGGCCCGGATCAGCGGGCGTGGGCGGTCGAGGAGTTGGGGGCAGTCGGAGAGGGGGATCCAGGTCTTGCCTTGCCAGTGCAGGGTGTCGATCTCGGCGGTTTTCCAGTGCAGCACGGCGCGCTGGGGCGTGGCTTTGGGGTGAGACTGGCTGCGCAGGCGTGGCAGCACCGAGCCGCTGACCCAACGGCGCAAACCCCGTGCCGCGCCAGGCACTGCGAGCCAGAGCAGAGCGTAGAGCCCGGACTCGCTGACCAGGCAGTCCTGGCGTGGCCCGTGGCGTTCGTCATGGAGCCAGGCGAGCCGCCACTGATCGGTGTCCAGATGCCGCTCCAGCACATGACAGAGGGCGAACAAGTGCTCGCGCTGTTCCGCCGTCGCCAGCGGCCACGGCGCCTCGTCACACAACGCCGCCGGCGCCCGACCACCCAGGTAACGGCCCAGCAGCCGTGCCAGGTCGGAGAGCACGAACCAGCCTTCCTCATCCAGCAGCACGGCGCGCAGGACCCGATGGTGGTGGGTGAAACGGCTGTAGTGGAGGGGGGCGTCAGACATGGCGCACCTCCGGGGAGGTGGTGGGATGAAGCGGTGTGGATGGAGATATGGGATTGGTGATAGGCATTTCCGTTACCTCTGCGTGATGTGACCAGCTTTCTTGGGGCTGGGGTGCCGGGAGTTAAGAAAACCCCACGCAGAGGGCCGGACATATTTCCCTTTCGGGTCTTGTATTCGTCCACTCCCGGCGTCGCAGAGATTTTGAGGGCGAGAGAATACCGCAGACTCAAAAAAGCCGCTTGGCTGTCGGGAGCGGTCTGGCCGCTGCGTGGTTTAGCGTTTCTTAGGCGCCGGTGGCAGAGTATTGAGACGAGAGGAACGAAACAACCGAGCGGAATGAGCGAAGCTGAAAGACTCTCTCTATCAAAGAAACCACATGAAACAAGGCTTTTTACCAAACCTGCGCCGCCCGGCGCTTGGCAACTCTGCCCCATCTTGCGAATCACGCTGTGCGTGATTTGCCCTACCTCTTCCAGAGAAATATCCGACGCTCCGGTCCGCCCCATCAGGAGGCCGAGCGGAATCGTCGTGTAGGGGGTTGAGCGGCAGGATGCCGCGAAAGCCGCCTCGGTCCATGAAGGACCGTGGCGGCGTGCCCCCGGAACGGCGATGGAGGGAGGGAACCCCAGTCGCGAAGCGGCTGGGGCCGGATGCAGGGGCAAGCGTTTTTGGTTACTTTTGCCGCGATTGGCAAAAGTGACTCGCCGGGGGGAGAAATAAAGGCGCACTGAAATCTATTCGTTTCAGAAAGGAAAATTCAACTATGCTTTGGATTCAGCTGTTTAAGCTTGTTCATTAATTTGTAGTAACTGTAAGATTTCTCTAATTAATATATGGAAATCTTCGTGTATTTCGTTTGGTAATAATTCATTTACTATTTTGTATTTGTCAACTTGGAAGACGCTTTGGATGCTATTTGTGTCTTCGGATAATATTGATTTTGCACGGCAGTCGAGGAGCGCTGCAGGCTCGTTTTGTTGAGTTACTATCCGGCCCGCAATGTTGATTGCAAAGTTATCTAATACGTGTCTTATTACTTCGTCTGCTGGTCGATTGGCTGCCCTTGCTATTGGGTCGGGGTGAAGGAAGTAGCCTTCAATGTATCTTCTTCGCCATTTTTTGAAGTAAAGTCTAGTCTGCGCATTTGGTGTGGGATATGTAGTATCCCGAAGGTTTTCGGCTATTACAGTGTTTATCTCTTCATTGTCTCTGTCGTTTAGGCTTATCCCTTTTAACTCAGGGATTTCAAGGAGGAGTTGGTTGAATAAATGCTTGCGCTCATGACCTTTAGAAGCCCAAGGCCATATAACGATTTTGTTTTCAATGTTGAAGCCAAGTTTTCTTGCGATATTGAATATTGTTCTTGCGTCAGATAGATTTTCTACAAATAGTATTTTTTTGGTCTTTTTTGTGTTGTCTAACAATGGGTAGTATTCGCTGCCTATGCCAGATAGTGATATTATTTTCCCTTGGTCGTCAGATAGATATGAGATTGAGTCTCTGTTTATTGAAAGAATTTTTTCTGCAGGGTGTGCCTTTATTAGCTCTGGAGAGTGAGTGCAGAAAAATATCTGCTTTCCTGCTTTTTCTGCTACTTTCTCAAGTTGTCTTATTATTTCATGCTGAAGAGTGGAGTGTAAGTGAGCGTCTGGTTCGTCAAGAAGTATCAAGTCGGTTTCTGGGGAAAGCGCAAAAGCAAATACACTTAGCCACTGTAGAAAGCCACTTCCTTCCGCAGTTAGATCTCTAGGGGTATAATTTGAGTATCGAGTAAATAGTCCTCGTTCATTGAAGTCTCCCTTGTAAGTTGTGAGCTTTATATAGGTGTGGTATGCCTCATTGTATGGGCTTACTGTAATCTCTGTTTTGAATACTTCTTTTATTATTGTGGAGAGGATCTCCCATGGGTCCGAATCCCTAATCTCTCGTAATTGGTGCCTAGGAATTCTGCCGCGATTGTCTTTAAAGGCTGCTCTCTTTGCTTGGTTGGTATTAAATAGATTGAGAAGAGTTGATCTAATGGTTGCGCCGGGTAGCCCTTGTCCTATCAGTCTTCTCTGTTGGGCAGGTGTCGCTTTTTGTTCCTTTGTTGTTATGCCTGCAAAAGGTGGTATATAAGCAATGTTTGGTGATTTTTCATCTTCCTGAATGTTGCTTGATATTGTTTTTATAAATATTCTATCATTTGCGAGTGATAGGCCTATTGTTAAATGCTTTGCGTTGTCCCTATCAGTCCAGTCAACTTTTATCCATAGAGTGTACCCATCATTTTCACTGTCTCTTTGAGTGTTAAGATTTGTCCATAGGTGTTTAAGAGACGGTGTGTTAATGACTAGGAAATCATCTGCTCCCATTCCTAGGCCTTGACCAGCGTAACCTTGCCGAATGCTAGCGCTGCCTTTCTCCATCTCAAGTACAGTTTTGCAGAATTCCCAAACTGCGAAAGCTTGTAATATGGTGGTTTTCCCTGCGTTATTAGGTCCGGCAAAAAGTGATAGTCCGGGTTTTATTGATATTTCTTTATCTCTGTATTTTTTAAAGCGATGGAGGGTTAGTTTAGTTATTTGCATTTTCATTCCTAATAAAAAACCCCGCACAAGGCGGGGCTTCGGTCTTTCTATCGCTTCCCCAACAATCCATGTGGTGGCACAGCGCTACTAATGGTCTCGACTTTTTACACCATCATCAATCCCAGCTCAAGGCACCGCCCGTCTGGTACTCGATAACCCGCGTCTCGAAGAAGTTCTTCTCCTTCTTCAGGTCCATGATCTCCGACATCCACGGGAACGGGTTGGTGGTCCCCGGATACTCTTCCTTCAGGCCGATCTGGGTCAGGCGCCGGTTGGCGATGAACTTCAGGTAGTCCTCCATCATCGCCGCGTTCATGCCCAGCACCCCGCGCGGCATGGTGTCGCGCGCGTATTCGATCTCCAGCTGGGTGCCCTGGAGGATCATCTGGGTCGCCTCGTCCTTCATCTGGGCGTCCCACAGGTGCGGGTTCTCGATCTTGATCTGGTTGATCACGTCGATGCCGAAGTTCAGGTGCATCGACTCGTCGCGGAGGATGTACTGGAACTGCTCGGCGGTGCCGGTCATCTTGTTGCGGCGGCCCATGGAGAGGATCTGGGTGAAGCCGCAGTAGAAGAAGATGCCTTCCAGCACGCAGTAGTAGGCGATCAGGTTGCGCAGGAACTGGCGGTCGGTTTCCGGGGTGCCGGTCTGGAACATCGGGTCGGAGATCGAGCGGGTGTACTTCAGGCCCCAGGAGGCCTTCTTCGCCACGCTGGGGATCTCGTGGTACATGTTGAAGATCTCGCCCTCGTCCATGCCCAGCGACTCGATGCAGTACTGGTAGGCGTGGGTGTGGATCGCCTCTTCGAAGGCCTGGCGCAGGATGTACTGGCGGCACTCGGGGTTGGTGATCAGGCGGTACACGGCCAGCACCAGGTTGTTGGCGACCAGCGAGTCGGCGGTGGAGAAGAAGCCGAGGTTGCGCATGACGATGCGCCGCTCGTCCTCGCTGAGGCCGTCCTTGCTCTTCCACAGGGCGATGTCGGCGTTCATGTTGACTTCCTGCGGCATCCAGTGGTTGGCGCAACCATCCAGATACTTCTGCCAGGCCCAGTCGTACTTGAAGGGGACGAGCTGGTTGAGGTCGGCGCGGGCGTTGATCATCTGCTTGTCGCCGACCTGCACGCGCGCGGCGGAGCCTTCGAGGTCGTCCAGGCCTTCCTGGATGTCGAGGTCGTTCAGGGCCTTCTTGGCGCGGGCGACAGCGTCGGAGTCGTCGGCGGAAACGGCGCGCGCTTCTTCCACCGAGCCGGCGGCTTCGTCGTCCAGCTTGTCATGGCCCTGGGCAACGGCCTGGGCGGCGGCGGGCGCGGCCTTGGCTTCGGTCGGGTCTTCTTTGTCGAATTCGTCCCAGCTCAGCATCTTGCTCTCTCCTGGTCTGGCGGCCGTCTCGGCGGCCTGGATATGGGGCGTGAGGTGCACGCGAAAGCGGTGGTCCGGCACGGTCTGGCCGGGCCGTTCTTCTCCCCCGGAGGGAAGAAGGGGATTGTTCCTGGCCTTGGCGAGGGGCCTTGCGCTGCCAGCGTGGCGCTGGACGAGCGACCGTCAGGCGCCGGGCAAGCCGGACCCACTCGAGGAGTCCGGCTTGCCCGGCCACGACACGGACGCCGTTCAGCGACGCGCGATCACTGGCAGGCTTCGCAGTCGGGGTTATCGATGCTGCATGCCTGCGGCACCGGCGCCGGCTTCGGCTCGGCGGCCGGGGCGGCTTGCAGGCCGTCGTTGCCACCGGCCGACACGGCGTTGAGCTTGCCGGTGTTGATGGTGGACTTCTCGGTGCTGGTGGCGGCCAGGGCACGGAGGTAGTAGGTGGTCTTCAGGCCGCGGAACCAGGCCATGCGGTAGGTCACGTCGAGCTTCTTGCCCGAGGCGCCGGCGATGTACAGGTTCAGCGACTGGGCCTGGTCGATCCACTTCTGGCGACGGCTGGCGGCTTCGACGATCCAGCGGGTCTCGACTTCGAACGCGGTGGCGTAGAGGTCCTTGAGGTCCTGCGGGATGCGCTCGATCTGCTGCACGGAACCGTCGTAGTACTTCAGGTCGTTGACCATGACCGGGTCCCACAGGCCGCGGGCCTTGAGGTCGCGCACCAGGTAGGGGTTGATCACGGTGAACTCGCCGGAGAGGTTCGACTTCACGTACAGGTTCTGGTAGGTCGGCTCGATCGACTGCGAGACGCCGGTGATGTTGGCGATGGTCGCGGTCGGCGCGATGGCCATGATGTTCGAGTTGCGGATGCCTTTCTGTACGCGCTCGCGCAGCGGCGCCCAGTCGAGGGTTTCCGACAGGTCGACTTCGATGTACTTGGCGCCGCGCTCTTCGATCAGCTTCTTCTCCGAGTCGATCGGCAGGATGCCTTGCGACCACAGCGAGCCCTGGAAGGTCTGGTAGGCGCCGCGCTCGTCGGCCAGGTCGCAGGAAGCCTGGATCGCGTAGTAGCTGATGGCTTCCATGGACTGGTCGGCGAAGGCGATGGCCGCGTCCGAACCGTAGGGGATGTGCTGCAGGTACAGGGCGTCCTGGAAGCCCATGATGCCCAGGCCGACCGGACGGTGCTTGAAGTTGGAGTTCTGCGCCTGCGGGACCGAGTAGTAGTTGATGTCGATGACGTTATCGAGCATGCGTACCGCGGTCTTGACGGTCTTCTCCAGCTTGGCGGTGTCCAGCTTGCCGTCGACGATGTGGTTGACCAGGTTGATCGAGCCCAGGTTGCAGACGGCGATCTCGTCCTTGTTGGTGTTCAGGGTGATCTCGGTGCAGAGGTTCGAGCTGTGCACCACGCCCACGTGCTGCTGCGGGCTGCGCAGGTTGCACGGGTCCTTGAAGGTCAGCCACGGGTGGCCGGTCTCGAACAGCATGGAGAGCATCTTGCGCCACAGGTCCTTGGCCTGGACGACCTTGTGCAGCTTCAGCTTGCCGTAGCTGGCCAGGGCCTCGTAGTACTCGTAGCGCTCCTCGAAGGCCTTGCCGTAGAGGTCGTGCAGGTCGGGGACGTCGGACGGCGAGAAGAGGGTCCAGGAGCCGTCGTCGAAGACGCGCTTCATGAACAGGTCGGGGATCCAGTTGGCGGTGTTCATGTCGTGGGTACGACGACGGTCGTCACCGGTGTTCTTGCGCAGCTCGAGGAATTCCTCGATGTCCAGGTGCCAGGTCTCCAGGTAGGCGCAGACCGCGCCCTTGCGCTTGCCGCCCTGGTTGACCGCGACCGCGGTGTCGTTGACCACTTTCAGGAAGGGCACGACGCCCTGGGACTTGCCGTTGGTACCCTTGATGTAGGAGCCCAGCGCGCGCACCGGGGTCCAGTCGTTGCCCAGGCCGCCGGCGAATTTCGACAGCATGGCGTTGTCGTGGATGGCGCCGTAGATGCCCGACAGGTCGTCCGGCACGGTGGTCAGGTAGCAGCTGGAGAGCTGCGGACGCAGGGTGCCGGCGTTGAACAGGGTGGGGGTGGAACTCATGTAGTCGAAGGACGACAGCAGGTTGTAGAACTCGATGGCGCGTGCCTCGCGGTCCTTCTCCTCGATGGCCAGGCCCATGGCCACGCGCATGAAGAAGATCTGCGGCAGTTCGAAGCGGATGCCGTCCTTGTGGATGAAGTAGCGGTCGTACAGGGTCTGCAGGCCGAGGTAGGTGAACTGCTGGTCGCGCTCGTGATCGATGGCCTTGCCCAGTTTCTCCAGGTCGAATTCCTTCAGCTTGGCATCGACCAGCTCGAACTCGGCGCCTTTCTCGATGTAGGCCGGCAGGGCCTTGGCGTACAGCTCGGCCATTTCGTGATGGGTGGCGCTCTCGGCCACGCCGAGGAAGCCCAGGGCTTCGGCGCGCAGGGTGTCCATCAGCAGGCGGGCGGTGACGTAGGAGTAGTTCGGCTCGCGCTCGACCAGGGTGCGCGCGGTCATCACCAGGGCGGTGTTGACGTCCTTCTCGGCGACGCCGTCGTAGAGGTTCTTCAGGGTCTCGCGCTCGATCAGCGCGCCGTCCACCTCGGCCAGGCCTTCGCAGGCTTCGCTGATGATGGTGTTCAGGCGGCCCATGTCCAGCGGCGACAGGCTGCCGTCGGCGCGGGTGATGCGGATGCTCGGGTGCGGCTGGGCGACATCGCTGGCGGCGCCGGCGTTCTTGCGCTCGGCGGCGCGGGCTTCGCGGTAGATCACGTAGTCGCGGGCGACCTTCTGCTCGCCGGCGCGCATCAGGGCCAGTTCGACCTGGTCCTGGATCTCTTCGATGTGGATGGTGCCGCCGGACGGCATGCGGCGCTTGAAGGTGGCGGTGACCTGCTCGGTCAGGCGGCGCACGGTGTCATGGATACGCGACGAGGCGGCGGCGGTGCCGCCTTCCACGGCGAGGAACGCCTTGGTGATGGCCACGGTGATCTTGTCATCGGTGTAGGGGACTACGGTGCCGTTGCGCTTGATCACGCGCAGCTGGCCCGGCGCGGTGGCGGCCAGATCCTGCGACGAATCGGCGGCCTGCGGCGCGCTGGCCTGCGGGTTCTCGCGTGTGGTGTCGGTATGCATGGGTGGGTATCTCCACGTTCTCGTAATGGTTTTGCTAGCGGGCGCCGGGGCGCCCATTCCCTTGAATCGATAAAGAGCCGGGCAGCCGGCCTCGCGGCGGCTGCTTCATTCGAATGCTGAGGGTGGGGACTGTGCGTGCCTCCCTGGCCCTGGCGGGTTCGTGGCGTTTTGCCGTCGAACACAATACCTAGTGGTGTTGACTGTCTGTTTACAGCGTCCGTTGCAACACCCGTACCGCTTTTCCATCGTCATGAAGGGCTCCTTGCGGTGAGCGCCGTCGATGCTTTCAGTACGTCTGGAAAATGCTTTTTTGCGGAGCCGCCGGAGCCATCAGAGTGGTCCGTGCGCGGTTGGTTCCGTTGTAGCCGTTCGTGCGCTCGAAACCCAAGATATAGGGGGTGGCGACGATGGGGATACAAGATAATGCGCTAATGGGGTGTTTGCAAGGTGACAGTCTGGGGGAAACCTGTGGATAAAGTGTGGGTCTTCTGTGCGTGAGTCCTAGGAAGCGTCCGTAGGCCGCGGCAGCGCTGGAGAATGCCATTCGTCGCCCTCGGAAAGCACCGGCGCAGACCTACTCCCCAACCTTTCGGGGCGCGCACCCTACCCACAATATGTAGTGTTTGCAAGATGTTCCTCGCGTGCTGCCGCGCGGCCCCCGTATTGGCTACAATGCGGGCCGCTCTGAGGGGGCCGCGCGGCGGCTCCGGGACCGCGATACGAGGAGGCTGTGTGGAGCAAGAAGCCTGGCGCATCCTGATCGTCGAGGACGATCGACGCCTGGCCGAGCTGACCCGGGAATACCTGGAAGGCAACGGCCTGAAGGTCGACATCGAAGCCAACGGCGCACTGGCGGCGGCGCGTATCCTCGCCGAACGCCCGGACCTGGTGGTGCTCGACCTGATGCTGCCGGGCGAGGACGGCCTGTCCATCTGCCGCCAGGTGCGTCCGCAGTTCGACGGTCCGATCCTGATGCTCACCGCGCGCACCGACGACATGGACGAGGTGCTCGGCCTGGAGATGGGCGCCGACGACTACGTGTGCAAGCCGGTGCGCCCGCGTGTGCTGCTGGCGCGCATCCGTGCCCTGTTGCGGCGCAGCGAGGCGCCGGAAGCGGGCGCCCCGGCGGCGGACAGCAAACGCCTGGCGTTCGGTCGCCTGGTGATCGACAACGCGATGCGCGAGGCCTGGCTGGACGGGACCACCATCGAGCTGACCAGCGCCGAATTCGACCTGCTCTGGCTGCTGGCGGCGAACGCCGGGCGGATTCTCTCCCGCGAGGAGATCTTCAACGCCCTGCGCGGCATCGAGTACGACGGCCAGGACCGCTCCATCGACGTGCGCATCTCGCGGATCCGCCCGAAGATCGGCGATGACCCGATGCACCCGCGGCTGATCAAGACCGTGCGCAGCAAGGGCTACCTGTTCGTCGGAGAGGGCTGAGGCGCTTATTTCCTGCGGGCCGGGGCGCGGGCGTCCCGGTCGGCCAGAATCAACAGCAGCGGACAGCGGCCGGGGGCTCGCCGATGAAATCCATCTTCCTGCGCATCTATGGCGGCATGCTCCTGGCCCTGCTGCTGGTCAGCGGCCTGGGCCTGCTCGGCCTGCACTGGATCAACGAGGTGCGCGGCGAGCACTACCGCGAGGAGCTGGCGCGCGGCACCTTCCGCCTGATGGCCGACAACCTGCAACCGATGACCGCCACCGAGCGCAAGCGCGCCCTGGCGCAGTGGAGCCGCTTGCTGGGGATTCCCCTGCAACTGCGCGGGCTGGATGAGCTGCGGATGGATGGACGCAGCCGCGCGCGTCTGATGAACGGCCAGGTGCTGGTGAAGCAGACCGCCGAGCACGCCGTCACCGTCTATACCCAGGCCAGCGCCGCCGAGAACCTGGTGCTCAGCGGCGAGGTGCAGCAGGTCAGCGAGCAACTGGCGCGGGCCACGGTTTACCTGCTGATGGACGAACTGGTGCGCTACCCGGCCAGCGAACAGCCTTACCACCTGGCGCGGATCGTCCGCGACAAGCGCTTCGGCTTCCCGGTGCATCTGCTCCAGGTCAAGGAGCTGGACCTCGACGACGACCAGCGCCGGCGGGTGGTGGAGGGCGACACGGTGATGGCGCTGGGCAAGGACGGCGACTCGATCCGCATCTTCGCCGGCATCCTCGACACGCCCTGGGTGCTGGAGCTGGGCCCGCTGTTCCAGATGAACCTCTATCCGCCGCAGCTGCTGTTGCTGCTCGGCGCGCTGTGCCTGAGCTTCATCGGCCTGATCACCTACCTGCTGGTGCGTCGTCTGGAGCAGCGCCTGCGCAGCCTGGAGGCGGCCGCCACGCGGATCGCCCGCGGCAGTCTGGATACCCGCGTCGAGGTGCGCGGCGGCGACTCGGTGGGACGCCTGGGCGCGGCCTTCAACCATATGGCCGAGCACATCCACCGGCTGCTGACGGTGCAGCGCGAGATGGTTCGCGCGGTGTCCCACGAGCTGCGCACGCCGGTGGCGCGGTTGCGCTTCGGCCTGGAGATGATCGAGACCGCCGAGACCGACGGCGCCCGCCTGAAGTACCTGGAGGGCATGGACAACGATATCCAGGACCTCGACAAGCTGGTCGACGAGATGCTCACCTACGCGCGCTTGGAACAGGGCTCGCCGCCGCTGACCTACCAGCGCCTGGAGCTGGGCGTGCTGGTGCGCCAGGTGGTGGAGGAGATCGCTCCGCTGCGCCGCGAGGTGCTGGTCAGTTGCGAGGAGGGCGCGCTGGTGCCTGAGGAGCTGGGCAGTTGGATCGAGGCCGAGCCGCGCTACCTGCATCGGGCCTTGCAGAACCTGCTGACCAATGCGCTGCGGCATGCCGATCGTCGGGTCAGGATCAGCTACCGGGTCAGCCTGGAGCGTTGCCGGGTGGATGTCGAGGACGACGGGCCGGGGGTGCCGGAGGCGCAATGGGAGCGGCTCTTTACGCCATTCCTACGCCTGGACGACAGCCGGACCCGTGCTTCCGGCGGGCATGGCCTGGGACTGTCCATCGTCCGGCGGATCGTCTACTGGCATGGCGGCCGGGCCTCCATCGGCCGCAGCGAGACTCTGGGCGGTGCCTGCTTCACCCTGGCCTGGCCGCGCAAGGCAGGTCTGCGCGACCGCTGAAAAGTTGACGGAAATATGGCGGCTAGCTATCTGCAAGTGCTTGCGCAGACGTATTCCAGGCGTAGCGAAAACATATCGAAAGGCCAGTCCCGCCGGGCGTGGCGGGTATTCCGCCAGGGGCTAAAAAAGTCCTTTTCAGTTGGACTCGTTTGTTTATACTCCGGGACGCGGTGGCTAGTGGAACGCCATTCGAAATGCCCGCTCCAACGGCATTTTGCCGGGGTCGGATAACAAGAACAGCGTTGCGCAGCCGAACCGTCGAAGTCTTCCCGGATTGGGAAGGCCACTTATAAAAAATTGCAAGTTGGAGAGTGTGGTAATGGCTGATCGTGAGGTCGGAACCGTCAAGTGGTTCAATGACGCCAAAGGTTATGGATTCATTCAACGCGATAGCGGTCCGGACGTGTTCGTTCACTACCGCGCCATCCGCGGCGAGGGTCACCGCTCCCTGGTGGAAGGCCAGAAAGTGGAATTCTCGGTGATCCAGGGCCAGAAAGGCCTGCAAGCGGAAGACGTCTCCAAGGTCTGATTCCCGCAAGCAAAAGCCCGTCGCGAGACGGGCTTTTGTCATCCAGTGCATCCACCCCGCCAGGCCCCCGTTGGGTGGCCCCTCGCAGCGCGGGGTTTTCGTCGTTCAGGCGGTGCGCCAGGTAATTTCCTCGACGCCCCCGGCGTCGACCCGCAGCCAGCGGTCGGCGTCCTCTTCGCCCTGGTTTTCCTCCCAGCCGCCCGGCGCGCAGCGGATCTCCACGCCGAGCGCGGCATGCGCGGCCCTGGCGCAGGCGAGGTCGTCGTCCCAGGGCGTGCTGTCGCTCTCCAAGAACAGGCTGTGCCACTTGCCCACCGCCTTCGGCAGCCAGGTGACGCGCACCGCGCCGTGCTCGCCGCGGGCGGTGCACTTGAGGGTCTGGCCGTGCTCCTGCCATGGGCCGCAGGGCCCCAGCGCCTGTTCCAGCCAGGCGGCGACGGCCGCGTGCTCGGCGTCTTTCAGGTAGATCTCGATATCCGGTTGGCGCATGGGGTCCTCGGGGACGGTCAGTCGCGTTGCAGCCAATCGTAGCGCACCGCCACGCTGACTTCGAAGGGTTCGGCCAGGATTCGCGCGCGGCGCTCGGGGTTGACCCGCCAGCCGTGCGGGGTCATGGCCAGGAGGTTTTCCCGCGCGTCGTAGCTGTCCAGCGCCAGGCGGAACTCGAGGGTCTCGGTGTGGCGCAGGCTCAGTTGCGCGGGCAGGCCGGCGAGGTGCTTGTCGTCGGCGTAGTCGCGCACGTCGTCATAGAGCCGCTGGCGCAGTTCCAGCAGGTGCGCGCTGGCCGGGCCCAGGCGCAGTACGCCGCCGCCGGGGGCGAGGACGCGCACGGCTTCGTTCCAGTCGATCGGGCTGAACACGCTGGCGATCAGCTCGCAACTGGCGTCGGCCAGCGGCAGCCGGGCCATGCTCGCCACCAGCCAGGACAACTGCGGCGCGCGGCGGCAGGCGCGTTTCACCGCCTCGCGGGAGATATCCAGGGCGTAGCCCTCGGCGCCGGCCAGGGCTTCGCCGAGCCGGGCGCTGTAGTAGCCCTCGCCGCAGCCGATATCCAGCCAGCGTCGCGGCGCGCGTTCGACGGCCAGTTCGGCCAGGCGCCGGGCCAGCGGCGCGTAGTGGCCGGCGCCGAGGAACTGGCGACGGGCCTCGACCATGGCGGCGTTGTCGCCCGGATCGAGGCTTTTCTTGTGCTGCACCGGCAGCAGGTTCAGGTAGCCCTGGCGGGCGCGGTCGAAGCGGTGCCCGGCGGGGCAGGCGACGCCGTTGTCGACCTCGCCCAGGGCGGCGGAGCAGAGCGGGCAGATCAGCATCAGGCGAGCAGCCTCACCAGGGTCTGGTAGTAGATTTCGGTGAGCAGCTCCAGGTCGCTGGCCAGGACCCGCTCGTTGACCTGGTGGATGGTGGCGTTGACCGGGCCGAGTTCGACCACCTGGGTGCCCATGGTGGCGATGAAGCGTCCGTCGGAGGTGCCGCCGCTGGTCGAGGGCCGGGCCTCGCGGCCGGTGACCGCCCTGATGCTGGCGGCCACCGCATCGAGCAGTTCGCCCGGCTCGGTGAGGAACGGCAGGCCGGACAGCGCCCATTCGACGTGCCAGTCCAGGCCGTGCTTGTCGAGGATCGCCTCGACGCGTTTCTGCAGGCCTTCGACGGTGGATTCAGTGGAGAAGCGGAAGTTGAACAGCGCGGTCAGTTCACCGGGGATGACGTTGGTGGCGCCGGTGCCGGAGTTCAGGTTGGAAACCTGGAAGCTGGTCGGCGGGAAGAAGGCATTGCCGTCGTCCCAGTGTTCCGCCGCCAGTTCGGCCAGCGCCGGGGCGGCCAGGTGGATCGGGTTCTTCGCCAGGTGCGGGTAGGCCACATGGCCCTGTACGCCGCGGATGGTCAGCTTGGCGCCAAGGGAGCCGCGGCGGCCGTTCTTCACCACGTCGCCGACCAGGCTGGTGCTCGACGGTTCGCCGACGATGCACCAGTCCAGGCGCTCGCCGCGTGCGGCGAGGCGTTCGACCACCGCCTTGGTGCCGTGGTGGGCCGGGCCTTCCTCGTCGCTGGTGATGAGGAAGGCGATGGCGCCCTTGTGCTTCGGGTGGTCGGCGACGAAGCGCTCGACGGCGACGATCATCGACGCCAGGCTGCCTTTCATGTCCGCCGCGCCGCGTCCGCAGAGCATGCCCTGGTCGTCGATCAGGGCGTCGAAGGGTTGGTGCTGCCAGGCCTGCAGCGGGCCGGTGGGGACCACGTCGGTGTGCCCGGCGAAGCACAGCACCGGGCCGTCGCCGCCGCGCCGTGCCCAGAAGTTGTCCACCTCCTCAATGCGCATCGGCTCCAGGGCGAAGCCGGCGGCTTCCAGGCGGCGCATCATCAGGGCCTGGCAGTCGGCGTCGAGGGGCGTGACGGAGGGGCGGCGGATCAACTCGCAGGCGAGTTCGAGGGTCGGCGAGAGACTCGGCGAAGAGGCGGTCATGGGGAGGGCATCCTGAGCGGGTCGAGCGGAAAGGGGGAATCTTAAAGCATAAACGTGGGCGAAGGGACGCCGTTTAGGCGAGCGGGGCCGGCCGTCCCGACGCCTCGCCCGACCTCAACCGCCGATCTGCTCGGCGCCGCCGGCCAGTTCCTCGCGCGGTTTCGGCAGCGACGAGAGCAGGGCCATGACCAGCGCCGCCAGGTAGGGCAGCGATTGCACCAGGAGCATGGCGACCCAGATCAGCAGGTCGCGGCTCGGCACGCCCTGAACCGCCACGATGCCGGCCGCCGCGCCCCACAGCAGGAGCATCACGAAGACTTCCTCGCGGGCCTCCGCCAGGGCCACCAGCAGGCCGTGGCTGGAGCGCATCTTCGGCGTGCGGAAGAACGGGATGCCGCGGGTGACGAAGCCGTACAGCACCGCCTTGGCGATGGTGTGCGAGAGCGACAGGCCGGCGAGGGCGGCGAAGAACGAGTCACGCAGGTCGACGCCGACGGTGCGCCGGTAGAGGAAGAGGATCTTGCCGACCTTGAAGGCGAACAGGGCCAGCGGCAGGATCGCGAAGATCAGCAGCGGCGGGTCGACGCGCTTGGGCACGATGATCATCGCCGCCGACCAGAGCAGCGCGCCGAGGGTGAAGAAGATGTTCAGGCCGTCGGCGATCCACGGCAGCCAGCCGGCCACGAAGTGGTAGCGCTGGCCGCGGGTCAGGCGGCTGCCGTCGGGACCGCGGCCGCGCAGCAGGGCGTCGGTATGCCGCTTCATGATCTGGATCGCGCCGTAGGCCCAGCGGAAGCGCTGCTTCTTGAAGTCGATGAAGGTATCGGGCATCACCCCCTTGCCGTAGCTGCGCTCGAAGTAGGCGGCCGACAGGCCCTTCTCGAACACCCGCAGGCCCAGCTCGGCGTCTTCGGTGATGCACCATTCCGGCCATCTCAGCTCGTCCAGCACGCTGCGCCGGATCATGGTCATGGTGCCGTGCTCGATGATCGCGTCGCGGTCGTTGCGGGTGACCATGCCGATGTGGAAGAAGCCCTTGTACTCGGCGTAGCAGAGCCGCTTGAAGGCGCTCTCGTGCTGGTCGCGGTAGTCCTGCGGCGACTGCACCACGGCGATCCGCGGGTCGCCGAAGTGCGGCACCATGTGCCTGAGCCAGTCGGGGTCGACGCAGTAGTCGGCGTCGATCACCGCGACCACCTCGACGTCCGCCGCCACGTGGCCCAGGGCGAAGTTCAGCGCGCCGGCCTTGAAGCCTTCCAGCGGGGCGACGTGGAAGAAGCGGAAGCGCTCGCCCAGGCGCGCGCAGTGCGCCTCGACCGGCTGCCAGACGGCCGGGTCGCGAGTGTTGTTGTCGATCACCAGGACTTCGTAGTCCGGGTAGTCGAGGCGGGCGAGGGCGTCGAGGGTCTGTTTCAGCAGTTCCGGCGGCTCGTTGTAGCAGGGCACGTGGATCGACACCTTGGGCCGATAGGCCTGCGCGGCGGTGATCGGCAGGAATGGCCGGCGCCGCTTGCGCGTCCAGACCGCCTCGGCCAGCTCGTGGGCCTCGGTGAACAGCACGATGACCACCCCCAGCGCGCCGACGCCCAGCAACGCGCCGACGGTCAGGCTGAACCAGGTGCTGTACTGCTGGCTGTAGTCGTAGGCGATCCACACCAGCACCGAGGCGCAGGCGAACGAGACCACGGCGAGGAAGGTCCTCCCGCGCTGGCGCAGCGAGGAACTGTCGATCAGCAGCAGGGTGAAGGCGAGTACCGCGAGTACCGCCGAGGCGATGGCCAGGGCGCGCCACTTGGGAATCGGCACCACCGGCCCGGTGAAGTTGAACTTGGCCTTGCGGTCGGCGTTGTAGACGCCCCAGTAGGCGCCCACCGAGCCTTCGGCGCTGACCTTCCAGGGCTGGTCGAAGGCCTCGATGACGAAGTAGCTGTAGCCTTCGCCGTTGAGCGCGTTGGTCAGGCGCCGCAGGTAGATGGCCTGGTCCGCGGGTGTCGCCTCGGCGCTGCCGCGCATGCGCCCGTTGCTCGGCCAGCCGACCTCAGCGAGCAGCAGCGGCTTCCTCGGGAAGGCGGCCTTGAGTTCGCGCGCGCGTTCGAGCACGAAGTCCACCGCGTCGGCCACCGGCGTGGCCTCCCAGTAGGGCAGGACGTGGGCGGCGATCAGGTCGACGTGTTGCGCCAGTTCCGGGTGTTCGCGGTAGACGTGCCACTGTTCGGCGGTGGTCACCGGAACCTTGACCGCCGCGCGGACCCGGTCGAGGTAGGCGATCAACTGTTCTGCCGTCACCTCGCGGCGGAACAGCGCCTCGTTGCCGACTATCACCCGCACCACGCTCGGCGACTCGTTGGCGATGCGGATGGCGCGGGCGATCTCGGCCTCGTTGCCGGCCAGGTCCGGGCCGAGCCAGATGCCCAGGCTGACGCGCAGGCCGAACGCCTCGGCCAGCGCCGGGATGTCGCCGAGCGCGCCCTGGACCGAATAGGTGCGGATGCTGTGGGTGTGCCGGGCGACCAGTTCCAGGTCGGCGCGCATCTGTTCGGCGCTGGGGTAGCGGCCGCTCTGCGGATTCTGGTTGAGGCGGAACGGCGAGAAGGAGAAGCCGGAGATGCGTTCCGGCCAGTCCGGTACGCTGACCGGACGGTTGTACAGGGCCCAGATGCCGGTGAAGAGGGCGGCCAGGGCGACGATGACCACCAGGTTGAGCCCGATCTTGCGTGAAGACATAGAGATGAAACCAGGTTCCGGATGTTTCGCTGAACACGGGGCGGCGGATGCTACCCCGCACCCCCCGGGGTGTACAGGCGCCGGGCCGGCGGGTCTGTTGCAAGTCTAGTCCGGCCTGCGCGACGAGCCGTAAGAACGCAGGCGACGCGGCGGCCGCGGCTTTTTATAATGCGCGCGGCAATCCGCGATTCGGTTTCAGAGGTGGTTGGTGATGCAGGTGGATGAACAGCGCTTCGGCGGTATCGGCCGGTTGTACGGTCGCGAGGGGCTGCAACGCCTGGCCGATAGCCACGTCGCGGTGGTCGGCATCGGCGGGGTCGGTTCCTGGGCGGCGGAAGCGCTGGCCCGCAGCGGCGTCGGCGAGATTTCCCTGTTCGACCTCGATGATGTCTGCGTGACCAACACCAACCGCCAGGTGCATGCCATCGAAGGCTCGGTGGGCAAGGCCAAGGTCGAGGTGATGGCGGCGCGCATCCGGGCCATCAACCCGGCCTGCCGGGTCCACGCGGTGGCCGATTTCGTCACCCGCGAGACCATGGCCGAGTACATCGTCGACTTCGACTACCTGATCGACTGCATCGACAGCGTGGCCGCCAAGGCCGCGCTGATCGCCTGGTGCAAGCGGCGCAAGATCCCGGTGATCACCACCGGCGGCGCCGGTGGCCAGGTCGACCCGACGCAGATCCAGGTCGCCGACCTGAACAAGACCTTCAACGACCCGCTGGCGGCCAAGGTGCGTTCCACCCTGCGCCGCGACTACAACTTCTCGCGCACGCCGGGGCGCACCTACAGCGTGCCCTGCGTGTTCTCCAGCGAGCAGCTGCGCTACCCGAAGCCGGACGGCACGGTGTGCCAGTCGAAGAGTTTCGTCGGCGAAGGGGTGAAGCTGGACTGCGCCGGCGGCTTCGGCGCGGTGATGATGGTCACCGCCACCTTCGGCATGGTCGCCGCCGCCCGCGCCGTCGAGCGCCTGGCGGAAGGCCGCGCGCTGCGGCCGTCGCGGCGCACGCCGGGGAACGCCTGATCAGGCGCCGACCGCCACCAGGCTGAGCAGGCGTTCGTCGAGCACGGCGAACTGGGCATCCAGCTCGCTGCCGTGGCGCCACTCCGGCGACAGGTCGGTGAGCAGGCGCAACCGGGCCTGGCCGTCGGCGCGCCATTCCAGCAGTTCCGCATGTTCGAAGTAGAAGCGCTTGCCCACCAGCGGATAGAGCGCCTTGAACAGGCTTTCCTTCAGCGAGAACGCCAGGGTCACCAGCAGGCCGGTGCGTCGCTCCAGGTCGTCGGCGAAGCGCAGGCGCTCGCCTTCGGTGAGGATCTCGCCATGCAGGTAGCGCGCCCGCTCGGCTTCGAGCAGGGTCTCCACGTCCAGGCCGAGCCCGCGCCAGTCGCCGCGCGCCGCCACCAGGGCGGCGGCCCAGCGGTCGCCATGGGTGATCGAGCCGCTGATCGCGGCCGGCCAGACCGGTGCGCGGTCCTCGCCGACGGCCGGGGTCTGGGCGCGGCCATCGAGGGCGAACAGGGCGGCGCGTGCGCAGAGGCGCCCGGCGAGGAACTCGGCCTGGCGCTTGGCCACCGCGCGGAGGATGTTCGCCGGCGGCTGGATGCCGGCCAGGGCGAAGTCGCCGGGTTGCAGCAGCGCCGGGTCGAAGCGGGTGCTGCGCAGTTGCACGCCGGGCAGCGCGACGGGCAGCGGCCAGCGGTCGTCCAGCGGGGTGCAGAAGGAGGGGAGACGGTCGTTCATGGCGCGCATTGTGCCGGTTCCCGACGTGGCCCACCAGTCACGTGGCGCTTACACAAGATTGCAAAAGCGCAACAAAGGAAAACGGACCGCAAGGCCCGGTTTTGACAGACTGCGCCGCGCATTCCAGTGGAATGCAGGTGAGGTTGTTTGTTGATGACGGGATACTGTCCTGTCTCGACCTTTCAAGACGGGAGTCCCTCCGGGGACTCCCGTTTTTTTATGCGTCGGCGCAGGATTCAACCCTGCCCGAAGATGTCCTTGAGGAACGCCTGCAGGTCTGCCCAGGAGCGTCGGTCGGCCTGGCGGTCGTAGCCGATGTCCAGGCCGTGGCCCTTGTGCGCGTCGGCGTCGGGGTTGGTGAAGCCGTGTTTGGCGCCGTCCTGGATCACCACCCGGTAGTCGGCGCCGGCGGCGCTCAGTTCCTGTTTCAGGGCGTCGAGGTCCTTGGCCGGGACCAGGCTGTCGGCGCTGCCGTGCTCCACCAGGATCTTCGCCTTGACGCTGCCCTTGCTGGCCGGGGTGGCGGTGCCGAGGGCGCCGTGGAAGCTCGCCACGCCTGCCAGCGGCAGGCCCTGGCGGGCCATGTCGAGGACGATCTTGCCGCCGAAGCAGTAGCCGATCGCGGCGATCTGGCTGGGATCGGTCTGCGGTTGCCGCTTCAGCAGTTCCAGGCCGGCGAGGAAGCGCGCCTTGGCGGCGTCGGCATCCCGGGTCGCGGCCTGCATGAAGGCCATCGCGTCCTGCGGGTGCTCGGTGTGCTTGCCTTCGCCGTACATGTCGATGGCCAGGGCGCTGTAGCCGAGTTCGGCGAGGTCGCGGGCGCGGCGCTTGGCATAGTCGTTGAGCCCCCACCATTCGTGGACCACGATGACCCCAGGGCGGATCCCCGGCTTGCTGTCGTCGTAGGCGAAATAGCCGACCATGCGCGTGCCGTCTGCGCTCCGGTAAGGCATATCGCGGGTCTGGATAGCGGCCTGGGCGCTGGCGGCGCAGGCGATGAGCAGCAGGGCGCAGAGCAGGCGCATGGCATCTCTCCGTGAAAGGGTCCCCGATCAAGATAGACGCTTGTGCGCGGGACGCGGGGAAAACCCTCGGTGCCGGCCTTGCGCCGCTCAAACGCGGGCCATTCGGCCAGGCAAAGCGTGCGCCGCTCATCTACCCTATGGGCGAGTCCCTTTCCCTCGCTAGGACACCGTCTGGATGCCTGACCTGAGTACCTGGAACCTGACCATTCCCCAGGGCCGCCCGGCCATCACCATCTCCACCAGCCAATTGCAGCGCGACTACCGCAGCGACTATTTCCAGCGCACCGCCGACGGCATTCGCTTCTGGGTGCCGGTCAACGGCAGCCACACGCGCAACAGCGAGTTCCCGCGCAGCGAGTTGCGCGAGACCCTGTCCAGCGGCAGGCCCTACAACTGGCGTTACGCCAGGGCCGACAACTGGCTGGAGGCGACCCTGCGCATCGAGGCGGTGCCCTCGACCCGGCGCATGATCATCGGCCAGATCCACAGCGATGGCAGCAATAGCGGCCAGGCCGCGCCGCTGGTGAAGCTGCTCTACCAGTTGCGGCTCGACCAGGGGCGGGTCCAGGCGCTGGTCCGCGAGCGACCGGACGATGGCGGGACCAGGGCCTACACGCTGATGGACGGGATTCCTCTCGGCCAGTCGTTCAGCTACCGCATCGGCGTGTCTCGCAGCGGATTGCTCAGCGTGTCGGTGAATGGCAGCGCCCTGGGGCAGCAACTGGACCCGCAGTGGGCCTACCAGGGCCTCTATTTCAAGGCCGGACTCTATCTACAGGACAACCGCGGGCCGTCCAGCGAGGGCGGGCGGGCGACGTTCAGCGAGCTGCGCGTTAGCCATCAATGAGCGGTCGAGGCGTCTGCGCCGCGGACTGCGCGTTGCCGTGGCATTTTGCAACTGCCAGATCTGGCAGGCGCGGAAGAGAGGAAACCGGGCGCGGGAAAAAATATCCGTATCGTTCCAAGGGGAAATAGGTCTCACGATCCGCTGATTCTGGTACTTCAGTACATGAAATCGCCTTGGCGGATCGCCCCGAATAAATGCCACGTTCTGCGCAACGCCCTGCCGGGTTTGCACGATGGGTCGAGGCCTGGCGGGATGAAATCGGCTATTGCCGTTGGCCGGCGTAGTTCTTTGCAAGTCAAAAGTTTGCCGTCAATAATTATTGTGGATAACTATTGTTTCAGGCTTTTCCTGTCAACTGTGCGAAGCGTCAGCTTATTGCCGATTTTCCCTCTCGCTATTGCTTTCTCCACGTTCCGAAGAAGTTCGGACGTACAGGTTTCTTTGCTGTTTTCAGCGAGAACCATTCGTTTCGATCATTTGAATACGTGGAGATTCAGACATGAAAAATCAGGTGAAAGCCCTGGCGGTTCTAAGTGTGGGTGAAATCGAACAAGTTTCTGGCGCCGGGACTTTCCTGGGCGATGCCATCATCAATGGCGTCTACGCGGCCAACTCCTTCCTGAACTCGCCGCTGTTCTCCAGCATCGGCAACGCGGCCAGCGCCATCGGCCTCAACCGTACCCACGAGCTGGTCGACCTGCTGGCCTTCCAGGTGCCTTCGGTGGCGGCGATCACCGTCGGCAAGATTCTCGGCGGGACCGACAACCACAATGTTCCGTTGCATTACAACAAGGAAAGCGGCGAAGGGCTTTACAGCTGATCGCAACCTGTTGAAAGAGCGATTCGATGCTCAGGCATCGAGTCGTTCCTGGTTAATGCATTGATGGAGTCGATGATATGAAACGCAGGAGTGTGCTCTTGTCGGGTGTCGCCCTGAGTGGAACCGCACTGGCCAATGACTCGATATTCTTTTCGCCCTTGAAATACCTCGGGGCGGAACAACAGCGATCTATCGATGCCTCGCGAAGTTTGCTGGACAACCTGATTCCGCCGAGTTTGCCGCAATATGACAACCTGGCCGGAAAGTTGGCGCGGCGTGCGGTATTGACCAGCAAGAAACTGGTATATGTCTGGACCGAGAACTTCGCCAATGTCAAAGGCGTGCCGATGGCCCGCTCGGTGCCGCTGGGCGAGTTGCCGAATGTCGACTGGCTGTTGAAGACCGCCGGGGTGATCGTCGAGCTGATCGTCAATTTCGTCGCCTCGTTGCCGGCGTCGGCCGCCGCGCAGTTCGAGCGGATCGCCGCCGGGCTCAGCGGCGATCTGGAAGCGGCGCGCCAGGTCCACGAGGCGTTGCTGGAGGAGGCGAAGAACGATCCGGCCGCGGCCGGCAGCCTGCTGCTGCGCTTCACGGAATTGCAGACGCGGGTGATCGCCTTGCTGACGCGGGTCGGCCTGCTGGTCGACGACATCCTCAAGAGCGCCAGCAACCTGGTTACCCAGGGTGGACAGGGCGACGGCCTGAATCGCTTCCGCGCGGTGTTCGGCACCCTGCGCCTGCCGGAGGTCGCCGACAGCTTCCGTGACGACGAAGCGTTCGCCTACTGGCGGGTGGCCGGGCCTAATCCGCTGCTGATCCGCCGCGTCGATGCGCTGCCGGCCAACTTTCCGCTGGGCGAAGAGCAGTTCCGCCGGGTGATGGGCGCCGACGACAGCTTGCTGGAGGCCGCCGCCAGCCGCCGCCTGTACCTGCTGGACTACGCCGAGCTGGGCAAGCTGGCGCCGTCGGGAGCGGTGGACAAACTGCTCACCGGGACGGGCTTCGCCTATGCGCCGATCGCCCTGTTCGCCCTTGGCAAGGATCGGGCGAGGCTGTTGCCGGTGGCCATCCAGTGCGGCCAGGACCCCGCTACCCATCCGATGTTCGTGCGTCCCGCGGAGTCGGAGAGTGATCTGTACTGGGGTTGGCAGATGGCCAAGACGGTGGTCCAGGTCGCCGAGGAGAACTACCACGAGATGTTCGTCCACCTGGCCCAGACCCACCTGGTGAGCGAGGCGTTCTGCCTGGCCACCCAGCGCACCCTGGCGCCCAGCCATCCGCTGCACGTCCTGCTCGCCCCGCACTTCGAGGGCACCCTGTTCATCAACGAGGGGGCGGCGCGGATCCTGTTGCCCAGCGCGGGCTTCATCGACGTGATGTTCGCCGCGCCGATCCAGGACACCCAGGCCACCGCCGGCGGCAACCGGCTGGGTTTCGACTTCTACCGCGGCATGTTGCCGGAGAGCCTGAAGGCGCGGAACGTCGACGACCCGGCCGCGTTACCGGACTACCCCTACCGCGACGACGGCCTGCTGGTGTGGAATGCGATCCGCCAGTGGGCGGCCGACTACGTGGCGGTGTACTACGCCAGCGACGGCGACGTCACCGGTGACGTCGAACTGGTGGCCTGGGTCGGCGAAGTGATCGGCAGCGGCAAGGTGGCCGGGTTCCGCCCGATCACCGGTCGCAGCCAACTGGTCGAGGTGCTGACCATGGTGATCTTCACCGCCTCCGCGCAGCATGCGGCGGTCAATTTTCCCCAGCCTTCGATGATGACCTACGCGCCAGCGATCTGCGCCATGAGCGCGGCGCCGGCTCCGGACTCGCCGAGCGGCAAGAGCGAGGCCGATTGGTTGAAGATGATGCCGCCGACCCTGGTGGCGCTGGAGAAGGTGAACATCTATCACCTGCTCGGTTCGGTCTACCACGGTCGCCTCGGCGACTACCGGCAGACCGGGTTCCCCTATGCGCCGGTGTTCTCGGACAGGCGGGTGACCGCCAGCGGCGGCCCGCTGGAGCGCTTCCAGGCACGCCTGAAGGAGGTCGAGGCGACCATTCGCACGCGCAACCAGGCGCGCCGCAAGCCCTACGAGTACCTGTTGCCGAGCCGGATTCCGGCGAGCACCAATATCTGAGACGGAGAAAGAGGACGGGGCGCCCCTGGGCGCCCCGTTGCTCTTAGCGGCCTTCGCTTTCGGCGGCGGCCGTCGGCGCGGCATGCCGCTGCTTCAACTGGCGGCGCGCCAGGAGGCTGCCGAGGAGGATCACGAACAGCGCGCCGAAGGCCGCCGCACCGTAGTGCAGGTAGGAATCCCATTGTGCGTAGGGCGCCAGCCAGGGTTTCAGCGCGCTGTCGGTGAGCAGCATGCCGCCGGCGATCCAGCCGAGCAGGCCGCCGCCGAAGAGGATGATCAGCGGGAAGCGGTCGATCAGGCGCAGGATCAGTTGGCTGCCCCAGACGATGATCGGGATGCTGATCAGCACGCCCAGGGAGACCAGGAAGAAATCCCCGGCCGAGGCGGCGGACAGGGCGATGACGTTGTCCAGGCTCATCACCGCGTCGGCGATGATGATGGTCTTGATCGCGCCGAGCAGGTGGGTGCTGCCCTTGATGTCGTCGCCGTCCTCCTCCTCCGGCAGCAGCAGCTTGATGCCGATCCACAGCAGCAGGAGCGCGCCGATCACCTTGAGGTAGGGCAGGTCGAGCAGGTGCAGGGCGAAGAACAGCAGCAGGATGCGGATCAGGATGGCGCCGGCGACGCCGCCGAAGATCGCCTGCTTGCGCCGGTGCGCCGGCAGGTGCCGGCAGGCGAGGGCGATGACTACGGCATTGTCGCCGCCCAGGAGGATATCGATGGCGACGATCTGCAGCAGGGCTGTCCAGAACGTCGGGTCGCTCAACCAGTGGATCAAGGTTGTACTCCGAAACGTGTAGTGAGGGTGGAAAGCCCGGGGCGGTGGCGGGTGGCGGCCGCCCGGCTTTCCTGCGGTGGTCTGGGACCGTCGGGGCCGGCTCCGGCTTGTGGACGGAGGCGGGGAACACTGCTTGGACAGGCGAACGCCCGGCCAGTGCCCGGAAAACGGACGCGCGGGTGGCGCAGCGCGTTCGGGCACGGATGTGACGCGGCGGATCGGCCGCGAGACACCCGGCATGCGTATTCCGTCGCCAGTCTGCCCGAGCAAGGTTTCACCCGCCTTTCAGGGCGGAGATGGCGCCGCACCCGGCGGGACGGTAGGCTAGTGGCCCGTGTGGCTGACTCGACCAGTCAAACGCCGATCACCGAGTCAACCGTACAGGCCACCAGGCCTTCGGCGCCGGGGGAAGCCCGCCGGTGCCATGGATGACCGTTCACCGTACAAGGAAACCCCATGCGCAGCCTTCTTCTCTCCTCGCTGGCCCTGCTACCCGCCCTGGCCCTGGCGCAACCCGACGCCTCGAGCTTCCCTTCCTGCCTCGCCGGCCTGCAGAAGAAGGCCCAGGCGCAGGGCATTTCCGCCGACAGTTATGAGCGCTTCACCAGCGGCCTGCAGGCCGACCTCAGCGTGCTCGACCTGCTCGACGCGCAGCCGGAGTTCACCACCCCGCTGTGGGACTACCTGGCCGGCCTGGTGGACGAGCAGCGGGTCAGCGATGGCAAGGCGATGCTCGCCCAGCACGACAAGCTGCTCGACCAGGTGGCCGCGCGCTACGGCGTGGACAAGTACACGGTGGTGGCGGTGTGGGGCGTGGAAAGCGACTACGGGCGGATCTTCGGCAAGCGTCCGCTGCTGACCTCGCTGTCGACCCTGTCCTGCTACGGGCGCCGCCAGTCGTTCTTCCAGGGCGAGTTCCTCGCCACCCTGAAGCTGTTGCAGGCCGGCGACATCCGCGACGCCGGCATCACCGGCTCCTGGGCCGGGGCCTTCGGCCATACCCAGTTCATGCCATCGACCTACGCGCGGATCGCCGTGGACTTCGACGGCGACGGTCGTCGCGACCTGGTAGGCAGCGTGCCGGATGCCCTCGGTTCCACCGCCAACTACCTGAAGAAGGCTGGCTGGCGCACGGGACAGCCGTGGGGCTATGAAGTGAAGGTGCCGGCCGACTTCCCCGCCAGCCTGGGCGGGCGCGGCAAGCGCCAGCCGCTGTCGGCCTGGGTCGCCCGTGGGGTGAAGCGGGCCGACGGCCAGCCGCTGCCGGGCGGCGACGAGAAGGCCGCGATCCTCCTGCCGACCGGGGCCCAGGGCCCGGCCTTCCTGGTCTATCGCAACTACGATGCGATCTATTCCTACAACGCCGCGGAAAGCTACGCGCTGGCCATCGCCCTGCTTTCCGACCGCCTGCGCGGCGGCAGCGGCCTGGTGGCGTCCTGGCCGACCGACGACCCGGGCATCAGCCGGCTCGAGCGCAAGCAATTGCAGAAGGCGTTGCTGGCGCGCGGCTACGACATCGGCGAGGCCGACGGGCTGATCGGCACCAGCACGCGCAAGGCGATCCAGGCCGAGCAGAAGCGCCTCGGCCTGACCCCGGCCGACGGTCGCGCCGGGCGCAAGATCCTCGAGGCGCTGAAGGGCGCCCAGCCCTGATCCCGTAGCGCCGCCCGGTCCGCGGGCGGCGCTACCAGCCCTTCACCCCGGTCATGTCCGGCAGGTGGTGGGCGATCCCCTTGTGGCAGTCGATGCAGGTGGCTTCGCCGCTGGCCAGGGCGGTGGAGTGCATCTGCCGCGCGCGCACGCTCTGCCGGGTGAAGTCCATGAACTCGAAGTTGTGGCAGTTGCGGCATTCCAGCGAATCGTTGGCCTTGAGCCGTGCCCATTCGTGCTCGGCCAGCTCGCGGCGGTGATCGAGGAATTTCTCGCGGGTGTTGATGGTGCCGAAGATCTTGCCCCAGACCTCCTTGGAGGCCTGCATCTTGCGCGCGATCTTGTCGGTCCACTTGTGTGGCACGTGGCAGTCGGGACAGGTGGCGCGGACTCCGGAACGGTTGCTGTAGTGGATGGTGTCCTTGAGTTCGACGAACACGTTGTCGCGCATCTCGTGGCAGGAAATGCAGAAGGTCTCGGTGTTGGTCGCCTCCAGGGCGGTGTTGAAGCCGCCCCAGAAGACGATCCCGGCGATGAAGCCGCCGAGGGTGAGGAAGCCCAGGCTGAAATGCACGCTGGGACGACGCAGGACCCGCCAGTAACCGGCCAGCCAGGCGATGAGTGCTTTCATGCGGCCTCCCTCAGGGTTTGCGCGCCGCATTGGCGGCTTCTTTCTCGAGGATCTGGTCGATGTTCTCGAAGCGGTTGTCGACCAGCGGCTTTACGTCCTGTTGCGGCACATGGCACTGCACGCAGAAGTAGCGGCGCGGCGAGACGGCGGCCAGCGGCTGGCCGTCGCGGTCCATGTAGTGGGTGATGCTGATCATCACCGCCTGGGTTCGCGCGCTGTTGGCGCGGCTGTGGCAGGACAGGCACTTGTTGCTGTCCTTGTCGATGCGATAGCCGACGATGCTGTGGGGAATGGTCGGCGGCTGCTCGGGGTAGTTGCGCTCGCGTTTCAGGTCCTTGTTTTCCTCGGCCGCCAGCGGCGGCGCGGGGCGGCTTTCGGCCAGCGTGCCGCCGGGGCGGCGGCCGTCGGGGGCGGGCGCGTCCAGCGGGTAGCCGAGGTCGGCGGCGAAGGCCGCGGGGGCACCGAGCAGGACGAGGAGCAGGGCAGTCAGCAGAGGTTTCATGGCGCGCTCCTCAGGCCAGGTTGAGCAGTTCGATGCGAACGGCGCACTTCTTGTAGTCGGTCTGCTTGGAAATCGGGTCGGTGGCGTCCAGGGTGACCTTGTTGATCAGCTTGTTGGCGTCGAAGAACGGCACGAACACCAGCCCCTGGGGCGGCTTGTTGCGCCCGCGGGTCTCGACCCGCGCGCGGATCTCGCCGCGCCGGCTCACCACCTTGACTTCGCTGCCGCGGCGCAGCTTGAGCTGACGCGCATCCTCCGGGTGCATGTAGACCAGCGCGTCGGGCACCGCCTTGTACAGCTCCGGGACCCGCGCGGTCATGCTCCCGGTGTGCCAGTGTTCGAGCACCCGGCCGGTGGCGAGCCAGAACGGGTAGTCCTGGTCCGGCGCCTCGGCCGGCGGCTCGTAGGGCAGGGCGAAGACGATCGCCTTCTTGTCCGGATAGCCATAGAACTGCACGCCGCTGCCCTTGCTCACGTAGGGGTCGTAGCCCTCGCGGTAGCGCCAGCGGGTCTCCTTGCCGTCCACCACCGGCCAGCGCAGGCCGCGCGCCTCGTGGTAGGCGTCGAAGGGGGCGAGGTCGTGGCCGTGGCCGCGACCGAAGGCGGCGTATTCCTCGAACAGCCCCTTCTGGATATAGAAGCCGAATGCGTCGACCTCGTCGTTGGCGTAGCCCTTGGCCAGGTCGCTGGCCGGGAAGCGGTCGACCTGGCCGTTGCGGAACAGCACGTCGTAGAGGGTCTTGCCCTTCAGCTCGGGGGCCTTCGCCAGCAGTTCGGCGGGCCAGACCTCGTCGGTGGTGAAGCGCTTGGAGAATTCCACCAGTTGCCAGAGGTCGGACTTCGCCTCGCCCGGTGCCTTCACCAACTGGTGCCAGAACTGCGTGCGGCGCTCGGCATTGCCGAAGGCGCCTTCCTTCTCCACCCACATGGCGCTGGGCAGGATCAGGTCGGCGGCCTGGGCCGAGACGGTGGGGTAGACGTCGGAGACGATCACGAAGTTGTCCGGGTTGCGCCAGCCGGGCAGCACTTCCTGCATCACGTTGGGACCGGCCTGCATGTTGTTGCTGACCTGGGTCCAGTAGACGTTGAGCACGCCGTCGTTGAGCATCCGGCTCTGCTGCACGGCGTGGAAGCCGACCTTCTCCTGGATGGTCCCGGCCGGCACCTTCCAGATCTTCTCCGCGGTTTCCCGGTGCTTCGGGTTGGTCACCACCAGGTCGGCGGGGAGCCGGTGGGAGAAGGTGCCGACCTCGCGCGCGGTGCCGCAGGCCGAGGGCTGGCCGGTGAGCGAGAAGGGGCTGTTGCCCGGTTCGCTGATCTTCCCGGTGAGCAGGTGGATGTTGTAGATCAGGTTGTTCGCCCAGACCCCGCGGGTGTGCTGGTTGAAGCCCATGGTCCAGAACGACACCACCTTGCGCTTGGGGTCGGCGTAGAGTTCGGCGAGGGCCTTCAGCCGCTCGGCGGGCACGCCGCTTTCGCGCGCGGTGCGCTCCAGGGTATAGGGCTTGACGAACTCGGCGAAGGCCTTGAAGTCGATGTCGCTCCAGGTGTTGGCCTTGTCGGCGTTCTTCGCCTTCTTCTCCAGCGGGTCGTCCGGGCGCAGGCCGTAGCCGATGTCCTCGGCGCCATGGGCGAAGCGCACGTGGCGCTCGACGAAGTCGCGGTTCACCGCGCCGCTCTCGATGATGTGGTTGGCGATGTAGTTGAGGATGATCAGGTCGGTCTGCGGCTTGAACACCATGGGCAGGTCGGCCAGCTCGAAGCTGCGGTGCTCGAAGGTGGACAGCACCGCGACCTTGACCTGCGGCGCGCTGAGCCGGCGGTCGGTGACCCGCGACCAGAGCACCGGGTGCATCTCGGCCATGTTCGAGCCCCAGAGGACGAAGCTGTCGGTGGCCTCGATGTCGTCGTAGCAGCCCATCGGCTCGTCCATGCCGAAGCTGCGCATGAAGCCCATCACCGCCGAGGCCATGCAGTGGCGGGCGTTGGGGTCGATGTTGTTGCTGCGCAGGCCGGCCTTGAACAGCTTGTTCGCCGCATAGCCTTCCCAGACCGTCCACTGGCCGGAGCCGAACATGCCGACCGACTCCGGTCCCTTGGCCTTGAGCGCGGCCTTGAACTTCTCGGCCATGATGTCGAAGGCCTGTTCCCAACTGATCGGCTGGAACTCGCCCTGCTTGTCGAACTTGCCGTCCTTCATGCGCAGCAGCGGGCGGGTCAGGCGGTCGCTGCCGTACATGATCTTCGACAGGAAGTAGCCCTTCACGCAGTTGATCCCGCGGTTGACCTCGGCCTTGATGTCGCCATGGGTGGCCACCACCTGGCCGTCGCGGGTGGCGACCATCACGCTGCAACCGGTGCCGCAGAAGCGGCAGGGTGCCTTGTTCCAGACCAGGCTGGTGACGTCCGCCTCGGTCACCAGGTTGCTGGCGCGGACCAGGATCGGCAGGCCGGCCGCCGCCGCGGCGATGGCGGCGGCGTTGGCCTTGGCGAATTCACGACGGGTGAGGTTCATCGATTGTCTCCTCGGGCGAGCACGGTATCGCGCGGTCGGTCATGGCCGCCGCGTCGTTGCTATCGTCGTCGTGCAGGATCTCGTGGTAGACCAGCACGGCGTTGAGCACTCCTGGCAGGTTCTGCAACTGGCCCAGGGTGTCGAGAATCTGTTCTTCGCGTTCGGCTTCCAGCACCAGAATCAGCTTGCCCTGCGGGCTTTCCTGGTAGATCTCCAGGCCGTCGAGCAGCGCCAGGTTGGCCTTCACCGCCGGCAGTCGCTCGGGCCGGCAATGCAGGATGAGGCTGGCGATCTGCAGGGCTTCAGGCATGTCGTGGAGACTCCTCGTTGGATAGCGCACGCAGTTGGATGGCCTGGCTCGGACAGGGCGCCAGGCAGGCGCCGCAGCCGTTGCAGCGCTGGCTGTCCAGCTCGGCCAGGGCGACGCCGCCGGGAGCCGGGCGGAAACGGATCGCGGCGGGTTCGCAGGCGTCCTGGCAACTGCGGCAGTGGATCCCGGCCAGGGCCAGGCAGGCTTCGCCGATCGTGGCGATCCAGGGGAAGGCCGGGCGCGCGCCATCGAACAGGCCGGCCTCGCAGCGGCTGGCGCATTCCCCGCACAGCGTGCAGCCGGCGCTGGAGAGGTCGAGTTCGACGAGCCGACCGGCGCCGAGCTTCAGCACGCCTTCCGGGCAGGCCTCGACGCAGGCGGCGCAGCCTGTGCAGCCTTCGGCGAAGTCGGCGGCGGTCCACGGCGGGCGCCGCGTCGGCGGGTGCCCGCCGAGGCGGCGGAACAGCTCTCGGCGACTGCTCATACCCGACCTCAGGCCGGCGGCCCGGGCGGGCCGGCCAGTAGCTGGTACATCCAGACGCAGAAACCGAAGCCGCCGACCAGGGCGACGGACAGCAGCGGGAACAGGCAGATCACGAGGAACAGGAAGAGCCTGGCTTCCATGCCCTTGACGCGTCCCTGGTCGGGTTGTTCGTTCATTGGCCCAGCCTCTATGCAGGCGACTGTAGAAAGCCTAGACCCTACTTGCAGTACGGGCAAAAACCTCGCCGAGCCGGCGCGCGGCAGCCTGGAAACAGAGCGTTCGCCGGCAAACGCGAGTCGTTCAGCCCGGGTTCAGCAAGCGTTCAGGGGCGGTTCAGTACCCTGTCCGTACTCTGCAAGCCGTGAACGACACGACTCTCGCAGAACGGAGAAACACCATGAAAGCACTCAAGACTCTCTTCATCGCCACCGCCCTGCTGGGTTCCGCCGCCGGCGTCCAGGCCGCCGACAACTTCGTCGGCCTGACCTGGGGCGAGACCAGCAACAACATCCAGAAATCCAAGTCGCTGAACCGCAACCTGAACAGCCCGAACCTCGACAAGGTGATCGACAACACCGGCACCTGGGGCATCCGCGCCGGCCAGCAGTTCGAGCAGGGCCGCTACTACGCGACCTACGAGAACATCTCCGACACCAGCAGCGGCAACAAGCTGCGCCAGCAGAACCTGCTCGGCAGCTACGACGCCTTCCTGCCGATCGGCGACAACAACACCAAGCTGTTCGGCGGTGCCACCCTCGGCCTGGTCAAGCTGGAACAGGACGGCAAGGGCTTCAAGCGCGACAGCGATGTCGGCTACGCTGCCGGGCTGCAGGCCGGTATCCTGCAGGAGCTGAGCAAGAATGCCTCGATCGAAGGCGGCTATCGTTACCTGCGCACCAACGCCAGCACCGAGATGACCCCGCATGGCGGCAACAAGCTGGGCTCCCTGGACCTGCACAGCAGCTCGCAATTCTACCTGGGCGCCAACTACAAGTTCTAAATGACCGCGCAGCGCCCGCGAGGGCATGCTTCGATGGCCGGGCCGGAAGGTCCGGCCGCATCTCATCCGGAGGAACCTCATGAAACTGCTGGTAGTGGAAGACGAGGCGCTGTTGCGCCACCACCTCTATACCCGCCTGGGTGAACAGGGGCACGTGGTGGACGCGGTACCGGATGCCGAGGAAGCCCTCTACCGGGTCAGCGAATACCACCACGACCTGGCGGTGATCGACCTCGGCCTGCCGGGCATGAGCGGCCTGGACCTGATCCGCGAGCTGCGTTCGCAGGGCAAGTCCTTCCCGATCCTGATCCTCACTGCCCGCGGCAACTGGCAGGACAAGGTCGAAGGCCTGGCCGCCGGGGCCGACGACTACGTGGTCAAGCCGTTCCAGTTCGAGGAACTGGAAGCGCGCCTGAACGCGCTGCTGCGACGCTCCTCGGGGTTCGTCCAGTCGACCATCGAGGCCGGCCCCCTGGTCCTCGACCTGAACCGCAAGCAGGCGCTGGTCGAGGAGCAACCGGTGGCGCTGACCGCCTACGAATACCGCATCCTCGAATACCTCATGCGGCATCACCAGCAGGTGGTGGCCAAGGAACGCCTGATGGAACAGCTCTATCCCGACGACGAGGAGCGCGACGCCAACGTCATCGAGGTGCTGGTCGGCCGCCTGCGGCGCAAGCTGGAGGCCTGCGGCGGCTTCAAGCCGATCGATACGGTGCGCGGCCAGGGCTACCTGTTCACCGAGCGCTGCCGGTGATCCGTTCCCTGCGCATCCGCCTGATGCTCGGCGCCGCCGCCCTGGCGGTGCTGTTCATGCTGGCGCTGCTGCCGGCCCTGCAGCGGGCCTTCGGCATCGCCCTGGAGAACACCATCGAGCAGCGCCTGGCCGCCGACGTGGCGACCCTGGTCTCGGCGGCGCGGGTAGAGAAGGGCCGCCTGGTGATGCCCGAGCACCTGCCGGTGGAGGAGTTCAACCTGCCGGAGGCCAAGGTCCTCGGCTATATCTACGACCAGAATGGCGATCTGCTCTGGCGCTCCACCTCGGCGGCCGACGAGTCGATCAACTACACGCCGCGCTACGACGGCCGCGGCAACGAATTCCACACCACCCGCGACGCGAAGGGCGAGGAGTTCTTCGTGTTCGACGTCGAGATCGACCTGCTGCGCGGCAAGCAGGCGGCCTACAGCATCGTCACCATGCAATCGGTCAGCGAGTTCGAGAGCCTGCTCAAGGGGTTCCGCGAGCAACTCTACCTGTGGCTCGGCGGCGCCCTGCTGGTCTTGCTCGGGCTGCTCTGGCTAGGTCTGACCTGGGGCTTCCGGGCGATGCGCGGGTTGAGTTCCGAGCTGGACCAGATCGAATCCGGCGAGCGCGAGAGCCTGAGCGAGGAGCATCCGCGCGAGCTGCTGCGCCTGACCCACTCGCTGAACCGCCTGTTGCGCAGCGAGCACAAGCAGCGCGAGCGCTACCGCCACTCCCTCGGCGACCTGGCGCACAGTCTGAAGACGCCGCTGGCGGTCTTGCAGGGGGTCGGCGACCAGCTCGCCGAGGAGCCCGGCAACCGCGAGCAGGTGCGGGTGCTACAGGGCCAGATCGAGCGCATGAGCCAGCAGATAGGCTATCAGTTGCAGCGCGCCAGCCTGCGCAAGAGCGGCCTGGTACGCCATCGCGAGCAACTGGCGCCGCTGGTGGAGACCCTGTGCGACGCGCTGGACAAGGTCTATCGCGACAAGCGGGTAAGCCTGCAGCGGGACTTCTCGCCGTCCTTCAGCGTGCCGGTGGAGCGCGGCGCGCTGCTGGAACTGCTCGGCAACCTGCTGGAGAACGCCTATCGCCTGTGCCTGGGCCGGGTCCGCGTGGGCGCCCGGCTGGGGCCGGGTTACTCGGAGCTGTGGGTCGAGGACGATGGTCCCGGAGTGCCTGCCGAACAGCGCGCACGAATCATCCGCCGCGGCGAGCGCGCCGATACCCAGCACCCGGGGCAGGGCATCGGCCTGGCCGTGGCGCTGGACATCATCGAGAGCTACGACGGCGAACTGAGCCTGGACGATTCCGAGCTGGGCGGCGCCTGCTTCCGCATACGTTTCGCTACAGTCTGAGACTTGGCGGCCGTTACCTACGTCTGAGGTGTTTCCGCGCTACGCTGAAGTCTGTTCGGCTGGCGCAGTTCCTTTGACGCAGGTACCGGGGATTCGAGCGGATGTTCAGTGGCAAAACCGACGACAGGGGCTTGTGGGCGGGCATCCAGGCCGGTGTGCTGTTCTTTCTCGCCGCCCTGGCCTGCATCTACCTGTCGCGCCAGCCTGCCACCATCGCGGCGATCTGGCTGCCCAACGCGATCCTCACCGCCGCCCTGCTGCGCGCGCCGCTGCGCCAGTGGCCGGCGATCCTGCTCTGCTCCGCCGTGGCCAACCTGGCGGCCAACCGCCTGTATGGCGACAGCCTGTGGATGAGCGCGGCGTTCCTGCCGGCCAACCTGAGCGAAGCGATCTTCGCCGCGATGCTGTTACGCATCAACCGGGTGCGCGAGGACTTCGAGTTCAACCTGCATTCGGCGGTTCGCGTGCTCTGGGCCGGCGCGCTGATCCCGCCCTTGCTCGGTGCCTCGGTGGGCGCGGTGCTGGTCAGCGTCTTCGGCATGGGGCGTTTCCCGGAAATGTGGGCGCGCTGGTACGTGGGCGATGCGATGGGCATGCTCGCGCTGCTGCCGTTGTGCATGGCCAGCAACCTGGCGGCCTGGCGTCACGCTCTGTCGGGGCGGGCGGGAGTGGACAACGCGATGCTCCTGCTGGTGACCCTGGTGATCAGCTTCGTGGCCCTGACGCGCCTGCCCTACGCCTTCATCTACGTGCTCCTGCCGCTGCTGGTGGCCGCCGCCAGCACCAGCGTGTTCGGCACCGCGCTGATCGGCTGCCTGAACACCTGTTTCATCGCCGTGCTGATCGCCCTCGGCGTGTTCGTCCCCGAGTCGTCCCAGCAGCGTTTCGGCGAGCCGCTGCTGTACCTGCCGATGGCCTTGACCCTCATTCCCGCCTTCCTGGTCTCGGTGATCATGGAGCGCAGCCGCCGCGAGCAGCATCAGGTGGCCATCGGCGAGGCGCAGTTCCGCGGCGCCATGGAATTCTCGGCGATCGGCATGGCCCTGGTGTCGCTGGAGGGGCGGCTGTTCAAGGTCAACGAGGCGCTGTGCCGGATGCTCGGCTATTCCGCCGAACGCTTGGGCGAGCTGTCGTTCCAGGAGATCACCTATGTGGACGACCTGGAACTGGACCTCGACCTGGTGCGCGACCTGCTCGCCGGGCGTATCAACTCCTACCAGATGGAGAAGCGCTACCTGCGCCAGGACGGCGAAACCTTCTGGGCGCGCATCAGCGTGTCGCTGGTGCGCGATGAGGAGGGAGTCGCCCAGTACTTCGTCACCCAGGTGGAGGATATCGACAGTCGCAAGCGTGCCGAGCTGGAGCGCGAGCGCCTCGCCGAACGGATCAAGCTGGCCACCGACGCCGGGCAGATCGGCATCTGGGAGTGGGACCTGGCGCGCAACCGCCTGCACTGGGATTTCCGCATGTTCGACCTGTACGGCATCCGCAGCGGTCCCGGGGAGACCACGGTGGAGCAGTGGAAGGCGAGCCTGCATGCCGAGGATCACGACCGCGTGCTGCGCGAGCTGGAGCGCGCCGTCAGCGGGTTGCAGAAATTCGACTGCGAGTTCCGTATCGTCCGCCCCAACCGCGAGGTTCGCCACCTGCGGGCGATCGCCACGCTGACGCGCGACGAGGACAACCGTCCGGTGCGGATGATCGGCATCAACAGCGACATCACCGAGATCCGCACCCTGGCGGAAACCCTGCACGAGGAAAAGGAACGCTTGCAGGTGACCCTGTATTCCATCGGCGATGCCGTGTTGACCACCGACGCCGGCGGCCGCGTGACCTTCATGAACCCGGTGGCCGAGGCGATGACCGGCTGGACCTTGCAGGACGCCATCGGCGCGCCCCACGAACTGGTCTTCAACGTGCTCGACAGCGACACCGGCGAGGCCCTGGAAAGCCCGGTGCGACGCTGCCTGCAGAACACCCGGGTGTTCTACCTGGAGGACGGCGCCACGCTGATCAGCCGCAAGGGCGAGCAGCACGATATCCAGAATTGCGCGGCGCCGGTGCGCACCCGCGATGGCGAGATCATCGGCACCGTGCTGGTGTTCCAGAACGTCACCAAGGCCCGGGCGATGCAGCGCGAGCTGAGCTATCACGCCTCCCACGATGCCCTCACCGGGCTGTTCAACCGCACCAAGTTCGAGGAGGAGCTGCAACGCGCCCTGGCCAACGCCCAGGAGCGGGCGACCCAGCATGCGCTGTGCTTCATCGACCTCGACCGCTTCAAGGTGGTCAACGATTCCGCCGGGCACGCGGCGGGCGACATGCTGCTGCGCGAGCTGAGCCGGATTCTCGCCGACCGTACCCGCGCCTCCGACACCCTGGCGCGGCTGGGCGGCGATGAGTTCGGCCTGCTGCTGTTCGATTGCGACCTGGCGGAGGCGGAGCAGGTGGCGAGCAAGCTCATCGAGCAGATCTGCTCGGTGCGCTTCCCCTGGGAAGGGCGGCTCTACGACGTGGGCGCGAGCATCGGTATCACCGCCCTTACCGCCACCTCGCGCAGCACCAGCGAACTGATGAGCCAGGCCGACGTGGCCTGCTACGCGGCCAAGCATGCCGGGCGCAACCGGGTTTCGGTGTACCAGTTCGGCCATGAGGAAGTGGAGCGCCAGCACCGCGACATACTCCTCGCCAGCGGGCTGCGCGAGGCCCTGGAGAACGACCGCTTCCAGTTGCAGGCGCAGGAGATCGTCCCGGTCGGCCCCCGCCGCGACGGCGACCGGCACTACGAGCTGCTGCTGCGACTGTACGATCCGGATGGCCAGATGACTCCGCCGGGCGCCTTCATCCCGGCCGCCGAGCGCTTCAACCTGATGGCCAGCATCGACCGCTGGGTGATCAACGAGGCGCTGATCAACTTCGGCGCGCGGATCGCCGCGGTGGAGGGCCTGAGCATCGGCATCAACCTGTCCGGCAACTCGCTCAACGACCCGCTGTTCCTGCCTTACCTGCTGGATCGCATCGAACACTCGCCGCTGAGGCCGGAGCGCCTGTACTTCGAGCTGACCGAGACGGCGTTGATGAACCAGTTGTCGGTGGCTTCGCGGATCGTCGCCAAGCTGCGCGACCTCGGCTGCAAGGTGGCGTTGGACGACTTCGGCTCCGGCCTGAGTTCCTTCAATTACCTGAAGAATTTCGTCGTCGACGTGATCAAGATCGACGGCAGCTTCGTCCGCAACCTGGACAAGAGCCCGGTGGACCAGGCCATCGTCGACTCCATCAACCAGATCGCCCACCGCCTGGGCGCGGTGACCGTGGCCGAGTTCGTCGAGAGCCGGGAAATCCTCGATCACCTGGCGCGCCTCGGGGTGGATTTCGCCCAGGGCTACGCGGTCGGTCGGCCGCAGCCGTTCGCCACGGTGCTCGACCAACTGCGCAGCGGGCTTCGTCGCCAGGAGTTGGGCTGAGCTTCAGGCTTCCGCCTGGTGCCGGTACGCGCCGGGGGTGAGGCCGGTCCACTTCTTGAACGCGCGATGGAAGGCCGAGGGCTCGGAAAAGCCGAGCTGCTCGGCGATGTCCTGGATCGATAGCTCGTCCCGACCCAGGTGGTAGATCGCCAGGTCGCGGCGCAGGTGGTCCTTGAGTTGCTGGAAGCTGCCGCCTTCCTCGCGCAGGTGGCGTCGCAGGGTCTGCGAACTCATGTGCAGCTGGCGGGCGACCTGGTCGAGGTCCGGCCAGCGCCGGCAGTCGCGGCCGAGCAGGCGGCGGATCTGGCTGGTCAGGCTGTCGCCGCCGTCCGGGCGCGCCAGCAGGTCGGCGGGAGAGTGCTGGAGGAACTGCTTGAGGGTGCGTTCGTCCTGCAGCAGCGGCATCCCCAGGTAGCGGGCGGCGAACAGCAGGCTGGTGCAGCCGGCGGAAAACCGCCGGGGGCAGGGAAACAGCAGGTCGTACTCGGCCTGGTGGTCCGGCGCCGGGTAGCTGAAGGTGGCTTCCTCCAGGCGGATGCGCTGGCCGATCAGCCAACTGGCGAGGCGGTGCCAGATCACCAGCAGGCTTTCGGCGAGAAAGTGATCCGGGTCCGACAGGTGGCGTTCCTCGAGGCTCAGGCGCACCAGGTCGCCTTCGCGCCGCAGGTGGATCAGCGGCGCCTGGGGGAACAGGCCGTAGAACAGTTCGCCGCGCTGCAGGGCCTTTTCCAGGGTCCGGCAATGAATCAGGGTGTGGCACATCATGGCGAAGGTGCCGCGCTTGCTGCGGACTTCGCCGAAGCCCATGTATTCGTCGTCCAGCACTTCCCAGAGCAACTGCATCAGACGGGTGAACTGCTCCGGCGCGATGCGTGCCCGCGGTTCGTCCAGCAGGGCCGGCTGGATGCCGGCGCGACGCAACAGGGCGGGGCCGTCCAGGCCTTGGCGCGTGGCCCCGCGCAACGCGGCGCGGACGAAATGGCTGGCGATGGTGCGCTCACGCATGGCGGCGTCCTTGTTGTTGGAACGGCGATGGTAGGGCGCCACCCGGAAGACGACAAGGGTGGTGGCGGACTCCCGCCATGCTCGCGCGGCACAGCCGGCCCGCCGGGCGGTAATCCGCCACGCTTAGCCCGCTATGCAATTTTCATTTTTTATTTAACTTGTTGATATATAAGGATTTTATTTAGAGAAAGAGCATCCTGGCACAGCCTCTGCAATGCCTGGGCAAGGTTCCGCCGCGGCGGTTCACGACAAAAAATCTCCCCAGCAAGGGGGGTAACGCTACCGGTGAGCGCGTTCCAGGGAACTGGCGAAGCGCCCCCGTGAGGACTCTGCCCATGACCAAACAACCCTTCTACAAGAGCCTGTACGTGCAGGTTCTGGTCGCCATCGCCATCGGTATCGCGCTCGGCCACTGGTACCCGGAAACGGCGGTGGCGATGAAGCCGTTCGGCGACGGCTTCGTCAAACTGATCAAGATGGCCATCGCGCCGATCATCTTCTGCACCGTGGTCACCGGCATCGCCGGCATGCAGAGCATGAAGTCGGTCGGCAAGACCGGCGGCATGGCGCTGCTGTACTTCGAGGTCGTCTCCACCGTGGCCCTGATCATCGGCCTGGTAGTGGTCAACGTGGTCCAGCCGGGCGCCGGCATGCACGTAGACCCGAACACCCTCGACACCAGCAAGATCGCTGCCTACGCCGCTGCCGGCGAGAAGCAGAGCACTGTCGACTTCCTGATGAACGTGATCCCCGGCACCGTGGTCGGCGCGTTCGCCAACGGCGACATCCTCCAGGTCCTGTTCTTCTCCGTGCTCTTCGGCTACGCCCTGCATCGCCTGGGCAGCTACGGCAAGCCGGTGTTCGAGTTCATCGAGCGCGTCTCCCACGTGATGTTCAACATCATCAACGTGATCATGAAGGTCGCCCCGATCGGCGCGTTCGGCGCCATGGCCTTCACCATCGGCGCCTACGGTGTGGGTTCGCTGGTGCAGCTCGGCCAGCTGATGCTGTGCTTCTACATCACCTGCATCCTGTTCGTGCTCATCGTCCTCGGCGGCATCGCCCGCGCCCACGGCTTCAGCATCCTGCGCTTCATCAGGTACATCCGCGAGGAACTGCTGATCGTGCTGGGCACCTCGTCTTCCGAGTCGGCTCTGCCGCGGATGATCGACAAGATGGAGAAGCTCGGCTGCAACAAGTCGGTGGTCGGCCTGGTGATTCCCACCGGTTACTCCTTCAACCTCGACGGCACCTCGATCTACCTGACCATGGCCGCGGTGTTCATCGCCCAGGCCACCGATACGCCGATGGACATCACCCACCAGATCACCCTGCTGCTGGTGCTGCTGATCGCTTCCAAGGGCGCCGCCGGCGTCACCGGCAGCGGCTTCATCGTGCTCGCCGCGACCCTTTCCGCCGTCGGCCACCTGCCGGTCGCCGGCTTGGCGCTGATCCTCGGCATCGACCGCTTCATGTCCGAAGCCCGCGCGCTGACCAACCTGGTCGGCAACGGCGTGGCCACGGTAGTGGTTTCCAAGTGGTGCAAGCAGCTCGACGAGGGCACCTTGCAGCGCGAACTGGCCGGCGAGGGCAACGCTTCGTCGCCTGCCAGCGATATTCCGGTGGGCGGCCGCGAAGCGGTCTAAGCTCAAACCTGTTCGGCAGGGGGAAGTGAAGAGCTCCCTGCCGCCCTTCGAACCCGCCCTCGTGGCGGGTTTTTTTATGCCTCGGCAGCGGCCTGCTCGCGCAGCCAGGCGAGGAACAGCGAGAGGGGTGCTCGTTGCGCCGCTCCTGGCAGGCTCACCGCGTAATAGGCGAAGCGGCTCGGCCAGGGCCGCTCGAGGGCGACCGCCAGGCGGCCGCTGGCGATCTCGGCGCGGGCATGGATCTCCCGTACCAGCGCGATACCCTGGCCGGCCTCGGCGGCGCGAACCAGCAGCAGGTCGTCGGCGAAAGCCGGACCTCTCTCGCTGCGCGGGTCGTCCTCCACCCCCATCGCCCGCAGCCACAGGCGCCAGTCATTGCGCTCCGACTCCTGCAACAGCGGGTAGGCCAGGCAATCGATCGCTTCGCGGATCTCAGGGCCTTCCGCCAGCAGGCGCGGGCTGGCCACCGGGATCAGCGGCGGGGCCATCAGCGCCTGCACGTCGAGTCCGGGGTAGTCGCCGAGCCCGTGGCGGATGGCGACGTCGATTCGTTCCCGGCGCAGGTCGGCGAGCAGTGCCGTAGCCTCCACGCGGACTTCCACCTGCGGGTGCGACGCGCTGAATTGACCGAGGCGCGGCACCAGCCAGGTGGCGGCGAAGGAGGGCTCGGTGCTGACCGTGATGGTCTGGCGGGCATTGATCGCCTCCAGCTGGGCAAGGCTCGCGGTGATCTGCTCGAAGGCCTGGCGGAGGCCGGGATAGACCTGCTCGCCCTCCGGCGTCAGGCGCATGCCATGGCTGAAGCGCTGGAACAGGACGACGCCGGTGCGCGCCTGCAGAGCCCTGAGCTGCTGGCTTACCGCGCCGGGAGTGACGCCCATGGCCGCGGCCGCGCGGGTGAGATTGCCATGGCGGGCGGTTTCGACGAAAGCGCGTAGCGCGAGGAGCGGGAGGACGGCACCCATGAATTCAGTTTTTCTATAAATAGGTTGTAGAAAGGATCGTTTTTCATCCGCCGACCCGGGCTTCAGCATGTGTGGCGAAACGAGAGACTTTAGCCTAGCTGCTTTCTTCGGTGTGCGGGAAGCGGCCGAGGCGGTTTCCCCGGTCGGCGCCGCCCCCATCGCCCAGGCGCCGGATAGTCCAGCGCTGCAAGGATACTTGCCATGCCTTCCCTCCAGCTCTACAGCGACAGTTCACCCAACGGATTCAAGATCACCATCGCCCTCGAGGAACTGGGGCTGCCCTACGCACTGCACCACGTTCGCATCGACCATGGCGAGCAACGCCGCCCGGAATTCCTGCGCCTGAATCCACATGGCCGGATACCGGTGCTGGTAGACCGGGCCGCCGGCATCACCCTGTTCGAGTCGGCGGCGATCCTGCAGTACCTGGCGGAGACCAGCGGGCGGTTGCTTCCCGACGCCCCCCGGGAACGCTGGGAGGCCCTGACCTGGCTGACTTTCCATGCTTCCAGCATGGGGCCCATCCTCGGCCAGCGCGTGCATTTCGAGATCTTCGCCGAAGAGCGGTACCCGCCGGCCATCGAACGCTATCGGCGGCTCTCCGAGGAGGTTTTCGCCACCCTCGACCAGCGCCTGGCCGGACGGCCCTGGCTGGCCGGTGAGCAATACTCCATCGCCGATATCGCCACCTTCGGCTGGACCCATACGGCGCGGATCGTCGACTTCGACTTCAGCCATTATCGCCACCTGGACGACTGGCACCGGCGCATGGCCCTGCGGCCTGCGGTGCAGCGCGGGATCGTCCTGCCGGAACCGGCGGTGGGTCCATGAGCGCCCTGCTGCAAGGCGCCTCGGCGCCGGCCTTCGTCGGGCACCCTGGCTATCGGCGCATGTTCGCCGCAGACGCGCTGACCCTGGGCCTGTTCCTGCCGTTGCGTTTCTACCAGGGCGACATGCGGGTGCTGCTGGGCCAGGCGCGGCTGGTCGAAGAAATCGATCGACTGGGATTCGCCGCCGTCTGGGTACGCGACGTACCGCTGTTCGACCCACGCTTCGGCGATGCCGGACAAGTGTTCGACCCGTTCACCTACCTTGGCTATCTGGCCGCGCGGACCCGCCGTATCGCCCTGGCCACCGGCAGCGCGGTGCTTGCCCTGCGCCAACCGGTCGACCTGGCCAAGGCCGCGGCGAGCGTCGACCGGTTGTCCGGCGGACGCCTGGTGCTGGGCCTCGCCTCCGGCGACCGGCCGGTGGAGTTCCCCGCCTACGGGTTGGAGCATGCGCAGCGCGGCGAGCGGTTCGCCCAGGGCCTGGACTACCTGCGCCAACTGCTGCACGGCTGCCGGCACGTCGCCTCGCCGCTCGGTACGCTGGACGACGCCGAACTGTTGCCGCGTCCGCCGGCCGGCGCCATCCCGCTGGTCGTCACCGGCTCCGCGCGGCAGCCGGCGGACTGGCTGGCACGCCAGGCGGATGGCTGGCTGACCTATCCGGAGTCGACTGTCGATGCGTCCGGACCACGTCGCCTGGCCGGGAAGATCCGCGCCTGGAGGATGTCCATCGCGGACGGCGGGTTCCGCCCGCACATGACCAACGAATGGCTGGACCTGGTGGACGACCCGGCGTATCCGCGTACGTCGTTGCATGGCGGCTACGTCCTGCGCACCGGGCGCAACGGCCTGATCGAGCTGCTCGGCGAATGGCGTGCGGCGGGCGTCAACCATGCCGCCCTGGGCATCCAGTTCTCCGCCAGGCCGGCAGCGGAAGTCATCCAGGAACTGGCCGAGGAGGTGCTGCCGCTGTTCCCGTCCCACCCGGGCGTGCAGCCGGCGAGCATGGACTGGTAGCTGACCGATTCGGTCAACCGAGCCTGAGCGCTCGCGTCATTGAGGGCGCCGGCCGGCGCCGCCTACCCTGCGGAACCACTGACCGCAGGGAGTCCCCGTACATGCAACGGCAGATCTTCGAGACCGAACACAACCTGTTCCGCGATGCCTTCCGCGCCTTTCTCGACAAAGAGGTGGTGCCGCACCAGGACGCCTGGGAAGAGGCCGGGGTGGTCGACCGCGCTGTCTGGAGGAAGGCGGGGGAGATGGGCTTCCTGCTGCCCTGGGCGGACGAGGAGTACGGTGGCGCCGGGCTCAAGGACTTCCGCTACGAGCAGATCATGTGCGAGGAGCTGGCGCGGATCAACGAACCGGGCTTCATGATCCCGCTGCACTCGGCGTTGTGCGGGCCGTACATCGCCGAATACGGTAGCGCCGAGCAGAAGGCCCGCCTGTTGCCGGGGATCGTCCGTGGCGAGACCATCCTCGCCGTGGCCATGACCGAGCCGTCCGCCGGCTCCGACCTGGCCGGCATGCGCAGCACCGCGGTGGACAAGGGCGACCACTGGCTGCTCAACGGCTCCAAGGTGTTCATCTCCAACGGCCTGCTGGCCGACCTGGTGATCGTCGCGGCGAAGACCGATCCGGCGAACAAGCACGCCATGGGCCTGTTCCTGGTGGAGCGCGGCATGCAAGGCTTCGAGCGCGGGCGCAACCTGAAGAAGCTCGGCATGAAGAGCCAGGACACCGCCGAGCTGTTCTTCAACAATGTGCGGGTGCCGAAGGAAAACCTGCTGGGCGACGCCAAGGGCGGCTTCTTCTACCTGATGAACATGCTCGCCCAGGAACGCCTGACCAACGCCTGCGGCGCGGTGGCCGGGGCCGAGGCGGCGTTGCAGGCGACCATCGATTACGTGAAGGAGCGCCAGGCCTTCGGCCGGCCGGTGGCGCACTTCCAGAACACCCGCTTCAAGCTCGCCGAAATGCGTACCCAGATCGACGTGGCGCAGGTTTTCACCGACCGCTGCGTGATGGACCACAACCAGAAGAAGCTGTCCCCCGAGGTCGCCGCCGAAGCCAAGCTGTTCACCACCGAGCTGCTGGGCAAGGTGGTCGACGAAGGCGTGCAACTGCATGGCGGCTGGGGCTACATGTGGGAGTATCCGATTTGCAGGATGTACGCCAACGCCCGCATCCAGCGGATCTTCGCCGGTACCTCGGAGATCATGAAAGAGATCATCAGCCGCGGCATGAAGCTCTGACGCCACGGCCATGTCGCGCCGCGCGGCGGGTGGATAGGCTGCTCGGCAGGCGATCCCGACCAATGCCCGGCGACCCAGAGGAGGGAGCATGAAAGGCCCGTTGTCATCGTTGAAAGTGCTGGATTTCTCGACCCTGTTGCCGGGGCCGTTCGCCTCGCTGCTGCTGGCCGACATGGGGGCCGACGTGCTGCGCGTGGAGTCGCCCGGGCGCATGGACCTGGTGCGGGTGCTGCCGCCGCACGTCGATGGCACCTCGGCCAGCCATGCCTACCTGAACCGCAACAAGCGTTCCATCGGCCTCGACCTGAAGCGGCAGGGCGCACGCGAGGTGGTGCTGGAGCTGGTACGCGAATACGACATCGTCCTCGAACAGTTCCGTCCGGGGGTGATGGACAAGCTCGGCGTCGGCTACGAGGCGCTGAAGGCGGCGAACCCGCGACTGATCTACGTGGCCATCACCGGCTACGGCCAGACCGGGCCGTACCGCGAGCGCGCCGGGCATGACATCAACTACCTGGCGCTGGCCGGCGTCGCCAGCTACACCGGGCGCCGCGAGCGTGGCCCGTTGCCGCTGGGGGTGCAACTGGCGGACCTCGCCGGTGGTTCGTTGCATGGCGTGATGGGCCTGCTGGCGGCGGTCATCCACCGGCAGCAGACCGGCGAGGGGCAGTTCGTCGACATCAGCATGACCGACTGCGCCTTCAGCCTGAACGGCATGGCCGGCGCAGGCTATCTCGCGGCCGGGGTCGAGCCGGAGATGGAGGCGCTGGCGCTGAACGGCGGCAGCTTCTATGACTACTACCGCACCCGCGATGGCCGCTGGTTCTCGGTGGGCAGCCTGGAACCGCAGTTCATGCAGCAATTCTGCGCCGCCATCGGCCGCCCGGAACTGGCCGCCCGCGGCCTGTCGCCGAAGCCGGAAGAGCAGCGGGCGCTGAAGCGCGAGATCGAGATGGAGTTCGAGAAACGCGACTTCGCCGAATGGCAGGCGGTGTTCGCCGCCCTGGATGCCTGCGTGGAGCCGCTGCTGCCGCTCTCCGAGGCGCTGGAGCACCCGCAGTTGCAGGCGCGCGGGCTGGTCGCCCGGGTGCCGCTGGCGGACGGCGGCAGCCAGGCGCAGATGGCCTGTCCGATCAAGTTTTCCGCCGGCCTGTCGGCGCCTCGCCACATCGGCGCGGCGCTCGGCGCCGACACCGTGGCGGTGCTCGAAGGCCTGGGCTACTCCGCCGAACGGATCGCCGAGCTGAAGGCGGCCGGGGCCATTGCCTGAATCACTCGCGGAGCACTTCGCCGGTGAACACCAGGGTCGCCTTGCAGCGCCGGCAGTAGTAGCGGCGCCCCTTGGCCACCAGGGTGTGGCGTTGCGGGGAGAACGGGAACTCGTTGTGCTCCGGGCAATGGCAGCGGTACAGGTAGCGGGTGGTGGCGCGGCGCTTGACCGCGTAGGTGTGGCAGCGGTCCGGCGGCAGGCCGTAGATGCCGCGCATGATCAACTGCCACTCCTCGCCGTGGGGGCGGATGCGCGGGCCGAACAACTGGTGCGCGATCAGGTGCGCGACTTCGTGGGCCACGGTCTGTTCCAGGAAGTGCTCGCGATTCTCGCGGTACAGCTGGGGATTGAAGCGCAGCAGGTTCTCGTCGAGGTGGGCGACCCCGGCTTTCTGGCCGCGCAGGCGGAAGCTGACGGTCGGGCGGGGGAAGCTGCGTTGGAAGAAGTGTTCGGCCTGCCGATAGCAGGCCTCGACGCGGGCGTTGAGGTGTTCGGGCATTCGGGAAGACTCCAGCAGCGGGCGATTATGCCGGAGACAGGAGGGCGGGCGCAGGCGTCGGGACGACCGCTCGTCCGGGGTGCAGGATCAGGCAAGCGCGGCGGCGGGCAAGAAAAAACCGGGCGGCGGTTACCCGCGGCCCGGTCGTACGATGCGTTCGCTGGACGTCAGCTGGTGTATTCCGGGCCGACCCCGCTGCCCCAGAGGATCACCGACAGGGCGATCATCGCCACCAGCACCACCAGGCCCACCGCCAGCACCGAGCTGGAGAACAGGAAGCCTTCGTCCTTGTGGATGTTCATGAAGGTGGGAATCCCCACGTAGAGCAGGTAGACCGTGTAGCTGATCGCCGCCACCCCGACGATCATTCCCAGCCAGAGGTGCGGATACAGCGCCGCCAGCCCGGCGATGAACAGCGGCGTGGCGTTGTAGGCGGCGAACACGATGCACTGGGTCAGGCTCGGGTTGGCGTCGTAGGTCCGCGCCATCCAGTGGATGAACGCGCCCATCACCGCCACCCCGGCGAGCATCGCCAGGTAGGTGAGGACCGTCATCTGCAACGCGCTGGCCTGGGTCAGCTTGACCGGATCGCCGCCGCCGACCACCCAGCCGACCTGGGTCGTGCCGATATAGGCGGAAATCGCCGGAATGGCAGCCAGGATCAGGATGTGGGTCAGGTACATGTGGCTGATGCTTTCTTCTTCGCCACGGATTTCCTGCCATTCCTGATCGGGATGGGTGAAGAGCCCCCATACATGATGGATCATGCCGTTTCCTCCTCGTTCTTATGTGGTCGCCCCCCAGCGAAGCGCCGGGCGCGCATGGACAGCGCCACCTGGTGCTCGGCCGACCTATGCGACCTTATGTCGCAGTATAGGAACGGCCCGACCCCGCGTCGCTCGCGGGGTTAGAGCAAATCGAAGCTTCACGGCCGGCTGTAATAGCGTTGCAGTATTTCCATCGCCTTGTTGATCGATTGCAGGCGCGCGGTGCTGCCGCCGCGGTCGGGATGGTGCTGGCTGACCAGTTGCCGGTAGCGCAGCTTGATGGCGGGATAGTCGACCGCGCCTTCCAGCTCGAACAGGGCGAGGGCGGCGGCCTTCTCCTCGCTGCCCTGCATGCGCGTCCAGAAACTCTGCAGCAGCCGCTCGACGTCGGCCTCGCTGGTCTCCCCCAGGTGACGCAGGTTGAGGTAGTAGTCGCGCAGCGGATCGCCCTGTTCCAGCGCCTGCGTGCCATCCACGTAAGGACGCAGGCGCAGGCTCAGCGGGCTGATCTCCAGGTGCGCCTCGCGCTCGGCCCAGAGGTGGTCGCGCAGGTGGTAGAGCGCGTTGAACAGGAGGAAATGGGTGCGGAACAGCACCAGCTTGTCGGCCAGTTCGCGATGGGGGATATGCGTCGAATGGCGGGCCTTCAGCAGCTGGATCAGCTGGTATTCGGAAAGCCCCTCGGGATGCTCGCGCAGCAGGCAGAGGATCTGCCCGGCGAGGTCGAGGCGGTGGTCGAGGTCGGGAGTCATGGGGCAAGACTAGCATCGGGCGTCGGGAGGGGCTGGGGTCGGCGTCGCTTTGTGCGTAAAATAGCCAGCTTTTCTCCTCGAACACCCGGATTCCAGAGCACCATGGGCACCCTTTCGGTCAATCAGAACAAACTGCAGAAGCGCCTGCGCCGCCTGGCCGGCGAGGCCATCACCGACTTCAACATGATCGAGGATGGCGACAAGGTCATGGTCTGCCTGTCCGGCGGCAAGGACAGCTACACCATGCTCGACATCCTGCTCTACCTGCAGAAGGTCGCGCCGATCCGCTTCGAGATCGTTGCGGTGAACATGGACCAGAAGCAGCCCGGTTTTCCCGAGCATGTCCTGCCGGAGTACCTGAAGTCGATCGGCGTGGAGTACCACATCGTCGAGAAGGACACTTACTCGGTGGTCAAGGAGAAAATCCCGGAAGGCAAGACCACCTGCTCGCTGTGCTCGCGCCTGCGCCGCGGCACGCTGTACACCTTCGCCGACGAGATCGGCGCGACCAAGATGGCCCTCGGTCACCATCGCGACGACATCCTCGAGACCTTCTTCCTCAACATGTTCTACGGCGGCACCCTGAAGGCCATGCCGCCGAAGCTGCTGGCCGACGACGGGCGCAACGTGGTGATCCGGCCGCTGGCCTATTGCAGCGAGAAGGACATCGAGGCCTATTCCCAGCTCAAGGAGTTCCCGATCATCCCCTGCAACCTCTGCGGTTCGCAGGAGAACCTGCAGCGCCAGGTGGTCAAGGAAATGCTGCTGGAATGGGAACGCAAGTCGCCGGGGCGTACCGAGATCATGTTCCGCGCCCTGCAGAACGTGGTGCCGTCGCAACTGGCCGACCGCAACCTGTTCGACTTCGCCAACCTGCGCATCGACGAGAACGCCACGCCGCGCTTCCTCGACGTGATGAACCTCTGAGCCGCGCCGCGGGTCAGTTCTTCTCTCCGGTCTGCAAGGATTCCCGATGCGCGACTACGCCTGGATGTACGAATACTGCCTGAACCGCTTCGGCTCCAGGGAGGCGCTGGAAGCGCGCCTGCCGCAGCCGAAGAGCGCCGCCGAGCTGTGCGCGCTGGGCGACGACCGCTACCTGTCGCTGATCAGCCTGCGGATCTTCCGCGCCGGCCTCAAGCACAGCCTGGTGGACGCCAAGTGGCCAGCCTTCGAGGAAGTGTTCTTCGGCTTCGATCCGCAGAAGGTCGTGCTCATGAGCGCCGAGCATCTCGAGCGGCTGATGCAGGACGCCCGCCTGATCCGCCACCTGGGCAAGCTCAAGAGCGTGCCGCGCAATGCGCAGATGGTGCTCGACCTGGCCCGCGAGCATGGCAGCTTCGGCAACTTCCTCGCGGATTGGCCGGAAACCGACATCGTCGGCCTGTGGAAGCTGCTGTCCAAGCGCGGCAACCAGCTCGGCGGCTTGTCGGCGCCGCGTTTTCTGCGGATGGCCGGCAAGGACACCTTCATTCCCAGCGAGGACATGGTCGCCGCGCTGAAGGCCCAGGAGATCATCGACAAACCGCCCACCAGCCTCAAGGACCTGGCGGCCGTCCAGGGAGCCTTCAACCAGTGGCGCGAGGAGAGCGGCCGGCCGCTGTGCCAGCTGTCGGTGATGCTGGCGCATACGGTCAATCACTGAGCTAGAGGCTCAGCCGACCGCTGCCGATCATCCACAGCGCCGCCAGCGCGAGGACCAGCACCAGCGCCGCGACGCTGCCTTCGGCGCGATTGCCGAACGCCGGCAGGTCGCGCTGGCGACGGGCATGCAGGAAGAAGCCGAGGCCCGGCGCGTAGAGGATCATCGACAGCAGCAGGTATTTCAGCCCGGCGGCGTAGATCAGCCAGACCCCGTAGAGCGTCCCCAACAGCGCCAGCGCCAGCATCGCGCCCGAGTGCGGGCGGCGCGCCACCAGCTTCAGGCAGAAGCCGGCGCAGAGCAGGTAGGGGATCAGCGCCATCGAGGTGGCCAACTGGATCAGTGCGTTGTAGCCCGAGGCGTTGAGGAAGGCCACCAGCAGCAGCGCAGAGATCAGCGTGCTGGTCAGCCACAGTGCCGGCGCTGGGGTTTCCACCGCATTGGTGCGGCCGAACAGTGCCGGCGCGGTGTGCGTTGGGCCACGGCTGGCCAGGTAGAGCATTTCCACCGCGAGCATGGTCCAGGCCAGCAGCGCGCCGCCGACCGAAACGATCAGCCCGACGTTGATCAGCGTGGCGCCCCAGGGGCCCACCGCCGCGGCCATCACCTGGGCCATCGAGGGGTTCTTCATCTGCGCCAGTTCGTGCTGCGGCACCACGCCCAGCGACAGCACCGAGACGCAGACCAGCAACAGCAGGGTGACCACGAAGCCGAGCAGGGTTGCACGGCTGACATCGGCCGCGTGCCGCGCGTGGCTGGCATAGACCGTGGCGCTCTCGATGCCGAGGAATACCCAGACGGTGTAGAGCATGGTGGTTTCCACCTGGCGGGTGACGCTGCCCAGGGCCGGGCTGCCCCAGAAGTCCAGGTGAAAGGTCTCGATGCGGAAGGCCAGGGCTACGCAGAGGATGAACAGGGCGATCGGCACCACCTTGGCGAGGGTCACGATGGCGTTGGTGATCGCCGCGTTGTGCACGCCGTGGAGGACGAAGGCATGCATCAGCCAGAGCACCGTCAATTCGCCGAGCAGCGCCGGCCAGGTGGTTCCGTCGCCGAAGAAGGCCAGCGCGCCGAACGAGCCGAGGGCGCTGAACAGCACCACCAGGTAGCCGGCGTTGCCGACCCAGGCGGAAATCCAGTAGCCCCAGGCAGCATTGAACCCCAGGTATTCGCCGAAGCCTTCGCGGGCGTAGCCGTAGACGCCGTCGTCCAGTTCGGGGCGGGTGGTCGACAGCCACTGGAATATCCGCGTCAGGGTCAGCATGCCGACGAAGGTGATCGCCCAGGCGATCAGGATCGCGCCGGCGCCTGCGCCTTCGGCCATGTTCTGCGGCAGGCTGAAGATACCGCTGCCGATGATGCCGCCTACCACCAGCGCGGTCAGCGCCGGCAGCCCCAGTTTTCCCTTGTCCGAATCGGCCATGTGGCACCTCCGAAACTGCATCCGGTATGTCGCGCCAGGCGCAGGCGGAGCCTGCGCCGGGGTGCGACGGCGGGAGGCGGCGGGTCGGTCCGCCGCGGCATGGTTCAGAAGCGCAGTGACATGCAACTGACGCCGCCGTCGATCTTGCGGTATTCGGAGGTGTCCACCTCGATCACCCGGTAGCCGAGGCGGGCGATCTTCTCGCGGGTCCGGGGATAGCCGGCGGGCATGATCACCCTTTCGTTGACCCAGATGCAGTTGGCGGCGTAGGACTCCTCTTCGGGGATCTCGATGATGTTGAAGTCCTGGAACTCCGGCTTGCTGACGAACTCGCCGGCGGCCAGCAGGTTGTTGTGTTCCAGGTAGGCGAGCCCGGTCTTCAGGTGCAGGACCTTTTCCAGGCGTACCACCGAGCCGCTGAGGCCATGTTTCTCCAGGATCGCGATCATCTGCCGGGCGCCCTCGGCGTTGGTGCGGGCCGATTCGCCGATGTAGAAGTGGTCGCCGACCATCATGATGTCGCCGGCTTCCACCGTGCCGGGTGCCTCGATGCGCTCGACCTTGCCCGGATAGAAGCGCTGCACGGTCTCCTCGATGATCTCGGTCTCGCCGCGCCGCGATTCGGCGCCGGGGCGGGTGATGATGGCGCAGCGCGAGGTGCAGAGCACCGGGTCCTCGACGAACACCGAGTCGGGGAAGCGTTCGTCCGGCGGCAGCAGGGTGATGTCCACGTCGCAGGTCTGCAAGGCGCGGATGTAGGCGTTGTGCTGCTCCAGGGCCTTGGCGTAGTCCGGCTTGCCGAGGTGGCTGGAGGTCAGGCCGTCGACCAGGCTGCGGGCGGGCGTGCGAGCGATGATGTGCTTGAACATAACGATTTTCCTCGTGTGGGGACGACGAGGTCGTTGCAAGCCACGCGCCAGCCAACGCCCGGGAATTGCCTTGGAAATCCTTGATAAATCGGAGGATTTTCCTGGTTTTCCGAGGGCTTGGTTGATCCACGCCAAGGATGCTCGGTCGCGCTGCGTCGAAAATGGGTCAACTGACGAGATTTCGACATCCGGGAAACCGAGGGGGAGAGCATGGCGCTTGTCGAGGAGCCGACGATTTCCGCGCGAAGCGGTGAACTAGCCTGGTTGGTGGACTGCCTGGCGCCGATTTTCGACGGCCTGCGGCAACCGGTCACGGTGGTCGACCCCTCCGGTCGCTTCGTCTACTACAACCGTGCCAGCGGCCTGCTCGATGGTCTCGACCCGCAGCGGGCGCTGGGCATGCACCTGTTGCAGAGCGCTCCCTGGCTGGCGGCCGAGCAAAGCACGCTGTTGCGTTGCCTGGCCGAAGGGCGGCCGTCGATCGATACGCTGCAGGCCTACGTGGGGGCCGGCGGCGAGCTGTTGCAGTATCGCCACCGGGCGATCCCGCTGCGCGGGCGCGACGGTTGCCTGCTCGGCGCGATGGAGCTCGGCGAAGTCGTCGCCGAGACCGAAGAGGCCGCAGGCCCGGCGGATTGCCCGAACATCCTGAGCGTGGCGCCGAGCCTGCTGCGGCAGTTGCAGCGCCTGGACGTCTTCGCGGCCACCGACCTGCCGCTGCTGATCCATGGCGAGACCGGCACCGGCAAGGAACTGTTCGCCCGTCGCGCCCATGCCCTGAGCCCGCGACGCAGCGGTCCGATGATCAGCCTGAACTGCGCAGCGATTCCCGAGACGCTGCTGGAAAGTACCCTGTTCGGCACCACCCGCGGCGCTTTCACCGGCGCCGAGAACCGCAAGGGCATGTTCGCCCTGGCGCAGGGCGGCAGCTTGTTCCTCGACGAGATCAATTCCATGCCGATGGCCATGCAGAGCAAGCTGCTGCGGGTCCTGCAGGACGGCAGCTACCTGCCTCTGGGCAGCCTGAGCCCGCAGCGGGCCGATGTACGCCTGATCGCGGCGAGCAACCAGCCGCCGCGCCAGGCGATCGCCGAGGGACGCCTGCGCGAGGACCTGTACTACCGTCTGGACGTGGGCAGCCTGTGCATCCCGCCGCTGCGCGAGCGCCCCGGCGATGTGGAACTGCTGGCACGGGCGTTCGTCCGTCGCGATGCGCGCAGCCTCAACCCACGTGTCACCGCCCTTGGCGAACGGGCGCTGGCGCAGTTGCTGGCCTGCGACTGGCCGGGCAACGTCCGGCAACTGGAAAACGTGATCCGACGCAGCCTGTTGCTGCACGGGGAGGGCGGCGCACTGCTGGATGAGGTGGCGTTCGCCGACGACGGCGCCGAGGCCGTGGGCGGCGAGGCCGCGCTCTCGATGAACAGCGCGGCGGTCGGAGGCCTGCGCGAGGCGCTGGCGCAACAGGAGCGCAACCTGATAGAAGACGCCTTGCGCCAGGCGCGCGGCAATCTCTCCCGGGCCGCCGCCCGGTTGCGGATTCCGCGCACGACCCTGCTCGGGCGCATGCGCCGGCTCGGCTTGCCGGCTTCCCTCGATCCGCCAGCCTGACAGGAGCCAACCATGGACAGCCACAGCCCGATCGCCACCGTCGCCCAGGCCCTGCGGCGCGCCGAACGCATCCTGGTCATCACCGGCGCCGGCCTCTCCGCGGACTCCGGTATGCCCACCTATCGCGGCCTCGGCGGTCTCTACAACGGTCGCACGGAAGAGGGCCTGCCGATCGAGGCGGCGCTTTCCGGACCGATGCTGCGGCGCGATCCGGCGCTGTGCTGGAAGTACCTCGCGGAACTCGGCAAGGCTTGCCTGGCGGCCCGACCCAACGCCGGCCACGAAGCCATTGCCGAGTTGCAGAAGCGCAAGCCGGAATGCTGGGTGCTGACCCAGAACATCGACGGCTTCCATCGCCAGGCCGGCTCGCCGGCCGAGCGGCTGATCGAGATCCATGGCGAACTGGCGCCGCTCTACTGCCAGTCCTGCGGTGCCGAGAGCGGCGGCCTGGAGGAACATCTGCACGGCCAGTTGCCGCCGCGCTGCGCGGCTTGCGGCGGGGTGCTGCGGCCACCGGTAGTGCTGTTCGAGGAAATGTTGCCGGAAGAGGCGATCGATACCCTGTACCGCGAATTGCGCAAAGGCTTCGATGCGGTGCTGGTGGTGGGAACCACCGCGAGCTTCCCCTATATCGTCGAACCGGTGCTGCGCACGCGGCAGGCGGGAGGCTTCACCGCGGAGGTGAATCCTGGCGTGACCGACCTCAGCGAGCGGGTCGATGTGAAAATGACAGGACGAGCCTTAGACATCATGCCGCAGGTGGTAAGTCACATTTATCGATAAAAAACTTGCATAGGATTGATCGAGAAGGCAAATTAGCCCGCTAGTAAAACTAATGAGACACGGTCGTGCCCATGCTTAAACGCTTAGCACCCCTCGTGCCCATGAGTTTCGTTCTGCTGCTGGCCGCTTGCGCCAGCCATTCGCCGGAGCCGCAGGTCGCCAAAGAGCCGACCGCAGCCAAGAGCAGCATCGACGTCGAACGCGACGCGATCGCTTGGCAGGATGTTGAGGACGAAGGGGCGGACAATTCATCGGCTGGTACGCCTGCGCTGGCGTCCAGCATCCTCGAGCGCGCTTTCGAACTGATCGGTACGCCGTACCGTTTCGGCGGTACGACGGCGAAAGGCTTCGATTGCAGCGGCTTCGTCGGCTACCTGTTCCGCGAGGAGGCCGGCATCAAGCTGCCGCGCTCCACCCGCGAACTCATCGATATGGACGTGCCGCTGGTCTCCAAGGACGAGTTGCAGCCGGGCGACCTGCTGTTCTTCAACAACCGTGGCCGTGGCCGCGTCAGCCACGCCGGCATCTACATCGGCGATGGCCAGTTCATCCATTCCGCCAGCCGTCGCGGCGGCGGGGTGCGGGTGGACAGCCTGGACTCCAGCTACTGGAGCCTGAGCTACATGGAAGCCAAGCGGGTGCTCGAACCCGGCTACAAGGACGCCCTGACGAGCAAGCGCTAAACTTAAAGTTTTACTTTAAGTATTGCGTTTAACTACTTGTCGTAGCAAAGTGGAAGCATTCCTCACCAGGAAGGCTTCCACTATGCATGCACTGGCCCGATTCTCGATCCTCGCCTTTGCTGCGCTGCTTACCGCCTGCGCCAGCAAAGCGCCGCCCCCCGCGCCCGCCAAACAGGTCGTATTCCGTCCGGCGACGAATTTCTCGCCCGCCGCCGACGATGTGCTGTTCCGTGCCCTCGGCCTGGTCGGCACGCCCTACCGCTGGGGCGGCAACACGCCCGATTCGGGCTTCGATTGCAGCGGCCTGATCAACTTCGTCTACCGCGACATGACCGGCATCAAGCTGCCGCGCTCGACCCGCGAGATGATTTCCATGCGCGCGCCCAGCGTGCCGGTGCAGGCCCTGCAGACCGGCGACCTGGTGTTCTTCGCCACCTCCGGTGGACGCACTGTGAGCCATGCCGGCATCTACGTCGGCGAGGGTCGCTTCGTGCATGCGCCGCGCACCGGCGGCACGGTGCGCCTGGACAGCCTGCAGAACAGCTACTGGCAACGCGCGTACCTGGACGCCAAGCGCGTGCTGGTTGCGCCGTCACCCTTGGCGCGGATGCCCTGAGGCGGGGAGGTCAGGGCCGATGACCACCCGCACCCTCAACCTCGACGACAACCTCTACCGCTACCTGCTGGACGTTTCGCTGCGGGAAACCCCGCTGATGACCCGCCTGCGCGAGGAAACCGCGAAGCTGCCCAACGCGCGCTGGCAGATCGCCCCCGAGCAGGGCCAGTTCATCGCCTTGCTGCTGACCCTGATCGGTGCGCGGCGGGCGCTGGAGGTCGGCACCTTCACCGGCTACAGCGCCCTGTGCATGGCTACCGCCCTTGGCGAGCAGGGGCGCCTTACCTGTTGCGACCTGCCCGGCGACTACCATCTCACCGCGCGCCGCTACTGGCGCGAAGCCGCTGTCGAGGAGCGCATCGAGCTGCGCCTCGGGCCCGCCCTGGAAACCCTGCGTGCGTTGCTCGACGAAGGTCTGGCCGGGCAATTCGACCTGGCCTTCATCGACGCCGACAAGGCCAACTACCCCGAATACCTGGAGGCCGCGCTGGCGCTGGTGCGCCAGGGTGGGCTGGTGCTTTTCGACAACGTGCTGTGGAGCGGCCGGGTGCTCGAAGCGCAGCCGAAGAGTGCGGATACCCGCGGCATCCAGCAGCTCAACCTGGCGCTGAAGAACGACGCGCGGGTGGACTACTCGCTGCTGCCGATCGGCGACGGGCTGAGCGTCTGCCGCAAGCGCTGAGCGAGGCTCAGCGTACGCCCCACGGCGGGCTGCCCAGGGCCTGCTGGAGAAACTGGACGAACAGCTTCACCTTCGGCGAGAGGGTCGCCGCTCGCGAATACATGGCGTAGATCAGGTCGTCCAGCGGCCGCTCCTGGGGCAGGGCCTCGACCAGCCGGCCGGCGGCCAGGTCTTCGGCGGCGATGAACAGCGGCAGCATCGCCAGGCCCAGGCCGCGTACCGCGGCGTCGCGCATGGTCTGGCCGTTGTTGGTGTTGAAGCGTCCGCGCGGGGTGATCATCCGCGCCGGCTCGCCGGCCACCCGCGGCTCGAAGCTCCATAGCTGCGACGGGGTGTTGTGGCTGTAGCCGATGCAGGGATGGCAGAGAATGTCTTCGATGCGTTGCAGCGGGCCATGCCGTTCCAGGTATTCCGGGCTGCAACACACTACCCGGCGGCTGGTGCCCAGTTGGCGGGCGATCAGCGAGCTGTCCTGCAGGCGGGTGATGCGGATCGCCAGGTCATAGCCTTCCTTCTCGAAGTCGACGATCCGGTCGTCCAGTTGCAGGACCACTTCCAGGCGCGGGTTGCGCGCCATGAATTCCATCACCAGCGGCCCCAGCCAGAGCGTGCCGAAGCTCATCGGCGCCATCACCCGCAATTCCCCGCACAGGTCGTTCTCGCGCAGGGCCACGCTTTCCGCGGCGTTGTTCAGGTCCTGCAGCGAGGCCTTGGCCGACTTGTAGAAGAAGCCGCCGGCCTCGGTCGGCTCGACGTTGCGCGTCGAGCGGTAGAGCAGGCGCACGCCGAGGTGGCGCTCCAGGTCGCTGACGCGTTTGCTGATCACGGACTTGGACAGGCTCATGCGTTCGGCGGCGGCGCTGATGCTGCCCAGCTCGACCACGTTGAGGAAGGCCTGTATGTCTTCAAGGCGCAGGCTCATGGCGAATCTCGAAACAATCGGGAGGCAGACTGTCGCATGCGGGAGAACTCCTGGTAAGGGGACGCGCGCGTCGAACGTGCAGGAACGGCAATGGCAGGGCAAGCGTAGCGCGCCCGGGGAATGGCATTGTTCTGGTATCGAGAACACCGTTTTCGCATTTTGCCGGGCGGTAAATCGTTGTCGCTGTCACTACTCTTGATGGGCGGCGTGCGCTCCCGAGACCGCCCATGCATGCCTCCCAGGAGGCGCTTCGTTTCACACCGCGCGGCGACGGACGCCGCACGAGACCGGAGAAACACCATGTCCTTCACCTACAAGCGACTCGACAAGAACGATGCGGCGGTGCTGTTCGTCGACCACCAGGCAGGCCTGCTCTCCCTGGTCCGCGATTTCAGCCCGGACGAGTTCAAGAACAACGTCCTGGCATTGGCCGACATCGCCAGGTTCTTCAACCTGCCGACCATCCTCACCACCAGCTTCGAGGACGGCCCCAACGGCCCGCTGGTGCCGGAACTCAAGGAAATGTTCCCGCAGGCCCCGTACATCGCCCGCCCCGGCAACATCAACGCCTGGGACAACGAGGACTTCGTCAAGGCGGTCAAGGCCACCGGCAAGAAGCAACTGATCATCGCCGGCGTGGTGACCGATGTCTGCGTAGCCTTCCCGACCCTCTCGGCGCTGGAGGAGGGGTTTGACGTATTCGTCGTCACCGACGCCTCCGGCACCTTCAACCCGGTGGTGCGCGACGCCGCCTGGGCGCGCATGACCGCCGCCGGCGCGCAACTGATGAACTGGTTCAGCGTCGGCTGCGAACTGCACCGCGACTGGCGCAACGACATCGAAGGCTTCGGTGCCATCCTCGGCGGCCACCTGCCGGCGTACGCCAACCTGATCCAGAGCTTCGGCACGAAGAAGTAAGCCGGCTTCGCCGCTGTCCCGGACACAAGGCACTCCGACCATCGGGTGCCTTGTGTCGTTTTCCGTCCAGGTGTTTTCATCGGAACGCCGCTTCGCCGGAACCCGAGGTTCCGGCACGCCCCCCATGCACAGGAGAAACCCCATGGCTACCCAGGTCGTCAACGCTTCCCTCGGCGCCACCCCTTACCGCGTGACCCTCGGCGACGACAGCCACCAGTGGCTGAGCGACGTGCCGGCCGCCCTCGGCGGCGGCGACAGCGGTCCCTCGCCGCACGAGATCCTGCTCTCGGCGCTGGGCGCCTGCACGGCGATCACCGTGGCGATGTACGCGCAGCGCAAGGAGTGGCCGCTGGAAGGCATCGACGTGCAACTGAACATCGTCGAGGAACGCACCAAGCCGGAGCCCTTCACCCATATCCGCCGCGACATCCGCTTGGCCGGCGATCTCGATGCCGAGCAGCGCCAGCGCCTGCTGGAGATCGCCAATGCCTGCCCGATCCATCGTGTACTCTCCGGAGAGGTCAGCGTCAGCAGCCAACTGCGCGACTGAACCCCGCACACACATCGAGGAGCACGGCATGAGCGACGACATCAAGGTATTGGGCATTTCCGGCAGCCTGCGCAGCGGCTCCTACAACAGCGCGGCGCTGCAGGAGGCGATCGGCCTGGTTCCGCCGGGCATGAGCATCGAGCTGGCGGACATCTCCGGCATCCCGCTGTACAACGAGGACGTCTACGCCCTCGGCTTCCCGCCCGCGGTGGAACGCTTCCGCGAGCAGATCCGCGCGGCGGACGCGCTGCTGTTCGCCACCCCGGAATACAACTATTCGATGGCCGGGGTGCTGAAGAATGCCATCGACTGGGCCTCGCGGCCGCCGGAGCAGCCGTTCTTCGGCAAGCCGGCGGCGATCCTCGGCGCCAGCGCCGGGCGTTTCGGCACCGCGCGGGCGCAGTATCACCTGCGCCAGACGCTGGTGTTCCTCGACGTTCATCCGCTGAACAAGCCGGAAGTGATGATCTCCAGCGCGCAGAACGCCTTCGATGCCCAGGGCCGGCTGCTCGACGACAAGGCGCGCGAGCTGATCCAGCAGCAGTTGCAGGCCCTGCAGCTATGGGTGCGCCGCCTGCGCGGTTGAATGCCTCGTCACCGGAGAGCCTGAACATGAGCAATACCGAAGAGCGTTGCGACCTGTCCTCCTCGCGGGACTGTCCGGAGCGCCGCGAACACCTGCTGCAACGAGTCACCGCGCGCGCCGCGGAAATCGGCGGCGGGATCACCGTCAGTCGGCTGATGCCGTCGCGCCAGCGGCGGATGATCGGCGCCTGGTGCTTCCTCGACCATGCCGGTCCCGCCGAATTCGAACCCGGCGGCGGCCTGGCCGTGGGCCCGCACCCGCACATCGGCCTGCAGACCTTTACCTGGATGATCCAGGGCGAGGCGTTGCACCGCGACAGCCTGGGCAACGTCCAGGTGATCCGTCCGGGCCAGGTCAACCTGATGACCGCCGGCCATGGCATCGCCCACACCGAGGAGTCGCTGCCCGACGAGCGCCACGCCCACGCCGCGCAGTTGTGGATCGCGCTGCCCTACGAGCAGCGCGACATCGCCCCGGCCTTCGACCATCATCCCGACCTGCCGCGCTGGCAGGAGCAGGGGGTCACCTTCACCCTGCTGGCCGGCGCTCTGGACGGGCGGCAGGCGCCGTGCCGGCTTTACTCGCCGCTGCTCGGCGCCGACCTGGCCTGCGACGATGCCTCGACCCTGCAACTGACGCTCGACCCGCACTTCGAGTACGGCCTGCTGCCGCTGGAAGGCGGGTTGGAAGTGGGCGGCGAGCATTTCGCGGTGAACGAACTGGCCTACCTGGGCGACGGCCGCGACGGCCTGCAACTGCAACTCGATCCTGGCGCGCGGGTGCTGTTGCTGGGCGGCGCACCGTTCGGCGCGGAGATCTTCATGTGGTGGAACTTCGTCGGCCACAGCAAGGGTGAGATCGCCCGGGCGCAGAAGGCCTGGGAGGAGGGGGATGCCCGCTTCGGCCGGCTCGACGCCCTGGAAGGGCCGCGCTTGAGCGCTCCGCCGATTCCCTGGAAGATCGACGCCGAGTGAGGTCGATGTGCCGCCGGGTGCCCCGGCGGCGTCCTCGAATGCCTGTCGGCGATCGTTGCGGACCTGCGGTCTGGCGATTCGCCGGCAGCGGGAAAACTTTCTGCACCCATCGCCGGTCAGAACTCGCCTATCGCATGCACCGAACAGGAAGTGAGCCACATGCAATTCGAACACCTGGTCCAGGTCAACGACCGGACGCTTGTCGACCTGCCGGTCCTCGACCGGCTGCAACTCTGGGAAGGCCTGGTCTGCCGTGCGCGCGAGCCACAGTATTTCGTCGTCGGCCTGGAGCGTTTCGAGATCCTCGTCGATGACGGCGACCGCCTGCACCGGCGCCTGTACCTGCCGGGTCTGGTGGTCGAGGACGAAGTCGTGCTGAAGGCGCCGGACAGTGCCCACTACAGCATCAAGCCGAGCGCCGAGGTGGCCGGCGGCAGCCTCGACATGACCATCGAGGAGCCGGAGCCCGGCTCGCTGTTCGTGCGTTTCGCCTACTGCACCCGCTACCTGCAGCCGCTGGGCGACGAACTGCCCTACGACGCCTTCGTCAAGCAGGCCTATATCGCCATGGATGTGGAGACCATCGCCACCATCCGCGACCGGTTCGGCGCCAGCGCCGCCAGCGGGAGTTGAGCGTGGAACACGGAAGCAGTTTTCTCCAGTCCGGCGTGGTCTTCCTGATCGCGGCGGTGTTCATGGTGCCGCTGGCCAAGCGCCTGCAACTGGGCGCGGTGCTCGGCTACCTGCTGGCCGGCGTGCTGATCGGTCCCAGCGTGCTGGGCCTGGTGGACAACCCGGAAAGCGTCGCGCAGATCTCCGAGATGGGCGTGGTATTGCTGCTGTTCATCATCGGCCTGGAGCTGTCGCCGCGGCGCCTGTGGGTGATGCGCAAGTCGGTGTTCGGCGTCGGCCTGCTGCAGGTGCTGCTGACCGGCGTGGTGATCGGCACCGTGGCCCTGGTCGGCTTCGACCAACCGGTGAACAGCGCGGTGGTGCTCGGCCTGGGCCTGGCGCTGTCGTCCACCGCCTTCGGCCTGCAGATCCTCGCCGAGCGCAAGGAACTGACCCAGCCCCATGGCCGCCTGGCCTTCGCCATCCTGCTGTTCCAGGATATCGCGGCGATCCCGCTGATCGCCATGATCCCGCTGCTCAGCGGTGCGCACAGCGACGCCGGCGGTAGCGAACTGACCCAGACCCTCAAGGTAGTCGGCAGCATCGCCGCGGTGGTGGTCGGTGGCCGCTACCTGCTGCGCCCGGTGTTCCGCATCGTCGCCCAGACCAAGCTGCAGGACATGTCCACCGCCACTGCGCTGCTGGTGGTGATGGGTACCGCGCTGCTGATGGAGCTGGCCGGCGTGTCCATGGCCCTCGGTGCCTTCCTCGCCGGCCTGCTGCTGGCCGACTCGGAGTACCGCCACGAACTGGAGGCGCAGATCGAGCCGTTCAAGGGCCTGTTGCTCGGCCTGTTCTTCATCAGCGTGGGGATGAGCGCGGACATCAGCCTGCTGCTCAAGTCGCCGTGGATGGTGCTCGGCCTGACTGTGCTGCTGATCGCCCTGAAGGCGCCGGTGCTGTACTTCGTCGGACGCATTTCCGGCGGCCTCGACAAGGCCTCGGCGCTGCGCCTGGGCGTGGTCCTGGCGGCCGGCGGCGAGTTCGCCTTCGTCGTGTTCAAGATGGCCCGCGACCAGGGCCTGTTCCAGAACGACCTGCACAACCTGCTGGTGCTTTCCATCACCCTGTCGATGGCCCTGACCCCGTTGCTGGTACTCGGCCTCGCGCGCCTGCTGGCGAAGGAGCCGGAGGCGACGAAGCCGCCGCCGGAAATGGAACGCATCGACAACGACGACACCCCGCGCGTGGTGATCGCCGGGGTCGGCCGCATGGGCCAGATCGTCGCTCGCGTGCTGCGCGCCCAGCGCGTGCCGTTCATCGCCCTGGACACCTCGGTGGAGACCATCGAGCTGACCCGTACCCTCGGCGCGATCCCGATCTTCTACGGCGACCCGATGCGCCCGGAGATCCTTCGCGCGGCCCAGGTAGAGAAGGCCGAGTTCTTCGTCATCGCCACCGATGACCCGGAGACCAACATCGAGACGGCCAAGCGCGTGCGCAAGCTGTATCCGCACCTGAAGATCATCGCCCGCGCGCGTAACCGCCAGCACGTCCACCTGTTGCTCGACGCCGGGGTCGAGCCGGTGCGCGAGACCTTCTTCTCCAGCCTGGAGATGAGCCGCATGGTGCTCTGCGGCCTGGGTCTGAGCGAGGAACAGGCGGACGCGCGGATCCGTCGTTTCCGCCGGCACGACGAAGAGGTCCTGGCCTCCCAGCACCTGTTCTACAACGACCGCGACGCGCTGATCAAAAGCGCTCGCGAGGCGCGGGTCGAGCTGGAGACGCTGTTCCAGACCGACCAGTTGGAAGACCGTGGCGCGGTAGCGGCGGAGACCCCGGAGAAACCTTCCCGCGCGTCCTAGCGCCCGACCCATGCCGGTACGCCGGCATGGGTGATTCCCACGCCTGGGTCCATACTTTGCGGATATCGCAGTACGAAGGTTGGGATACCCGCGCGGCATCCCCTCTGTAGGGTGGAGGGCATCAGCCCAGCAGACGGCTGGACGCTTCCGCCGATCGAGGAACCTTATGCCTGTCGAACACCTGGACGTACTCATCGTCGGCGCCGGATTGTCCGGCGTCGGCGCCGCCTACCACCTGATGAAGCATTGCCCCGGCAAGAGCTTCGCCCTGCTCGAAGGGCGCGCGGCGATGGGCGGTACCTGGGACCTGTTCCGCTACCCCGGCATCCGTTCCGACTCGGACATGTTCACCCTCGGCTACAACTTCAAGCCATGGAGCGATCCCAAGGCCATCGCCGACGGTCCGTCGATCCGCCGCTACATCGAGGAGACCGCGCGGGAGAACGGCATCGACCGGAAGATCCGCTACCGCCACCGGGTGCTCAGGGCCGACTGGGATTCCGCCAATGCGCGCTGGAACCTCGACGTGCAGCGCGGTGACGAGCCCGAGCCGCTGCGCATGACCGCGCAGTTCCTGCTGATGTGCACCGGCTACTACCGCTACGAGGCTGGCTATACCCCGGAATTCGTCGGCCGCGAGGACTTCGCCGGGCAGGTCGTCCATCCGCAGCTGTGGCCCGAGGACCTCGACTACAGCGGCAAGAAGGTGGTGGTGATCGGTAGCGGCGCGACAGCCGTGACCCTGGTGCCGTCGCTGACCGACAAGGCCGCCCACGTCACCATGTTGCAGCGCTCGCCGTCCTACGTGATCACCCTGCCGCAGAAGGACGCGATCTCCAATTTCCTTCGCCGCTTCCTTCCGGAAACCTGGGTCTACCGCCAGGCGCGGGCGCGCAACGTGGCCATGCAGATGGTCTTCTTCATGCTCGCCAGGACCTTCCCCGGCCTGGTCCGCAAGGTCCTGCTCAAGCTGGCCAGCCTGCAACTGGGCAAGCGCTTCGACATGCGTCACTTCAGCCCGCGCTACAAGCCGTGGGACGAGCGGGTCTGCGCGGTGCCGGACGGCGACCTGTTCAAGGTGCTGCGCAAGGGCAAGGCGTCGGTGGTCACCGAGCACATCGACCGCTTCGTCGAGCGGGGCATTCGCCTGAAGACCGGCGAGGTGCTGGAGGCGGACATCATCGTCACCGCCACCGGTCTCGACCTGGTGATGTTCGGCGGCGCCGAGCTGGCGGTCGACGGCAAGCCGTTCCAGGTCAACCAGAGCATGGGCTACCGCGGCATCATGCTGCGCGACCTGCCGAACCTGGCGGCGGTGGTCGGCTATACCAACGCCAGCTGGACGCTCAAGGCGGACCTCTCCAGCGAATACTTCTGCCGCCTGATCAATCACATGGACGCCACCGGCATGCGCCAGGTGACCGCCCGCGACAGCACCGGCGACGTGCGCGAGGAGCCCTTCCTCAACCTCGACTCCGGCTACATCCAGCGCGCCGCCGAGCGCATGCCCAAGCAGGGCGACCGGATGCCCTGGAAGCTTTACCAGAACTACGTCCTCGACCTGGCGCTGCTGCGCTACGGTAAGGTCGAGGACGGCTACCTGGTGTTCTCCTCGCCGGCGCCGCAGCGGCAAGCCGGCGGCGCGGCGGTGCAGGCCCTGGGCTGAACCCGGCGGGCACCGCTCAGGCGTTCGCCGCGACCTGCCCGTAGGCCTTGCGCCAGGCGTCCAGGCCGCCGGCCAGCGCCCAGGTGCGGGTGAAGCCGGAGGCGTTGAGGCGCTGGGCAAGCATCGCGGCGGAAAGTTCGTGGGGACAGGCGCAATAGATGACGATGCTGGCGTCCCTGAGGTCGCCGGGCAGGTCCTTCAGCGACACGTTCAGCTCCACCGGGATGGCTCCCGGAATGCCGCTCGGCTCGTCCTCGTGGTGGGCGCGAACATCGAGGATCACCGGCAATTGCCCCTGTTCGCGAAGGCTTTCCAGTTCCTCCACGCTGATTCGCGGAATCCGCCGGCTGCGCGACAGCAGGCGCTGGCGCTGCCAGAGCTTCCAGGCGATGAAGGCGGCGAAGGCGCCGGCGATCAGCAGCGCGCCGATGGCCGCGTAGTCGCTGAGCAGGGCCAGCAGGTGGTCCACCGCATCGCTGAAGATCACCCCCAGCAGCAGCGCGGAACCGGCCCAGAGTGCCGAGCCGGCGGCGTCGTAGGCGAGGAAGCGGCGCAGGTGGGTGCGGGTCATGCCGGCCAGGGTGGTGGACAACGCACTGGCGCCGGGCAGGAACTTCGACATCAGCAGCGCCCTCGGACCGACCCGCAGGTACATGTTCTGGCTCTGGCGGATGCAACTGTCCTGGGACAGCGAGACCTTGCAGATGCTGCGCAGGAGGAAGCCGCCATAGCGGCGCCCGGCCAGGTACCAGGCGACGTCCGCCAGCAGGCAGGCGAGCACCACCACCAGCAGGACCATGCCCAGCGGTGCGCCGACGCCCTGCATGGCCAGCGCGCCGGCGACGATCAGCGCCGGGTAGGCGGGGATCGGCAGCCCGGCCTGTTCGCAGAGCACGTTGAGGAACAGCAGGAGCAGCCCGTGGTTCTCCAGCAGGGGTTGCAGTTCACGCATGGCGGAGCCTCTCGAATTCTTCTGCGGGTAGTGTGAGCGCGAAGCGTGAAGCTGGGAAGAACCAAGTCGGCAGGGCCGGAGGCGTTGCGGCGGATAACGCCGCTGCGTCGAGAGAGGCGGCCCTGGGCTGGGGCGAAACGAAAGCAGCCCCTCGCCCGTGGGGGGCGAGGGGCTGTCGGGTCAGGCCACTTCCACCAGCAGCACTTCGCTGTCTTCCAGGGCCGTGACCTTCAGGGTCGGTTCGTCGCGTACCGCCAGGCCATCGCGGGCCTCGGCGCGCACGCCGTTGACCTCGATGCTGCCGGTGGCCGGCACCAGGTAGGCGCGGCGACCGTTTTCCAGGGCGTACTCGGCGCTCTGGCCGGCCTTCAGGGTCACCGCGGCGACCTCGGCGTCGGCGCGGATGTGCAGCGCTTCGCTGTCCTGCTCGTCGCCGCTGGCGAGAGTGACGAAACGACCGTCGCGCTCGGCCTTCGGGAACGGTTTGGAGCCCCAGCGCGGCTGGTCGCCGCGGCGGTCCGGGATGATCCAGATCTGGAAGATCCGGGTGGTCTCGGCTTCCAGGTTGTACTCCGAATGGACGATGCCGGTACCGGCGCTCATCACCTGCACGTCGCCGGCCTCGGTGCGGCCCTTGTTGCCCAGGCTGTCCTGGTGGGTGATCGCGCCTTCGCGGACATAGGTAATGATCTCCATGTCGCGGTGCGGGTGCGGCGGGAAGCCGCTGCCGGCGGCGATCTCGTCATCGTTCCAGACCCGCAGGCGGCCCCAGTCCTCGCGCTCCGGGTCATAGTAGTCGGCGAAGGCAAAATGATGACGCGCGTTCAGCCAGCCGTGGTTGGCATGGCCCAGACGGTCGAAGGGACGACGTTCGATCATGATCGGATCTCCATTGGGCCCGTCGCCGCTCGTTTGCGCGAGGGTGCGGGCGGTTGATGGGGTCATCATCCGTCAGATCATTGCGATAAAAAAGCGCGTATTTTCGGATTTATCTATCTAATTATTAGATTCGATCAGGGCGCGAAGGAAGCGCGGGTCCGCCAGTGCGGCGAGGTGCCCGCCCGGGTATTCCCGCACCCGAGCGTCCAGGCGACGGGCGAAGGAACGTTGCAGCGACGGCGGGCTGAGCCGGTCGGCGGCCGCCACCACGTAGGTGACCGGGCAGGCTGGACGAGTCTGCCGTGGCGAGTCGATCAGCAATTGCGCTGGCTCGCTGGCGCTGGTCGGCACCTCGGCGCCGAGCAGTTCGAGGAAGCCGGCGCGGTCTTCCAGGCGGACCCGCCCTCCGAGCGGGTCGAGGCGGCATAGCCCGAGGAGATTGTCCTGGCCGCTGTCCTGGTAGCTTTCCAGCGCGCCGCCGCCCTCGCTGACCAGCGCGCTGAACAGGTACAGGTGCGCGGCGCGCTCGCCCAGGCGGGCCGCCAGGCATTGCGCCAGGTAGCCGCCGAAGCTGTGGCCGCAGAGTATCACCCGCTCCTCGCCGGCCAGCGTGGCGGCGGCCTGGTCCAGCCAATGCGCCAGGTCGCATCCGGGCGCGTCGCGCAGATGGTCGCAGCTTCGCCAGCCGGCGCCTTCCACGGACCAGGCGGAGCGGCGCAGGAAAAATCCCGAGACCAGCAGCGCGCCGCTCATCCGCCGGCCCGCTCGGCCTGGCGCAGGCCGACTGCGCCGACCTGCAGCAGCATGATCACCCCGCACAGCGCGGCCAGGCCGAGGTACAGCGCCTGGCTGCCGGCATGGTCGAGCATGATCCCGCCGTACAGCGGTGCCAGCGCGGTGCCGAGGCTGTAGAGATTGGCCGCGCCGAAATAGCTGCCGCGCAAGTCGTCGGGGGTCAGTTGGTCGACCTCCACGCTGAAGGTCGGGAACACGATCAGTTCGCCGAGGCTGAGCACCACCGTGGCCAGCGCCAGGCCGGCGAACAGGGTCACCGGGGTCCAGGCGAAGCCTAGCTGGGCCAGGAGCATGAGCAGCATGCCGAGCATCAGGCGGCCGCCGGTGCCGGTGTTTTCCAGCAGGCGGAGGAGGGGAAACTGGGCGACCACTATGGTCAGCGCGTTGATGGTCACCAGCAGGGCGATGCTGTTGACCACGTCGGGCAGACCGCTGCGGGTGAGGTACTGCACGAGGGTCGAATCGAAGGTGGCGTAGATCAGCGCGGCCAGCATGTTGCACAGCAACAGCAGGGTGAAGGCGCGATGCCGGGCCATGCTCAGGCAGGCTTCGAGGAACCCGGTCGAGGATCGCGGGGCAAGGCTGCGCCGCTTCAGTTCGAGGTGGTGCAGCAGGCGCCAGAGCAGCAGGCCGTAGCAGAAGTAGACCAGCGCGGTGACCAGGAAGGTGCCGGCCTGGGCGGCGACGCCGAGGGTCAGGCCGATCAGCGGGCCGAGGGCGGCGCCCAGGTTGATCAGGAAGTACCGGCAGTAGAGCGCCAGTTCCCGCGAGCGGCGATCCTCGACGCGGTCGCCGATCAGCGCCTTGCAGCTCGATTCGAGCAGGGCGCAGCCGATGCTCACCCCGGAGATCGCCAGTCCGTAGGACAGCGGCTGGCCGCTGAAGCCCAGCAACACGAAGGAAAGTCCGCTGAGACTGGTGCCGAAGAAGATCAGGCGCTTGCGCCCGAAACGATCCGACAGCCAGCCGGTGTAGATGCCGCTGAGCGCGCCGCAGACGGTCGCCAGCGCCAGCAGCAGGCCGATGGCGCTGGCGGACAGCCGGAACTCGCGCCACAGCAGCAGTGCCAGGAACGGCCAGACCATGAAGTAGGCGCCGCGGGTCAGCAGCGTACCGACGAGCATCACGTGAATTTCCGTCGGCAGGGCGCGGAAGCGTTGCACGCTGAAGGTGTTGTCGCTCACGGGCGGGGCTCCTGGGCGAGGGGACGGATGCCGCCGCGCAGGCTGCCGGCGGCTACCTGGTGGAACAGCGGCAGGAAGCTTTCCGGCAGTTCGCGGGTGAACTCGCTGCTCAGCCAGCAGCGCAGCAGGCAGCGGCGCTGCCGCTCGTCGTCGCTGAACTCGGTGCGCGCGTGCAGGGTGGTGTGGTTGTTCACCAGCACCAGCATGCCCTTGCTGAAGTCCAGTTCGGCATAGCCGTCGGCGCGTTCGATCGCCTCGTCCAGGCCGTCGAGCATGCTTCGCACCTGCGGGGCGAGGCTTAGCCCGTGGCGCGTCACCGATTCGTTGAACTTGCGGATATAGCGCAAGACGAAGGTCCGTGGGGTTTCCGTGAGCAGCGGCACCAGCGCGTAGTCGGCGTCGCCTTCGTCGCGCAGGTCGTGGGGGATCGGTTGGCCGAGCAGGGGCAGCCAGGCCGGATTGGCGGCTTCCAGGGTGGCGAGGACGTCGGCCGAGGAACGGATGCGGAAGGCGCCGCCCCGGCGTGCCGGCGACCAGCAGGCGAGCACGGTGAGGTCGGCGCGATCGGAGTGGAAGGCCAGTTCCTGACTGGTCAGGTGGCCGCGCTGCGGCGCGTCGCGGGCGTCGCGCAGACCGAGGTCGCGCACTTCCTTGAGGTACTCGCCGTTGCGGTTGATCGCCACGGTGCGTCCCAGCCATTGGCAGAATGCGCGGAACACCCGCTGGAATTCGTCCTCGGCGAGTCCGCGCAGCAGCGCGGAATCGTGCAGCAGCACGCCGCTGCCGTGCTCCAGTTCGTGATGCAGGCGCTGGCGCAGGAGAGCCTCCGCGCTATCGGCGGGACGCCGCTCCAGCAGGCGCGCGAACAGCGTTTCCAGGCCGGCGGCGAAAGCGGCCGAAGCGCAGAACACCGCGTTGCCCCGCCAGGGCGCGGGGCGACGATGGATGGTTGTCATAGCGAGGCTCCGTATTCCTGCTGCCAGAGCGACAGGGTGGTGAGGGTGAACAATTGGTCGCCGGGCAGCGCCGCGACGCTCGGTGCATCCAGGCCTTCCAGGCCGAGGTCGTGGAGCGCCGGCAGGCGTTCGGCGAGGTGCCGGCGCATTTCCCCGAGGGCCTGCGGCCACCGTTCGAACGGCAGGCGGAAATGCCGTTTCGGCTGCGCCTGCCAGCGTTTCTCGCGCTGCTCCAGGAGCGCCACCAGCGGTGCCTTGGCGGTGTCGCCGACGATCCGCTGGAGGCGCCCGGCGCGCTGCGCCAGGGCGCCATGCAGGTAGGGGGTGCGCGCTTCGATGGTGCGCGACATCAGCAGATGGTCGGCGCGGCGCAGCAGCGGCTCCAGCGAGTAGTGCAGGTCGAACTGGCCGATCGCCGCCTCGAGGCCCTGGCCGAGGGCCTCGTGGGCGAGTTCCTCGATCCGCTCGGCGACCCGTCGGCCCGCCGGTTCCGCCAGCAGCGCGGCCTTGCGCCGGTACTCGCCGAACCAGGCGGCGGCGAAGCGCCGCGGTTCCGGCGCGTCGCGCCGGCGCCAGAGTTCGAGATGGCGCGGGTAGCCCCAGAACAGTTCGTCGGCGCCTTCGCCGAGAAGCACGCAGTGATAGCCCTGCTCGCCGATACCGTCGGCCAGGCGCTGGTACATCAGCAGGCTGGACATCCGTGTCGCCCCGCCGAAGTTGCCGACCGCGCGACGCAGCAGCGGCATGAAGGCTTCCTGGCGCAGCTCGAAGCGTTGCAGCCGAGGGTGTGGCAGCAGGCTTTCCTCGTCGCCTTCCAGGCACAGGTGGAAGCGTTGCAACTGCGGGTCCAGGTAGCTGCCGAGCAGGTTGGAATCGACCCCGCCGCTGACCAGCAGGGCGCAGGGGCGGAAGGTCTGGCGGCAGCGTTCGAGGGTTTCACCGAGCTGCTCGTCGAGGCTGTCCGCCTCGCTGGCCGGGGCGGTGGCCAGCCGCTGGCGCTGGCAGAGGCGCGGACGCTCCTGGGAGAGATCGAAGCGCAACACCTCGCCGGGCAGTAGCAGACGGACCTGCTGGAACAGGGTCTGGCCTTCCAGCGGCACGCCGGCGGCGACCACCTGGGCGATCGCCTCGGCGTCGGCACGGGCGCCGCCGAGCAGGTGCAGCAGCGCCCGCGGCTCGGAGGCGAAGGCCAGCAGGCCGCGCTCGGGCTGGTAGCTGTAGTACAGCGGCTTGATGCCGAACTCGTCGCGCAGCAGGGTCAATTGCCGGGTCTGCGGGTCCCAGCTGGCGAGGGCGTACATGCCGTCCGGCAGTACCCCGCGCTGCAAGCCGTCGAGCAGCAGGCGGATCTCGCCATGGATTTCGCAGCCGGCCTGGTAGACCTCGCCGTTGTAGGCGACCCGCCGCAGGCCCTCCTGCGGCGGCAGCGGTACCGCCGCGGCGCCGGACATCGGCAGGCGGGTCATACCGATGGCGCCGTTCGGCAGGGCCGCGATGCCCTCGCCGAACGGACCCCGATGGGCCAGCAGGCGTAGCGCTCCGGCGAAGCGCGAGACACTGAAACCGGTGCCGACGTAACCGAGGATGCCGCACATCACGAGGCTTCCCGTTGCAGCAGCGTGGCGAGCGCACGGCGATCGTGCTTGCCGGCGCCATTCAGCGGCAGGGCCTGGTGCGACAGCACTACGCGCTGCGGCGCGCGGAGGGTGCCGAGCTGCTGCTGGAGCCAGGGCAGGAAGGCGAACTCGACCTGCGGCGCGGTGTGGATCACGGCGACATAGTCTTCGCCATAGAGCGGGCAGTCGACCTTCAGGCAGCAGACGTCGATCACCTCGTCCAGGCCGTTGAGCGCCCGTTCGCATTCATTCAGGTGGAACAGGTTGCCGCCCTTGTTGATGGTGCCGTCGCAACGGCCGAGGACGTGCACGCAGCGGTCCTCGTCGAAGTAGGCGAGGTCCTGGGTGTTCAGCCAGCCGTCCTCGAGCACCTGGGCGGTCAGGTCGGGGCGGTTGACGTAGCCGGAGAACAGGCTCGGCGTGCGCACCCACAGGCGCCCGCGTTCGCCGCTGCCCTCCAGCGGGCGGCCGTCGGGGTCGGTCAGCTTGAGTTCCAGGCCGACGGCCGGTCCCACCGAGTTGTCGAACGCGTCGCCGCGACGCTTGCCGAAGAGGAAGGCGAAGCCGCACTCGCTGAGGCCGTAGATGTTCGCCAGCGCCGCGTAGTCGCGCTGGAAGGCCGCCTGCAGGTCGGCGTCCAGGCGCGCCGAGCCGGCGACGCAGAGCAGGCGCTGCAACGGCAAGCGGCGCGGCGGCGGGGAGCCTTCCTTGACCATGTGGTTGACCACCGGCGGCACCAGGTAGAGGAAACTGATGCCGAAGCGTTCCACGTATTCCCAGAAGCCTTCGCTGTCGGCCCAGCAGTGCAGCGGCAGGAGCACCGCGCTGCCGCCGTACAGCAGCGGGAAGAGGAAATTGATGCCGAGGATGCCCAGGCCGCTGATCCGGTAGAAGCAACCGGAGCGCGTGTGCTCGCCGATGCCCAGGCAGTCGCGGCCGATGCGGTAGGCATGGAGCATGGCCTGCTGGCTGAGTTCGATGCCTTTCGGCTGGCCGGTGGTGCCCGAGGTGAACAGGATCATGTGGCTGTGCGCGGCGCGGTCGAGCCGGCGCGTCGCGCTGCGCTCGAAGTCCAGCGCCAGGCGCAGCCCGGCCAGCGCGCCCTCGAGCGGATGTTCGCTGGCCAGCGCTTCCAGGCGCATCTCGTCGACGATGGCCTGCTTCGCGGCCTCCCCCCACTCGGGATCGATCAGCACCAGATGCTTGCCCGCGCGCATGACCGCATAGATCAGGCAGAGGTTGCGGTAGCTGTTGTCCAGCAGCACGCCGACACTGCGGCAGGCATGCGCGGCGATCTGCTCGGCGAGGGCGTCGACCTGGCGGTCGGCGTCGCCCCAGGTGTATTCCAGCGGTCGCTCCGGCTCGCGGGCGTCGATCAGGAACGGCCGCCGCGGGTCGGCGCTGCCGAGATGGCGGAGGGTGCTGTCGAGCGATACGGGTACGGGGAGGCTGCTCATGCCGGCTCCTCAGCGATTCAGCGCGGTGAAGGCGTGGATGTCGAAGTTCACCGCCACCTGCGGCGCGCTCTCGATCTCGCGCACCGCGGCGATGAAGCGGTCGGCGTAGTCTTCGCCGCCTTCCTGCTCGATGTAGCGGGTCACGTAGCTGGTGGAGAGGAAGAACAGCGCGACCTCCTCCGGGCTGAGGAAGATGATGTTGGCGAACACTTCGCGGCGGCAGTCGCGCAGGTGCGGGCAACTGCCCATGATCTCCAGGGTGTCGTCATAGCGGGTCAGGCGCGGATCACGGTGTTTGGCCCACTTGTTCACCAGTTCGTGCTCGATGAAGTCGCGCAGCGGCCCGTAGGCGATCGGGAAGTCGTACTTGTAGGCGCAGAACAGCCCGCCGGGGGTCAGCCAGTCGGCCATGCGCGTCAGCACCTGCTTGCGGTCCATCCAGTAGAAGGAGGTGGCGCTGGTGACCAGGTCGAAGCGGCGTTGCGGCGCGAAGGTTTCCGCCGGCGACACGCTGAAGCGGATCTCCGGGTAGTTCTCGCGGGCCTTGGCGATCAGCGCCTCGCCCAGGTCGCTGCCTTCCACGTAGCGGAACCAGGGTTGCAGGCGGACGGTCGAGACGCCGTTGCCGCAGCCGATGTCCAGCGCCGCTTCGCGTGCCGGGGCGCGTTCGGCGAGGTTGCGGTAGAGCGAATCCGGATAGGCGATCTTGCCGCGGACCACGTTGTAGGCGTCTGCGTGCTTGTCGAACTGCTTCATTGGGTAATCTCCAGTAGGCTCTCGTGGTAATCGCCCTTGTGGACGAAATTGATGTAGGTGCCGCTGCCGCCGAGGTAGCGGTAGCTGTGCTCGACGCCGGCGGGGATGAACACGCTGGCCGGGCTCTGCAAACGGCGCAGCTGGCCGCCTAGCAGGACTTCCACCTCCAGGCCGCGGTAGTCCTCGTCGCTGCCGAGGAACAGGAACACCGAGTCGCAGTTGTGTACGTGGCTGTCGACGTGGCCCGGCCCGCCGTCGCCGACGTCGTGGAACTGGCGGGCGATGAAGTAGAACGGCGAGCCGTCGAGCAGGCGCCGGTCGAGCATGACGAAGCGCTTGCCGGGGCCGTGGCGGTGGTACTTCAGTTCGCTGGCGGACTTCTCGAAAGGCGTGAGGAACAGGGATTGGCGGTGCATCGGCGTGTAGCGTTGCAGCGAGACGCGGCCGTTGATCAGTTCCGGATCGAAGGCGCTGTAGGCGTCCTGGTTTTCCTGCATGGCCAGCTGGTGCAGGCGGGCGACATGGACGAAGGCGTTCTCGCCGACCACCGGGTGCATCGGCGAACGCTTGATCCGGCTGTGCGCCTCGACCAGTTCGGAGACCGCGAGGACGTTCTTCAGGTTGAAGCGGTCGGCGGCGAACTTGGTGTGCAGCAGGGTCAGCAACTGGAAGGTATCGGTGATCCCGGCGCGTTCGCCGATCCCGTTGCAGCTCGCCGAGTGCCACTGGACCCCGGCCTGGATCGCCGCCAGGGTGTTGCCCAGGGCCAGGCCGCGGTCGTTGTGCACGTGGTACTCGAAGACCACGTCGGGGAACTCGTGGCGCAGCAGAGAGAGCACGTCGAAGGTCTCGTCCGGCAGCAGGATGCCCACGCTGTCGGCGAAGCAGATGCGATCGGCGCCGGCGTCGCGCGCGGTGGCGATCATGCTGACCAGGTCGCTGACCGAGGTGCGCGCGGCGTCTTCCACCGTGGCCCGGACCCGCAGGCCGCGTTCGCGGGCGTAGCGGATCGCGTCGTGGAACAGTTCGAGCACCTCCTCGCGGTTCATGCCCTTGAACTTGGTTTCCAGCGAGATCGCGTTGATCGAGGCGAACAGCCCGACCCACTGGGCACCGGTTTCCAGCACCGCGTCGATATCCTCCCGGCGCGCCCGGGCGTGGGCCAGCACCGGCGTGGAAACCGCCGCCACCACGGCGCGTACCCGCTCGCGTTCGTCCGCGGAAATCCGCGGGTGGCCGCACTCGATCATATCCACCCCCAGCGCCGCGATTTCCCGTGCCAGCTGGACCGACTGCGCGCTGTCGAAGCTGCACTGGCGGGCCTGGCACCCCTCGCGCAGGGTGCAGTCGATGACCCGGATCATCGTCTCGCTCCCGCGTCCGAGGCCGACAGCGTCGCCAGCCGCGGCTCCCTGATGAAGTCGTGGATCTTCGGCGCATGACCGAACTGGCGGGAGAAACGGGCGAGGAAGGTGACCATCTTCAGCGAGTAGTCGCACAGCTGCGGAAGATAGTGGTCGAGGTTGTCCTCGGTGATTGCCTCGTCCGGGAACACGCTTTTCAGGTTGGAAGCGATCCAGGTTTTCATGCTGTCCTCTCGATTCAGTTGGTGGAATTCGTCGTCCTCGACGAAGACGATCGGCATGCCGATGCGCAGCTGGCCGCTGCGGTTGTTGTGGCTGCCATGTGCGGTGCGGGCGGGCCAGACCAGGACGTCGCCGGCGTCCAGCTCGGCATCCACCAGTTGCTCGCGGGAAATGCCGTTGGCCTGGAGGTCGATGCACTTGAACATCGGGTAGGCGAGGTCGAACTCGTGGGGGAAGATGGTGCGGTCGTCGGGGTAATAGAACATCCCACCGTTGTCGTTCCGCGATGGGGTCAGGGCGACCCAGAAGGTCTGCGCGCTTTCGTAGCGCTTCTCCCACAGCGCGATGTCCTGGTGCAGCGGGATGTAGGACTCGTCGGCATGGCGCTTGATGAACGCCGCGTGGCGCAGCAGGCGCGGCTTGCGCAGATGGTCGCGGACCAGCGCGTCGAGCCCGGAGCGGGCGAACCAGTCGTCCCAGAAGAGCGGGTCGTGGCGGTGCAGGTTGCGCACCTTCTTCGCCTCGCGGCGCTCGTCGTCGGCGATGTCGAATTCCGGTTCCAGCGCCGGGTCCGGCCGCTGCGCCGCGGCGAGGATCCAGTCCAGCGCCTGTTGGCGCAATTGCGGGGATACCACCTGCCGATAGTGTTTCATTGGACGGACTCCTTGCTGACGGTGTGGACGATGAAATCGATCACCGCCGGGTCCTGCAGGGCCAGGTGGTGCGGACGCTCGCAGGGGAAGGTGTCGAGCCGCTCGATCAGGTCGCACCAGCGTTCGGCGGCCGGGTCGCGGCCGGCGTCGTCCCGGCAGCGCACCCAGCTGGCGCGGGCGAGGCGATGGCGGGGCTGCCAGCGGCCGAACAGCTCGACATTGCGCAGCAGGACCTCTTCGCGCAGTTCGCCAAGCTCGCTCATCAGGGCGATCCACTCGCGCATCTCGGCGCTCAGCCAGCGCTGGTATTGCTCGCTTGGCGGCATTCGCCGCAGGGCCGGCCAGGGCAGGTGGCTGTCGATCATCAGCAGGCGGCTGGCCGGCAACTGGCGGGCCATCTCGTAGCCGACCAGGCCGCCGAAGGAATAGCCGATCAGCCAGTCCGGTTCTTCCGCCAGGCCGTCGAGTACCTGGCTGGCGAGGGCTTCGATGCTGGCGTAGGCATCCAGCCGGTGGTAGTCGACCAGCCGGCAGTCCGTTGCGCCGAGGCGTGCCAGCAGCCCGCGGAAGCAGCTCGGGTGGCCGATGAAGTCAGGCAGCAGGATCAGCATGGGCGCAGCGCCTCGGCCATGGCCGCCGCCAGCGACAGGGTCCGTTCGCGGCCGAAGCGGCTGGCCAGGCTGGCGTCCCAGCCGCCGTCGTCGCGCCGGACCAGGGTCAGGGTCAGCGGCAGGCGGCTCTTCAGTGTCGGCCGGTGGATGAACCCGGCGCTGCGGAATGGCTGGTCGATGACATTGATCATCACCTGGGCGTCGGCATAGCGCAGCCCGGCCCGTTCGGCGATGGCCTCCGCCGGCAGCAGGCTGTGCTCGAAGGCCTCGAGCCTGTGTCGTTCGAAGGTGTCCTCGGCGATCGCGGCGTCCAGCAGCAGCGGCACCAGGTTCAGCCAGCAACCGGAAACCGCCGTGCCTCGGCGACTGCGCAGGCTGACCGGGGTCAGCGCCAGGACCTTGCCGGTGGCGCCCTGGCTGGCCAGGGCGAGAGCCAGGGCGCAGGCGAGCCGGGTCAGCAGGGCGGCTTCGCCGTCTCCTGGCGTGGCGGCCAAGCGGAAATCCTCGCAATGGCTGGCGCGCTCCGCCCAGGGCAGGCTCGCCAGTTCACGGAACGCCTCGCCGCGCTCGCTCCAGTAGTCTTCCAGCCTGGTCCTGCGCTCGCGCAGCTGGCGCTCCAGGCGCCATTGCTGCTGGAGGAAGCCGAACTCGGGGGCCGCCGCTTCGGTCGTGGGGTCGGCGTTGAGCGCGGCCAGGCGGGCCAGCAGCACGCTGGCGAAGTCGGCGTCGGCGACCAGGTGATGCAGCCAGACGCCCCAGCGCGCACGTCCTCCGCAGCGCCCGTGGAACAGTCGCAGCAGGCCGCGCTCGAACAGGGAATGCGGGCGTTGCAGCAGCGCTGCGATGAGCGCGTCTTCGTCGGCGAAGGGGCCGACTTCCAGCGCCGGGCTCTCCTCGGGCCGCCCGTGGACGACCAGTTCGAAACCTTCCGCGCCGCTGTCCACCTGGCTGTCGAGCAACGGGAACTCTTCGCGCAGGCGCCGACCCAGGCGCGTCAGGTCGGATGCCGGCACCTCGGCCGGAGCCAGGTAGCAGAGGCCGAAGCGGGTCAGGTCGGCGCCGAGCAGCTCGCTGAAGACCATCCCGCAGGACCAGGGCGACAGGTCGACGCGCAAGGATTGCGCGGCCTCATCCGGCATCGGTTGGTGCCGCAGGCGGTCGCGCTCGGAGGGGGACAGGCGGTGCCAATCGCCGACCACCACCAGGTGCTCGCGGAACCAGTGGTAGCGCACCTCCGCGGAGAGACCGACGTTCATGCCGCGCTCCTCGACAGCACCAGCGGCTGCTCCGGCGTCGCCGCCCGTTCCAGCAGACGCTCCGGCGCCAGGCCGTGGCTGCGCAGGAGACGGCTGAACTGGTCGAGGCGCGAGTTTGCCTGCAAGTCGGCGAGTCCCAGGTTTGCTCCCGCACCCGCCGATTGACAGAGGGCGACCAGTTGCAGGGCGAGCAACGAGTTGCCGCCGCAGAGGAAGAAATCCTGGTCGGCGGCGCCGACCTCGCAACCCAGCAATTCGCTCCACAGCTGCGCGCAGCCGCGTTGGTCGGGATCGAGCGCGCTGGCGCAGCGCTCCAGCGGTTCTTCCAGGCGGCGCAGCAGGGCGGCGCGGTCCAGCTTGCCGTGCGCCGTCAAGGGCAAGGCCTCGACCCGGACGCAGGCATGCGGGCGCTGCCAGGTGGGCAGTTGGCGGAGCAGGGCCTGTGGGCTGGCGTCGGCTTTTCCCGTCCAGGCGCAGAGCAGTTGCTTGACGCCGTTGCGCTTGCGGACCAGCAGGGCGCAGTCGAGGATGCCCGGCTGGCGGCGCAAGCGCTGTTCCAGGGCGGGGAGGTCGAGGCGATAGCCGTTCAGTTTGACCTGGCCATCGCCGCGGCCGATGAAGCGCAGCCGACCCTGCTCGTCGTAGCGAGCGCGGTCGCCGGTACGGTAGGCACGCAGCAGGCGGCCGCGATAGGGCAACTCGACGAAGCTGGCGCGGGTGCGCGTCGCATCGTTCCGATAACCCTGCGCCAGGCCGGCGCCGAAGGCGACGATCTCCCCGGCCCGGTCGGGCTCGGCGATCTCCTGTCCGTGCTCGTCGAGCAGGAGCACCGCGGTGCCGGCGATGGCCTTGCCGATGGGGATGTCGTCTTCCTCGAGGTCGTCGTTGGTGACGACATGGCAGCAGGTGAAGGTGGTGTTCTCCGTCGGTCCGTAGCCATTCACCAGGTGCAGTCGCGGATGCCGCAGCAGCGCCCGGCGCACGTGCGGCACCGAGAGGATGTCGCCGCCGGTGAGCAACTGGCGAAGGCCGCCGAGGCAGTCCGGGTCGAGGTCCACCAGGGTGTTGAACAGCGAGGCGGTGAGCCAGGCGCTGTCGGCTCCGCGCTCGTCGATCAGCCGGCGCAGCACGCCCGGGTCGAGGGGGCCGAGGTCGTTCAGCACGCAGCAGCCGCCGTTGAGCAGCGCGCCCCAGATCTCCAGGGTCGCCGCATCGAAGGACAGCGGCGAGTTCACCAGGAAGCGCATCTGCGGAGCGAACGCGAGGAACGACTGGCCCAGGCACAGACGGGTAATGCCGGCGTGGGTGCAGGCGATGGCTTTCGGGCGGCCGGTGGTGCCCGAGGAGAAGTTGATGTAGGCGATCTGGTCCGCCGCGAAGCATGGCCGGGCGACCGAGGCTGGAGCGGCAGGCAGGTGCCTGACCGGGACGCAGGGAAGACCGTTGGCGGGCGTCGGCGTGGTCGAGCAGTCGAGGATCAGGCGGCAGTCGACCTGCCGGCACAACTCTGCATTCCAGGCCGCCGGTTGTTTCAGGTCTATATATAAGTAGTGATGGCCGGATAATAGTATGGCGAGCAGGCAGACAATGCTTTCCCGAGAATATTCGCCGTACACTCCAAGACAAACTCCCGGCTGCGGATAATGCTCGAGAAGATAGTCGGAAAGTTGTTCGGCGCTATGCAGGAGTTGCCGATAGTCGACACTTCCGAAACGGTCCCTGATGGCTTCGCGATGGGGATGAAGCGCTGCCATTTCGCTGAAGCGGGCCACCACCGTTGGGTGCGCGTACAGGTCGAGCAGGGAGTTCTGGGACATTCTGGCAATCGCCTTTTTTTGAAAAAATGAGTCCATCTGCCGGCTTCTTCGGCTAAATGAAGGGTTTTTGGTTTTTCGTAAGGACGGCGGCCGAGTCTTCCCGGGAACTGCCAGTCGTCCGCCGCCCACCGGCTCGCTCACGCGAGCGGCAAGCGTCGAGGCGCCTTGCCCGGAAAAAACGTTATGGAAATACGGAGTGCCGTCGACTCAAGGGCAGTCAACTGCTGCCATGCAGACTTATCGTCAGGAAAGAGAGAAAAGCGATGAGAATGGATTCACGGTCACGCATTGCACTTCCACCTTGCGTTGGGTTTCCGAAGTGTTTCGCTGTGTGTGTTTTTATATGTTTCGTGGGTATTTAAAATAAGATACAAATTTCCCCTCACAACTATGAGAATTGGTAGTTGGCGAAAGGGCGGTATGAGGGGCGTCGAAGCGCGCCGGCTGATGGCTTTTTGCCGAGGCAGGCTGCCGCGGCTACGCCTGCCGGGGGTAGCACGGACAAGTGGTGTCGGGGGGCCTGGCCGCTGCGGCGAGGCGCGGAGGTCCGGCTGGCGCGGCGATCATCACAGAAGATTCTGCGGCGTCATTCATCGTTTGAATGGTTGCTGCCGCAAGCGCGCCCGGCGCCGTCGATGCTGGTCGGCGGTGTCGGGCGCTCGCTGGCGTTGCGTTGGCCAGCCGTCCCGGCCGGGTGCGTAGGCACCGGCCGGAGGTTTTCAGGAGGCGGGCAGCGGCGCACCCTTGGGCCATAGCAGCCAGAGCCGGCCCGGCTGCTTCATGTGTCCGGCGAGTTCGCCGGCGGCGTCGCCGGTGCCCCAGAACAGATCGGCGCGGACCTCGCCGACGATGGCCCCGCCGGTATCCTGGGCCGCCACCGGACGGACCACCGCGCTGCCGTCGTCAGGGCGAGTGGTGGACAGCCACATCAGGCTGCCCAGCGGAATCACCTTGCGGTCGATGGCTACGCTGTAGCCGTCGGTCAGCGGTACGTTCAGCGAGCCGCGCGGACCTTCGTCGCTGTCCGGACGCAGGCTGAAGAACACGAAGCTGGGATTGCTCGCCAGCAGTTCGGAGACCCGCTGCGGATTGGCCTCGGCCCAGTCGCGGATGCGCTTCATGCTGATCTCTTCCTTCGGCACCAGGCCCTGCTCGACCAGCCAGCGGCCGACCGGCTTGTACGGGTGGCCATTCTGGTCGCCGTAGCCGATGCGCAGTTGCCGGCCGTCTTCCAGCTGGATGCGCCCGGAACCCTGGATCTGCAGGAACTGCAGGTCCATCGGGTCGCCCAGCCAGGCGAGCACCGGCGCGCTGGAGCCGTTGTCGCGGATCGTCGCGGCGTCGTCGTAGGGTTTCAGCACCCGGCCTTCCAGGCGTCCGCGCAGGCGCTTGCCCTTGAGTTCCGGGTAGACGCTTTCCAGCGCGACCACCACCAGGTCGTCCGGTACGCCGTAGATCGGCACCGGGTTTTTTTCGCCCTGGCTCAGGCTGCCGTGGTAGACCGGTTCGTAGTAGCCGGTGATCAGGCCCTGGTCGCCGTTGCTGGAGGAACGCAGGCTATAGACCTGCATCCGCTCCTGGAGGAACGCGCGCACAGCCGTCGGATCGGCGGCGACCGTCGTGGCGCTCGCACAGGGCTCGCCCCATACCGGGTCCTTGGCCAGCCGCGCGCAGGCCGAGCGCCAGGCATTGAAGCCGGCGAGCAGGTCGGCGTCGCTGGTGGCCGGCAGGGCGTCCCAGGGCACGCTGTTGTAGGTGGTGACTTCGGCGGGTTTGGGCGGGGGCTCTTTCTTGCCGTCGTCGCATGCGGTCAGCAGGGCGGCGAAAGGGAGCGCGCAGAGCAGCAGGCGGCGCCAGGGATGGAACGGAAACTTCACGCCAAGGACTTCCTGATGGTGGATCGAAGCCCGCTAGCTTGGGCAAAGCGCGACGGTGCGTCAAACCGCGGCGACGACCGAAGCGTATCGCCGCGTTCCGCCTGCCTGACGATTCGCGGCGGCGCCAGGTCCAGCACCGCCAGGCGGCTGCCCGGCGCCTGGCGGCGAAGACTGGCGAGGATCGGCAGGAGGATCGCCGACTCGGCGTAGTCGGTGGCGGCGACGCGCCAGGTATGCCGCGACTGCGTCGGATCGAACGGCGCGGCCGGCGCCTCGATGACCTGCAGCGCTGCGCGCCGATCCCGTTCCGCCGGCAGAACGGCGGCGACCACCTGATCCCGGCGCTGACCTGCGCGACGAACTCACCCCGCAGCGGGTCGGTTTCGCCATGCACCTGGAGTGAGCGTTATCCGCGCCGTCCGGGGGCTGTGCGCGATGCTCCGCCAATGGTTTCTTCCAGCCATTGGCAGAATGCCCGGGTCAGGCTGTTGCGTTCGCTGTCGCGGTGCACCAGCCAGGCCCATTCGGGCCCGCGGACATTCTGTTCGCAGAGCGCGACCAACTGTCCGGCGGCTCGCGCGGGTGCGGCCAGCAACTGGCTGACCAGCGCGATGCCGAGGCCCTGGGTGGCGGCCTCCAGCAGCAGTCCGGGGTCGGAGAAGTTCAGGCCGGCACTGCGTTGGCCAACGTCCGCGCCGCCCTGTACCTGCCAGTGGCTCCAGTCCATTTCGCGCTCGCCGTGCAGGGTGCCGCGCCGTTCCGCCGGCAGCGCCAGCAGGTCGGGATGGCAGGCGGGGTAGAGGCGGTCTTCGAGGAGCGAGCGAAAGCTGCATTCGGCCTGGGCGCAAAGGTCGTCGCGGATGGCTACGTCGATGGTCTGGCTGGCCATCTCGGGTACCTCGTCGGTGGTCAATAGCCAGAGGTCCACCTGTGGGTGATGGCGATGGAAATCGCCCAGGTGCGGCACCAGCCAGTGGCGGGCGAAGGCCGGGGTGGTATTGACCACCAGTTGGTTGGGCTTGCGGTACTGGTCGAGGCGACGGACCCCCGCGGCCAGTTGCTGGAGCAGGGACTGGGTGGTGCTGAGCAGATCGAAGCCAGCGTCGGTCAGGCTCACCTTGCGTCCGTTGCGAAAGAACAGCGGTTGCTCGAGATAGCCTTCCAGGCTGCGGATCTGCTGGCTGATCGCCGACTGGGTGAGGTGCAGCTCCTCGGCGGCCTTGTGGAAGCTGCCGAGGCGGGCGGCGGCTTCGAAGCCACGAAGGGCATTCAGTGGGGGCCAGTGTTTGAGCATTGCTGATAAGCCGGGCTAATTAGGTTTGCGCAGAATTTATCGTTTGTTGAGCCTGATGCCTAGCCATAGCATCTCTTCAGGCAATCCACGCCTATTCCGCCAGATAAAAAATACTTACTGGAAGCCGACCCATGAATACGCTCGACACAGGCTGGCGCATGCCCGCCGAATGGACTCCCCATGCCGCCACCTGGATGGCTTTTCCGCACAATCGGATGCTCTGGGAGTCCGAATGGGGCGTGAGCCTGGCGGACGTACAACAGGACTTCGCCGCAGTGGCCAACGCCATCGCGCGTTTCGAACCGGTGAAACTGGTGGTCGACCCCGCCGCGCTGGACAGGGCCGGGGAGCTGTGCGCGGGCAATGTCGAACTCATCGAGCTGGCCATCGATGACAGTTGGTGCCGCGATTCCGGACCGAGTTTCGTCTGCCATCCGCAACTCGGGTTGGCCGGTGTCAGCTGGCGTTTCAACGCCTGGGGTGGAAAGTCCGCCTACGCGCAGGACGCCAGCCTGGCGCGGCGGATTCTCGATGGCCTCGGCCTGGAGTGTTTCGGCGTGCCGCTGGCCAACGAGGGCGGGGCCATCCACGTGGACGGCGAGGGCACGCTGATCACCACCGAGTCCGTGCTGCTCAATGCCAATCGCAACCCTGGCCTGAGCAAGGCCGAGATCGAGGCATTGTTCGCCCGCCTGCTCGGCGTGACCAGGACCATCTGGTTGCCCGGCGATCCCGACCGGGTCACAGGCGACATGACCGATGGCCATGTCGACGGCGTCTGTGCCTTCGCCCGGCCCGGCGCGTTGTTGCTGGACGCCACCTGCGACACCACCTCCGCCTACGCCGAGGTGGTGCGGGAGAACCGTCGCGCCCTGGAGCTGGCGCTCGACGCCCGCGGTCGGCGTTTCGAGCTGATCGAACTGTTCGATGCCGGCGAAGTGGCTCCGGAGGAGGGGGTGTTCTGTGCCTCCTACACCAATTTCTATATCGCCAATGGCGCGATCATCATGCCGGCCTACGGTGTCGCCGCCGACGACGCGGCCGCCGCGACCCTGGCCCGGGCCTTCCCCGCTCGCGAGGTGGTGCCGGTGCGCATCGACCACCTGGCCCACGGCGGCGGCGGCGTGCATTGCATCACCCAGCAGCAGCCGGCCTGGCCGGCGCGGAGGTGAGCGATGCGCCACCTGACCCTGGCCACTACCCAGTTCGCCTGTAGCTGGAGTCTCGACGACAATCTCGACCGCGCCGAGCGCCTGGTCCGCGAAGCGGCTGCCCGGGGCGCGCAACTGGTCCTGTTGCAGGAGCTGTTCGCCACCCCGTACTTCTGCATCGAGCAGGACCATCGCCATCTGCGCCTCGCCGAAACCTTCCGTGGCAGCCGGGTGCTGGCGCGCTTTTCCAGCCTGGCGCGGGAGCTTGGCGTAGTCCTGCCGCTCAGCTGGTACGAGCGCGCCGGCAACGCGCGCTTCAACTCGCTGGCGGTGGCCGACGCCGATGGCCGGTTGCTCGGCGTCTACCGCAAGGCCCACGTCCCCAACGCCATCGGCTACCAGGAAAAGGAATATTTCAGTCCGGGGGATAGCGGCTTTCGCGTCTGGGACACCGCGGTCGGCCGTATCGGCGTCGGCATCTGCTGGGACCAGTGGTTTCCCGAGACCGCGCGCTGCCTGGCGCTACTGGGCGCCGAGGTGCTGCTGTTTCCTACCGCCATCGGCTCCGAGCCTGGCGCCGCGCAGCTGGATTCCCGCGATCACTGGCAGATCGCCCAGCGCGGCCAGGCCGCCGCCAATCTGGTACCGCTGGTGGCTGCCAACCGGATCGGCCGCGAGGTCGCTTGCGGCGACCCGGCGCTGGCCATGCGGTTCTACGGTTCGTCCTTCATCGCCGACCACAAGGGTGCCTTGCTCGCCGCGGCCGGCCGCGACGAGGAGGCGGTGCTGGTCTGTGGCCTCGACCTCGATGCGATAGGCGAAGAACGCCTGGCCTGGGGTGTCTATCGTGACCGGCGGCCAGAGCTGTATGGCCCGCTGATGAGCCTGGACGGGCGTGACCCGGCCAGCCGACACGCCTGGGAGGTGTCCCCATGAAACGTTCCGCGCGACCGCTGCTCGCCGCGCTGCTCCTGGGCCTGGGCGTGGCCCAGGCGGAAGAGAAAGTGCTGCGCCTGTATAACTGGGCCGACTACTTCGCGCCCGATACCCTCGCCGCGTTCACCCGGGAAACCGGCATCCGCGTGGTCTATGACGTGATGGACAGCAGCGAGACCCTCGAGGCCAAGTTGATGTCGGGGAACAGCGGCTACGACCTTATCTTTCCCGGCGATACCGTGGCCGAGCGGCTGATGCGCGCCGGCGCCCTGCAGAAGCTCGACCCCCGGCGCCTGGAGCATCTCGACGAGATCGAGCCGGGCCTGCGCGAACTGCAAGCCCGCTACGCGCGTTCGCGCGACGCCGCGGTGCCCTACACCTGGGGCACCATCGGCCTGACCTTCAACCGCGAGCAGATCGAACGGCGCCTGGCCGACGCTCCGCTGGACAGCCTCGACCTGCTGTTCAAGCCGGAATTGGCGGCGAGATTCGCCGACTGCGGGATTTCCCTGATCGACTCGCCGGACGAAGTGCTGGCGCTGGCCCTGCATTACCTGGGGCGCGATCCGCGCAGCGGCAAGCCGCAGGACCTGGCCGCCGCGCTGGCCTTGCTGCAGCGCATCAAGCCCTACATTCGCAAGTTCCAGTCGCAGCCGGTGGCGCAACTGGTGAACGAGGAGATCTGCCTGTCGCTGGGCTACAGCGGCGATGCGATCCAGGCCCAGCGCGCCGCCGACGAAGCCGGCAAGGCACTGCGCTTCGTCTACCGGGTGCCGCGCGAAGGCACGTCTCTGTGGATGGACAGCATGGCGATTCCGGTCGACGCGCAGCACCCGGAATATGCCTATGCGTTGATCAACTTCATCATGCGCCCGCAGAACATGGCCGCGATCAGCAGCGCTACCGGCTACCCGACCTCCAGCGCCGGGGCGCGGGCCCTGGTATCCGCCGACATGCGCGACAACCCGGACATCTATCCGGACGCGGCGACCTACGCCCGGCTGTTTCCCGGCCAGGACATCCCGCAGCGCGACATGCGGGCGCGGATGCGCGCCTGGACTACCTTCAAGACCACCCGTTCCGATCCCGTTCCCGAGGACCCGAAATGATGACCCGCAGACATTTCCTCCAGCGACTCGGCGCCAGCGCCGGCCTCGGTGCCGCCCTCACGCTCGGCCTGGAGTTCGGCTCGCCGCGTGGACAGGCGGCGGCAGCCGATCACTGGCACATGCCCGACGAGCACCTGCCGCAGGAACGGGTGTTCCTTGCCTATGCCGCGTCCCCGTCGATCTGGAAGGACCTGGCCGAGGACGTGAACCGCAGCGTCGCCCTGCTGGCCAGGACCATCGCCCGCTACCAGCCGGTCACGCTGCTCTGCCGGCCCACGCAGGAGGCCGCGGCGCGCCGCGCATGCGGCGGCGCCAACATCGACTACCTGGCGTTGCCGCTGGACGATATCTGGGTCCGCGACTACGGCGGCTGCTTCGTGCTGAACGGGGAGGGCGAAGCGGGCCTGGTGGATTTCAACTTCAACGGCTGGGGCGGCAAGCAGCAGGCCGGCAACGATAGCCGCGTCGCCGGCGTGCTAAGCGAGCGACTGGAGGTCCGCTACATCGCCAGCCAACTGACCGGCGAGGGCGGCGGCATCGAAGTGGACGGGCGTGGCACGGCGATCCTCACCGAAAGTTGCTGGCTCAACGACAATCGCAACCCCGGCATGGACAAGGGCCAGGTCGAGGCCGAATTGAAAGCCCTGCTCGGCCTGCGCAAGATCGTCTGGCTGCCGGGTATCCGCGGCAGGGACATCACCGATGCGCATGTCGACTTCTATGCGCGCTTCGTCAGGCCGGGCGTGGTCATCGCCAATCTCGACAACGACCCGGACTCCTACGACTACGCCGTGACCCGCGAACACCTGGAGATCCTGCGCACAGCCACCGACGCCGACGGTCGCGCGCTGCAGGTGCATACCCTGTCGCCGCCCCTGAAGCCGCGCCGCGACTACTCGCGAAACAACCCGGACTTCGCCGCCGGCTACATCAACTACCTGCCGATCAACGGCGCGGTGATTGCCCCGCAGTTCGGCGACGCCAGCGCCGATCGCCACTGCGGGGAATTGCTGGGCCGCCTGTATCCGGGGCGGGACATCGTCCAGCTGAACATCGATCCCATCGCCGCCGGAGGCGGCGGCATCCATTGCGTGACCAAGCACATGCCACGTGCCTGAGTCGCCTGCGGCGGGCTCAGGCCGGCATCGGCCGCCGGGCACTGGCGAACAGCTCGGCGCCGATTCGCCGAGCCTGCTCCAGGTGCGCGGCTGGATCGGCGCTCTCCGACTCCAGCAACAGTTCGGAACGGACCACCCGTGCGCCGCAGTAATCGAAGATGCCATGGTCGATCTGGGTGCGCATCGCCCCGGCGTAGCCGTGCCGCTCGAAGGTGCCGGCATCGGCGCCGCCGACACCGACCAGCACCACGCGCAGGCGCTGCAGCTTTTTCCGCAGGTCGCCGCCGATGCTGTAGTCGAAGGCCCAGCCATTGGAGAACACGCGATCGATCCAGCCCTTGAGCAGGGCCGGCATCGACCACCAGTAGATCGGGTAGACCAGCACCAGGGTATCGGCGCGATCGATGCGCGCCTGCTCGGCGAGGACGTCGGCGGGAGGCGACGCCTGGCCGCGATGCACGGCGTGGTCGGCCAGGCCGAAGCGCGGCTCGAAGCCTTCCGCCGCCAGATCGGCGGTTTCCGCGGAATGGCCGGCGCGGACTACGCCTTCGGCGATGCGCGCGGTGAGGGCGAGGGTGAGAGAGCGGGGATGATGATGAGCGACGACGATCAGGGCATGCATGGGCGAATTCCTCCGGGAATTGCGGGAAGGGGGGCAAGTCGATAGTCTGGGTAAAACCTACCTTTTGTAGGTTACCTTTAGTAAGTTACTTTTAGTAGGTTATCTATGTCAATGCACTCCCCAGACGACCCGTCGCCACGCCGCCGCCTGTCCCGCGACGAGCGCCAGCGCCAGTTGCTCGAGGTGGCCTGGCGGCTGGTCCGCGAAGAAGGCACCGAGGCGCTGACCCTCGGTCGCCTGGCCGAGCAGGCCGGGGTGACCAAGCCGGTGGTCTATGACCACTTCGGCACCCGCGCCGGCCTGCTGGCGGCGCTCTACCAGGATTACGACCTGCGCCAGACGGCGCTGATGGAGGCTGCCCTGGAAGCGAGCGAGGCGACCCTGGAGGGGCGCGCTGACGTCATCGCCCGCGCCTATGTCGACTGCGTGATGCAACAAGGCCGGGAGATTCCCGGGGTGGTCGCGGCCCTCGCCAGCTCGCCGGAGCTGGAGCGGATCAAGCGCGACTACGAGGTTCTCTTCATGGACAAGTGCCGCGCCGTGCTGGAGCCCTTCGCCGGCGGCGGACGGCTGACCGTCGCCGCTCTGCGCGCAATGATCGGCGCCGCCGAAGCGCTGTCGCACGCGGCCGCCACCGAAGAGATCGCCCCGGAAGAGGCGCGGCGGGAACTGTACGAGGCGATCGTGGCGATGGTCGCGCGGAGTCGTCGGTGAAGGAACCGCGTGCCCTGGAGGAATATCGCCGGGCGATAGTGGCGGCCTGTCCGGAGCTGGTGGACGCCACGTTCGCCATCCTGGCCTCGGGCTGGCATTCCACGGCGGTGGAGGTCGGAGGGCGCTGGGTGTTCAAGTTTCCGCGCGGCGCGGAGGCCGAGGCGGCGCTGCTGCGCGAGGCCGCCGTGCTACGCCTGGTGCGTCCGGCGGTGAGCCTGGCGGTGCCGGCGCCGCAGGTGTTTGCGGGACCGCCGCTGTTTTCCCGCCACGAGAAACTGCCTGGCGGTTACCTCCTGGGCGAGGACTATCGGCGCCTGGACGAACCCGCACGGCAGGCGGTCGGCGATGCGCTGGGGCGCTTCTACGCCGAGCTGCATCGACTGCCACCGGCGCGCATGCGGGCGGTTGGAGCCTTGCCGGTGCGTCCCTGGGAGTCGCCCGCGGCGATGCGCAGGCACGCCTTGCCGCTGCTGCCTGCGGCCTGGCGCGAACGCGCGGAACGCTTGGTGCGGGAATATGCCAAGCTGCCTGCCGATCCGCTGGGTTCGATCTTCGGCTTCTTCGACGGCCATGGCTGGAACATGGCATTCGATAGCGAGGCCGGGCGGTTGAACGGTGTGTACGACTTCGCCGACGCGGGCATCGGTCCGCTGCACCAGGAATTCATCTATTCCGCGTTCATCGATGCCGACCTCACCGAGCGCATCGTCGCCGCCTACGAGCGCTTCAGCGGTCGGCGCCTGGAGCGTCGGCGGATCGCCTTGCTGACGGCGGCGCATCGGCTGTCGGAGCTGGCCGAGCTGGCCGACGAGCCGCGCCATCTGCCGGACATGCTCGCCGGCGCCCTCGACGGCCTGGCCCTGGCGGAGGCGCAGGGCCTGGCCTGATGAGGGGACGCGCGGTCGTGCTGGGCAGGACGGATATGCCCGCGTGCGGACATTCGCCGCGAAGTACCGCTACCGCTCAGAGATAGGCTTGCGCGCGGCGCCGCGAGCGCGGCATGCGGTTCTTCCCGGACAATTCGTTGAGACGCGCCTGCCAGGCCTTGCGGGCGGCATCGCGGTCCTGGCGCTGCGCGGCGGCGGGCCTGGCCTCGGCTTTCGGCCGCGGCGCGGCCTTGTCGGTCACTGGCGCAGCGGCGGTGGGGGTGACAGGGGCACTGGCCGGAGCGGCGTTTTCCTGGGCCTGGGCGAAGGCGTTGGTGCGCCGGCAGGTCTTGCAACTGACCTGGCCGACATCGCTCGAGCCGTTCACGTTGCTGTCGCCGCGCCCGCAGGCTGCCTGGCCGGATTCGCTCAAGAAGTGCGTAACCATCTGATCCTCCTGGAGAAAAAAGGGCGGCATTATTCCCAGAAGTGCCTTCGAGTGCCAGTCTCGGGGGAGAACAGCTGACGAACTGCAAGACCTTTCCGTCGACCTCCGTTCAGTCGGCTGGCCGCCGCATGCTGTCGCGCACGTAGCGGGCCGGGGGGCTGCCGAGCGCCTTGCGGAACATGCCGATGAACGAGCTGACCGACTCGTAGCCGAGGATCTCGGCGGTGCGTTGCACCGAAACGCCGGCGGACAGTTGCTGCAGGGCGATGATGATCTGCAATTGCTGGCGCCACTGGCCGAAGGTCATGCCGGTCTCCCGGCGCACCATCCGCGCCAGGGACCGCTCGCTCATCGCCACTCGCCTGGCCCATTCGGCCATGCTGGCGCGGTCGCCGGGGGCGCGGGTCAGTTCGTCGGCGATGCGGCGCAGGCCGCGGTTGTCCGGCAGCGGCAGGTAGAGCTGTTCGGTCGGCGCCTGTTCCAGGAGTTCCAGCAGCACCCCGGCGAGACGTGCGAGCGGGCCGTCGTGCGGATAGTCCTGCGGTTGCGCGCTCAGGTGCAGGATCAGTTCGAGGACCAGCGGCGACAGGGCCAGGGTGCAGCAGTCGCTCGGCAGGCGTGCCGCCCCCGGCTCGACGAAGAGGAAGCAGACCTTGCCGTTGGCGGTGACCCGGTTGCTATGGGCGATGCCGCCGGGAATCCACACACCGAACCCGGCCGGCACCATCCACAGGCCATCGGGCACCGTGCAGGTGATGCCGCCGCGGCAGGCCACCACCAGCTGGCCCTTGCGATGCCGGTGCACCGGCACTTCGGTGTCGTTGTGCCGGGCCTCCAGCTGCAGGGCCAGGGCCGGCTGGCCGAGCGCGTCGGGATCGAAGCGTTGGGCGAGGTAGGTCTGCGGTTCACGGCTCACGGCAGGTCCTTTGGTTGTCCGAATTCGATTATTTTCTGGCTGAGTAGTCGATATTTGCAAATCGCCACGACCCGTAGCCTGTGCTCCTCAACCCGACAGGAGCGGCCGACCGCTCCGCGCCCTCGATACCCTGGTGCCCTGCATGCTGAGCGAAGTCTCCGTTTCCGGCCTCTACGTGCCGCCATTGTTCCTCTACCTGTGCCTGGCGATGCCGCTCTACCTGCTGCTGGAGCGCCTCGCCTGGCGCTGGCTGGAATGCGCCTGGCATCCCGGCCTGCTGCGTTTCTTCCTGTCGTTCATCGTGCTGTCCGTGCTGGTGCTGAAGTTCTGAGCCGAGGTCCCCATGTCCATCGTTCGTCTTTCCAAGGTGGCTGCGACCTTCGCCTGCGGCCTGCTCGCCCTGTGCCTGGCGTTGCAGTTGTGGCAAGCCTACGTGCTGGCGCCCTGGACCCGCGACGGGCGGGTCAGCGCGCAGGTGATTCGCATCGCGCCGGAAGTTTCCGGCAGCGTCGAGGCGGTGCTCGTCGCAGATAACCAGCGGGTGGCCCGCGGCGATCCGCTGTACCGCATCGATCCGCGCAGCTATCGCCTGGCCGTGCGCCAGCGCGAGGCGGAGCTGGAGCAGGCGCGGGAAACCCTGCGCCAACGTGACGAGCAATGGCGCCGACGCATGCAGTTGGCCGGCGCGGTTTCGCGCGAGGAGGTCGCCAACGCCGGTCGCGCCCTGCGTATCGCCCGCGCCCGCGCCGAGGCCGCTGGGGCGGCGCTCGACCAGGCGCGGCTGGACCTGCGGCGCAGCGAGTTGCGCTCGCCGGTGGACGGCTATGTGACGCAGTTGCGCGTGCAGCCCGGCGATTACGCGGCGGCGGGCCGGACCAACATCTTCATCGTCGATCGGCGAAGCTTCTGGGTCACCGGCTATTTCGAGGAAACCAAGCTGCGCAATGTACAGGTCGGCGCGCCGGCGACGATCAAGCTGATGGGGTTCGATCCGCTGCTCGACGGCCATGTCGCGAGCATCGGTCGCGGTGTCGCCGACCTCAACGAAAGCCGTGCCGACAGCGGCCTGCCGCAGGTCAGCCCGAACTTCAGCTGGATACGCCTGGCGCAGCGCGTGCCGGTGCGCATCGAACTCGACCGGGTACCGGCGGGCGTGGTGCTTGCCGCCGGCATGACCGGCAGTGTCGAGGTGCTGCAGGCGGGGACCGCGCGGCACTGGCGGCTGACCCGCTGGTTGCAGGAGTACCTTTGATGGCGGCGTCGGCGTCCGGCGGGCGCGATTGGTACGCGGCGTTGCCGTTGCCCTGGCGGACCGACAGCCTGGGCTACGTGCTGCGCAGCATCGGCGCTGCCGCTCTGGCGCTCGGCCTGGGGCTCTACCTGCAACTGGATTCGCCGTTTTCCGCGGCGTCCACTGTGCTGTTGCTGATCAATCCGGTGCAGGGAGCGGTGGTCGGCAAGGGCTGGTGGCGCGCCGTGGGTACCCTGGTCGGCACGCTCGCTGCCTTCGTCCTGACCGCGCTGTTCGCCCAGAAGATGCTGCTGTTCGTCGTCGCCCTGGGTTTCTGGCTGGGTCTCTGCGTCGGCGTCATGAGCCTGGTCCGGCACTTCTACGCCACTGCCGCGGTGGTCGCCGGCTACACCGTGTGCCTGGCGCTGGGACCGGCCATGGTCGAGCCCGAGGCGGCCTTCGAGCACATCGTCACCCGCGCCTCGGCGGTAATCGTCGGGGTCTGCTGCCTGAGCTTGGTGACCGTGCTCTTCAGCCGCAGGACCGTGTCCGGGCGGGTGCGCCAGCGTCTCGTCTCGCTCTGCGCGGCGACGCTGGCGCTGGTCGCTGCGCGGCATGCCGGTGCGGCTGACGGGGAACTGGAGCGCCGTCGCCGGACGCTGGCCGGCGAGGTCTACGCGGTAGACGACCTGCTGGGCGTCGGTCGCGCCGAGTCGCGGGCGCTGAGCGCTGCGCTCCCGGCGATCCGCGGTGGCCTGGCGGCGCTGTTTTCCACGCTGATGGAGTTCCGCTTCGCCGGCGAGACGCATTGGGCCCGGCGCTTGGCGGAGCGTGGACTGGCGCTGCCGATGGCCGACGACCTGTGCCTGCTGGGCGGCCAACTGGAGCGCGGCGAGCTCGACTTCGCCGGCGCCGCGCGACGGCTCGCGAGCTTGCGCGGTCGCCTGGCGGCGATTCGGCGCGGACTTCCGACAGACCAAGCGGATGCCTGTCGCGAAGGGCTGTTCATGGAGCGTCTCGACGAGCAACTGGATGACCTGCAGGCCGCCCTGCGGGGGTTCGCCCGGCTCGACGGCCGGGCCCGCGCCGACGTCCGCCCAGCGGCCTTCCATCGACATTACCGCGAGGCCTTGCGCAACGGCGCGCGAGCCTGGCTGGCGATGCTGGTCGGCGGCGCCCTGTGGTTCCTCAGCGGGTGGGACCAGGGGCCGACCCTGCTGGCGGTGCTCGGCCCCTACTGCACGCTGCTGGCAGCCTCGCCCTTTCCCGCCGAGGGCACGCGCAATTTCATTCGCGGCACGCTCTACGCGATACCTGCCGCATTGCTCTGCAAATTCCTTCTGCTACCGCTGATCAACGGTTTTCCATTGCTGCTGCTGTGCCTCGCCTTCTTCTGGTCGTTCGGTATCCAGGCCACCACAGTGCCCAGGCGGGCGTTGCAGGGAATCGCCTACCTGATCGCCTTCAACACCCTGGTCGCCACCGGCAATCTCGCCCGCTTCGATTTCGGCGACTTCGCCAACCAGTCCTGCGCCTGGGTGCTGGCGCTCTGCATCAGCCTGCTGGTCTACCGCCTGCTGCCGAAGGACCTGGAACGGCATTCGGCGTCGCTGCTCGACCATCTGCGCCGCGAGACCCTAGCCTTGCTGCGTCGTCGCGCCGGTTTCGACGCGCATGCCTGGCAGGCCCGCCAGCAGCATCGCATCGCCCAGCTGGGCGCGTTGCATGGCATGGAACATCCGCGCAGCGCGCTGGCCCTGCGCCTGGGCTTCGTATCCCTGCAACTCGGCCGCGAGTCGCGGCGCCTGTGGCGCGCCCTGGCCGGGCTCGACCCGGCCGCCGCGGAGGCGCGGTGGATCGAGTGCGCACTGCGAGCCATCGCCGTCCGCCATCGCGATCCGCCGCTCGCCGCGCGGCACGCACGCCGTGCCGGCGCTCGCCTGGCGGCCGCCGGCGAATGGCGCCTGGCCGCGATCCTCACCGACCTCGCCTGGTTGCTCCGGGCCTATTCGCAAAGCGTCTCGTCCGACGGGGCGCAGCATGGAGAAAAGACCTCATGAAAACCTCGTTCTTGCTGGCCTTGCTGCTGTCCTGCTGGTCCCAGGTCCAGGCGGCGGACGACGACGGGAAAGAGTTGCCGCCGATCGAGCGCTACGACTACGGCATGCCGCTGGACATCGAGCGGGTGCTTTCCGTCACGCCGGTGCCGGCCACCTGTGGCGTGGTGCCGCTGGTGATGCTCTACCGCGACAGCGCCGGACGCCTACATCGCTTGCAGTACCGAGGCCTTGGCGCGGGCTGTTCGCGGCACTGAGAAGCGGGCGCAGGCGCTGTCTCAGCGCACCGCGCCTTCGATGATCGCCAGGACGTCGCCGATGGCGTGCTCCAGGTAGTCGCCCGCCTTGTACGCCGCAAGCGCCTGCGGACCGCCGTCGAGCACCGCCTGCGGCCGTTCGACGAAGCGTCCGAGCAGGTTGAACTCCTCGTCCAGCACCAGTACCAGCGGAATCGGGATTCGCTCCAGCGCCAGGCGCTGGCGCAGGTCGTCCTCGGCGCGGCCCTTGGAAATGATCGCCAGCTCGATGTTCGGTTGCAGGCGCTGCGCGAAGTCCAGCGCGGCCAGGTTGATCTGGCAGTCCGGGCACCACATTTCCCCGGCGACCAGCAGGCGATAGCGCCGTTCGATGCGTTGCAGGCGTTCCGTCAGCGCGCTCGGCAGCCCGTTGCTTTCCAGCTTCTGCCGGAACCGCGCGACCGCGCCCTGTTCCGTGGCCAGGCCATGGCCGACGAAGGCGGCGAAGTCTTCTCCGATATCGAACAGTTCCGCGTAAGAGGCCATGCTGGTTTCGCTCCTGTGCTTGGGGAGGGATGGCGCGGCGGATACGCCAGGCAGTCGCGCCACGCCGGGGCGGCCAGGGTAGCGCGCTCGCCGCGTCGCGGCGAGCGCCGGCGTGCTTCGCCGGGACTGGTCGTTAGCATGGCGCGGCTGGTAAAAAGACAGCGCCCCCACTGCCCGCCAAGGCCCGCCCGATGCTGATCGACCTGCCTTCCACCCGTCCGGTCTTCGCCTATGCCCAGGATTATCTCCACGGCGAGCGCGTCGAGCTGCACCGGCATTCGCGCGCGCAATTGATCCATGCGCTCAGCGGGGTGGTCACGGTCGGCACCGCCGAGGGCACCTGGGTGGTGCCGCCGGGACGCGGTGTCTGGTTGCCGGCCGGTATCGAGCATGCCCTGCGTTTCGCCGGCCAGGTGCGCATGCGCACCTTGTTCATCGCCCCGCAGGCGCGCCACGACCTACCGCAGGACTGCCGGGTGGTGGACGTGCCGCCGTTGCTGCGGCAATTGATCGTCGCGGCGATGCGGATCGCGCCGGACTACCCGCCGGGCGGCCGCGACGAGCGGGTGATGGAGCTGATCCTCGATGAACTGCGGGTGCTGCCGATCCTCGCCCTGCACGTGCCACAGCCGGTCGATCGGCAACTGGCGGCGCTGTGCCGCAGCCTGCGCGCCGAGCCGGCCGCCGACTGGAGCCTGGGCGATGCCGCGCGTCGCCTGGGCGTCAGCCCGCGGACCCTGACTCGCGCCTTCCAGCGCGAAACCGGTCTCAGCTTCGTCCAGTGGCTGCGGCGCATGCGCCTGCTCGCCAGCCTCGATGCGCTGGCGGCAGGGCATTCGATCCTCGAGGTCGCACTGGACCTCGGCTACGACAGCCAGAGCGCCTTCAGCGCCATGTTTCGCCGGACCCTGGGCGTTTCGCCGAGCCTCTATTTCGGCCGCGGCGCCGCCTACGGGGTGGCCGAGGGCGACTGAGTTCAGTCCTTCTGGCGCAGCATCAGCGAGGCCAGGGCGCAGGCCAGGAGCGCCACGCAGGAAAGGTAGAAGGCGTCGGAGTAGGCCATCAGGTAGGCCTGCTGGCGCACCCCGTGGTCGAGCAGGGCCAGCGCCTGCTGCTGCTCCGGCAGTTGTATCCGCACCTGGCTACCGCCCAGGCGCTGTTGCAGGGCGCCGTCGAAGATCGTCAGGGTCTCGCCGATCCGCTCGGAGTGGAAGCGCTCGCGCAGCGAGACCAGTTGCGTCAACAGCGCGGTGCCGATCGCGCCGCCGAGGTTGCGCAGCATCGAGATCAGCGCCGAGGCCGAGCCGGCCTGGGCCTTGTCCAGGCCCTTCACCGCCAGTACCGAGAGCGCGACCATGATCAGCGGCTGGCCGATGCCGCGCACGACGATGGAGGGGATGATCACGTTGCGTCCCGCGTCGGCGTTCAGGTGCGCGCCCATCCAGCAGCCCAGGGCCATGATCGCGAAGCCGCCGGCCACCAGCAGCTTGGGGTTCAGCCAGCGCATCAGGCGCGGCAGCAGCGGCGCCAGGAGCAGTTGCACGAGGCCGTAGAGGATCAGGCTGTCGCCGATCTGCCGGGCGTTGAAACCCTGCAACTGGGACAGGTAGTTGGGCACCAGGAACACCAGGCCGAAGGTCGCCGCGCCGAACACCGCCATCGCCAGGCTGGACACGCCGAAGTTGTAGCTGCCCAGCAGGCGCAGGTTGATGAACGGCCGCGCGCCCCACAGTTGGCGCTGTACGAAGAGCAGCAGGGCGAGCACGGCGAGGACGGCGAAGGTGCGGATGAAGCCGGACTCGAACCAGTCGCGGCGGCCACCTTCCTCCAGCACGATCTGCAGCGCGCCGAGGCCGGCGACCATCGCGCCGATGCCGAGCCAGTCGGCCTGGCGCAGGCGTTCGCGGTCGCCGTCGCGGGGGCGGATCGACCAGGCCACCGCGGCCAGCAGGGCGATCCCCGGCAACAGTTGCAGGAGAAAGATCCAGCGCCAGGAATAGGCATCCGCCAGCCAGCCGCCGATCGACGGGCCGGCGGCCTGGGCCACGCTGTTGGAAAGGCTGAACAGCGCCATGCCGAGGGGTATCCGGCTGGACGGCAGCTCGGTGAGGATCAGTTGCATCGACAGCGGGATCAGCACCGCCCCCGAAGCCCCCTGGATCACCCGGATCAGGATCAGCGTCGACAGGTTCGGCGCCAGCGCGCAGCTCAGCGAACTGAGCAGGAACACCAGCGAGCCGAGGAGCATCACCCGGCGCAAGGAGAACACTTCCACCAGCCAGGCGGTAAGCGGGATCATGCTGATTTCCGCGACCAGATAGGCGGTGGATATCCACGAGCCCTCCTCGAAGGTGGCTCCCAGCGCGCCTTCTATCTCCGGCAGCGCCGCGCTGGTGACGTGCACGTTCATGCCAGCCATGAAGCAGCCGAACAGGCCGCCGGTGACGGCGACCCAGGCACGCAGCGATACCTTGTCGTCAGCGCTCATCGGCGGAGGCTCCGTCCGGTTCGCGAGTGTCCACGGTGGCGATCACCGACATCCCCGGCAGCAGCCGGCCCCGCTCGGCGGCGTCGGTGTCCAGGCGGATACGCACCGGGAAGCGCTGGACGATCTTGGTGAAGTTGCCGGTGGCGTTGTCCGGCGGCAGCAGCGCGAATACCGCGCCGGAGGCCGGCGCCACGCTGTCGACGCGGCCGCGCCAGCGGCGGCCGAACGTGTCCACCTCCAGCTCTACCGGTTGCCCGGGGCGGATGTGTTCGAGCTGGGTCTCCTTGTAGTTGGCCACCACGTAGGCCTGCTCCAGCGGCACCACCGCCAGCAGCGGCAGCCCCGGCGTGACGTACTGGCGCAGGCGCACCTTGCGCTGGCCGACGCGGCCGGCGAATGGGGCGCGGATTTCGGTATCGTCCAGGGCGTGGCGCGCCAGTTCGCGCGCCGCCGCGGCTTCCTGCAGCTCCGCCTGGCGCTGGGCGAGCGCCGCCTCCGCCTCGCGTCGCCGGCTCTTCAGTACGTCCCTGGCGGCGCGCTGGCGGCCTTCCTCGGCGCTTGCCCGCCGCGCCGCCGCCCGCGCTCGCTGGTGCGCCGCGTCGGCATTCTCCAGGCGCTGGCGACTGGTGGCATGCTCGTCGGCCAATTGCCGGTAGCGTCGCCAGTCGGTCTCGGCGCGGCGCCATTCGGCTCGCGCCGCTTCGCCATCGGCGCGGGCGCGGCTGATCGTCTGCACCTGCTCCAGCAGTTGCCGATCGAGGGTCTCCAGCTTCGCGCGCTGGGCTTCCAGCGCCGCCTGCGCCGCCGCTTCGCGGGCCTCGGCGGCGCGCAGGCGCTGGCGGAAGTCGCGCGGGTCCAGGCGCAGCAGCAGGTCGCCGGCCTGGACGTCGGCGTCGTCGGCCACCAGCACCTCGGCGACGTAGCCGGAGACCTGCGCGCTGACCGCCACCCAGTCGGCGCGTACATAGGCATCGTCGGTGCCCTCCAGGAAGCGTCCGCTGCTCCACCACCAGGCCAGCAGGGCGGCGAGCGCGATGGCGCCGGCGAGGCCGCCCAGCAGCCAGGTTCGGCGCCGGCGCGTGACTGCTGGCATGGTTTCGCCAGTGGTGTGTTCGATGGGTTCCCTGATTGCCTGGTTCATTGTCCGTTATCCTGGTGGGAGGGGCTGGGAGCGGCTTGCCAGCCGCCGCCGAGAGCCCGGAACAGTTCGACCTGGCGCTCGGCGACGCGCATCTCGGCGTCGACCAGGCGCGCCCGGTCGGCGACCAGGCTGCGTTGACTGTCGAGCAGCTCGAGGGCATCGAGGGCGCCGGCGCGATAGTTGCTGCGCGCCAACCGGTAGGCGTGGCGCTGCTCGTCGAGGGCACGCTGGAGGTCGGCACGCCGCTGGCGCTCGCCGGCATACAGCGCCAAGGCACGCTCGACCTCGCGCAGGGCGCCGAGCACCGCTCCGTCGAAGCGCGCCAGAGCGGCGTCGCGCTCTGCCGCTGCGCTGTCCAGGCGGCCTCGCGCGCTTTCCCGGTTGGGGAAGCGCCAGCCCAGCAGAGGACCGGCCGCGTAGGCTAGCGCGCCGCTGCCGCCGAGGCCGGCGAGGGTCGCTGCGGAGGTTTCGGCGCCGACGGCGAAGCTGATGCGCGGGTACAGCTCGGCTT